>JBBRZV010000084.1:0-12422 GCA_038236365.1 Actinomycetales bacterium | reverse complement strand
GCGTTCCTCGAGATCGGGGTCGAGGATGATCATGAGTTCGTACTGACGCATGCTGATAACCCACCTCCTTCGGTCTAGAGCGGTCACGGTCCATCCGTGACAGGAGGGTTGCAGCGTCCCACCTCGAAACACCATGTCAGGGGCCACCGACAAGGGCCGGAAGCCAACGACGAGGAGCGTGCCGAGGCGAACCCCACGAGGGTACCGGCAACTGCCCTCGTGCCTGAAATCGTCTCAGCCGAAGCGGACCAGCACAGCGTCCGGCGCACCCGTCATGGGCCCTGCCAGCGGGTCGATCTCTTCCCAAGGCTCGGCCTCTTCAACCGGCGCGTTCTCACCCACCAGCTCAGCCTCATCAACCGCGTTGCCCTCCGTGGGCGGCTCGTCATCGCCAGCCGGCGGACGCGACCCGGCAACTCGCCATACCTGCACGACCAGGAACAGCATGGCCGCGAGGCGTAACAGGAGCAGCGCGGAGTACCAGCGCACCGGCAGGCCCCGTTCGGGCTTGCTGAGGCCGGCGATGTAGAGCCAGACGGCCACGAAGTAGGTCGCCTCGAAGCCGGCCCAGATCAGATGGTCGCGCCATTGCATCCCGACGAGCGCGATCAGCGGAAGGAGCCAGAGCCCGGCCTGGACGGGGACGGCCTTCCCCGTCACAAGGACGATCACCAGCATCACCAGCGAGATCTCGGCGACAGTGGGCCGCCGGTCCAGGCTGAGCGCAAAAAGCGCACCCACGGCCAGGGCAACCAGCCAGCCCACGACGGGGAGCCAGGTCACCACCCCCCCACCGAGACTCTGGCCCAAAAGCGACGGGACAACCCACGCCGAGCCGTAGCTGGCCCCGGCCTGCCACCAGTCGCGATAGACCGAGAGCAAGCCTCCGGCGTTCATCACCAGCCAGGGCAGGCTCACCGCGAACCAGGTGGCCAGCGCCGTGGCGGTCAGCCGTCGCCAGGCCGGAAGCTTCCCACAGCGGACGGCCAGCAGGCCGATGGCGACAAGCAGGACGAGAGGGTAGGTACGTGCCGAGATGGCCACCCCAAACATGACCCCCGCGAGCGTGACCCTGCCACGCCCCCAGGCCCACAACGCAACCGAGGCGAGCAATACCCCCAACAGGTCGACCGAGACCAGGCCTGCCAGAACCAGCACCGGGCTGAGCGCGATGTGTGCGGCGCGCCATGGCGTAGTCGGGACAGAGGCCACTGTCACGGCAACGAGGACCATCGCGATGACGGTGATCAGCACCGCCGACAGCGCGAAGTACCACTGCTGCTGGACCGTGGCCGAACCATCCGGGACCAGAAGCCCGACCAGCCACATCCCCACGCCGGTGATCAGCGGCTGGTCCAGGTGCTGGGCGCCCGGCAGGTACGGCATCGTGTGGCCGAGGCTGTTGGCCTGGTACACGAGCGGCAGGTCGGAGTAGCAGGCGTGCCAGAACTGGTCGGGGGTGTTCCACCCCTTGCTGAAGCAGTGCGCCTTCTGCAGCAGACCGAAGGCGACGGTCAGGCTCGTGAGCCCGAGCAGGACTGCGGTTGCGGGCTGCCAGAGCGACCGCGCTGTATGGCGTGCCGGCGCGGCATACCGTCCGAGGGGTCCCCCGATGACCTCGCTCGCCGCGGCAGCGACCGGGTCGGTGCGGGTGGGCGCGACCGACTCGGGGGCGACGGGCGACATGGTGATCAGACTACGTGGCCAACCCGCGCGCGGATCTGCGTGCGGCCACCTTCCTTCGGAGGCGTGGTTGGCGGACGGAGCTATGGGACTACGGCGGGCGGGCCCGGCGGGCCCGTTGGCGTTGGCGTTGGCGGGACCGTTGTTGGCGGGACCGTTGTCGGCGGGACCGTTGTCGGCGGGACCGTCGTGGGTGGTGCGGTTGTCGTGGGCGGGACCGTCGTGGGCGGCGGCGGGAGCGAACTGTCACCCAGACCCGCACGCGGCGGGAACGAGAGGACCTTCTGCCCCTTCAGGGCTCCCTTCATGAACGCGGTCCAGATATCAACCGGTGTCACCCCGCTGGAGATCAGGCGGCCGTTCTTGAAGGTGACTGGGTCAGTCCCGTTCTGTGTCGGGTCCTTGTTGCCCAGGTAGATCCCAACAGCAGCAGAGAGCTGCGGGGTGAAGCCGTCGAACCAGACCGCGTGCGTATTGGTCGTCGTGCCGGTCTTGCCGGCGGCCGGGCGACCCAACGATTGGGCGCCCGTGCCGGTGCCCTCGGTCACCACGTGCGTCATAGCGTCCGTGACGTCGGCCGTCACCTTCTTGTCAAAAGCCGGCGTCAGATCCTTCTTGACCTTGTAGTCGATGCTGCCGTCCGCGGACGTCACCTTGCTGATGAGGTACGGCGTCGCCTTCGTCCCCTGCGCAGCGATGGTCGCGTAGGCGTTGGCCATGTCGATGACGTGCGGGGACGCCGTGCCAAGGATGTTGCTCATGTTGGTGCTCAGCCCGGGTGTGCTCTTGGGCAGCCCGGCCAGAATCGCCGCATTCCTTAGGGCGCTGGCTTGCGTGCCGCCGTCGGCCAGCTTGATGTTGAGCTGGGCGAAGACGGTGTTGACCGAGTGTGCCGTCGCCTTGCGCAGGTCGATCTTGCCGAACTGCTCACCACTGCCACTCCCGAAGTTCTTGACCCCGCCCCTGGCAGTGAAACGGTCGTTGCTCGAGCTGTCCGCGAACTGGGGGAAGTACTGGGGGCTGTGGCCGTCGAACAGCGTCTTGGTGCTGATGTCCTTCTGCCCGGCGGCCAGGAGCCCAAACGCCTTGAAGGTCGACCCACCTTGCATCCTGGCCTGGGTTGCGTCGTTGAGCTGGACCTTGCTGTAGTCCTTGCCGCCATACATGGCGATGATGGCGCCATCACCTGGCCTGATCGCGGCCAGGCCCACATGCAGATTCGGGGCCTCAGCCGCCGATGGCAGCTTGTCGTTGACCGCCTTGACGGCCGCAGCCTGGGCCTGCTTGTCGATCGTCGTTACGATCCGCAGGCCGCCACGGTCAATGTCGGTGACGCTCAGGCGCAGCTTGGCGGTGAGCTCGTTGCGGACCTCTCTGGTGATGTAGCCGACCACTCCGGCCTTGGCCGCCTTGGCCCTCAGAAGGGTCTTGGGGAACGTTGCCTTGGCGCGTTCGGCCGGGCTCAGCCAGCCCTCGGTCACCATGCCGTCCAGGACGTAGTTGACCCGCGCCGTGGCCCTGGCCTTCTGAGTGGCGCCCAGATCCGGGTCGTAGAACGCCGGCCCGCGGATCACGGAGGCGAGGAGCGCGCCCTGGGCCACCGTCAGCTTCGAGGCGTCAACGCCGAAGTAGGCCTTGGCCGCGGTCTCGATCCCGTAGGCACCACGGCCGTAGTAGATGGTGTTCAGGTAGTTCGCCAGGATCGTGTTCTTGGACTCCTGCTGGTCGATCTTGATGGAGATGAAGAACTCGTTGAGCTTGCGGCTGAGCGTCCGGTCCTGGGTCAGGAAGTAGTTCTTGACGTACTGCTGGGTGATCGTGGACCCGCCCTGGGTCGGTCCACCCTTGAGCGCCACCACGACGGCCCGCCCGATGCCCGTGGGTGAGAACCCGCTGTTCTGGTAGAACGTGCGGTCCTCCGCGGCCAGCAAAGCGTGCTGGACGTGCAGCGGGATCTGGGTCAGCGGCACGGACTCGCGGTTGACCTCGCTGATCCGGTCCATCTCGGTCTTGCCGTCGGAGTAGTAGATGATCGAGGCCTGGGCGTTGGCCAGCTCGTTCGGCTGAGGCACTCTGGTTCTGGCATAGGCCACACCGATGGTCGCCGCGCCGATGAGGAACAGGCCCAGCAGTGTCAGCAGGATCCGCTTCCACGAGAAGAACCGGCGCCAACCCTTGCGAACGGGCTTGCGACCGGCTCCCTTCTTGTTGGAACGCGAGCTGGCGCGGGTGGGCGGGGTGCTCACTGGTCTTCTTTCGTCGGCGAGAATCGTGCGTTTGCCCGAGTCAGTGCCCCCCAGTATGACGACCCCTGGGCCACAGCTGGCACCAGATATATCGAATCGATATATCTAGGTGTAACGTATCCCCAGACATATGACGCCTTGCTCCTCCCTTTCGCGGGCGGAAGCGGGCTGAAGAGGACCCGGGAGGTGACCAGGATGAGCCGACGTTCGGCCATGCTTGAGCTTGCCATCCTCGGCCTTCTGCACGAGTCCCCTCTGCACGGTTACGAGCTGCGCAAACGACTCAACGCCGTTCTGGGCGCATTCAGAGCCTTGTCGTACGGAACCCTCTATCCCTGCCTCCGTGACCTGGTGGCTCGCGGATGGATCGCCGAGAGCACCTCAGCTGAGAACGTTCCGGGGGCTCTCGGTGGCGCCACCGGCTCCGGCAGCCGACGCGCCCGAATCGTCTATGAGTTCACCGACAAGGGCAAGGAGCACTTCCAGTCGCTGCTTGCCCAGTCCGGTCCTGCGGCCTGGGAAGACGACACGTTCAACGTGCACTTCGCCTTCTTCGCCCGCACTGACGCCGACGTGCGCCTGCGGATTCTCGAAGGCCGGCGCAGCCGTCTGGAGGAACGACTGGACTCGTTCCGTTCCGCGGCGGCACAGCGCCGCGAGCGGCTTGACCTCTACACCGCCGAGCTACAGCGTCACGGCCTCGAGTCCGCCGAGCGCGAGGTGCGATGGCTCTCCGAGCTGATCGAGATCGAGCGTTCAGGGCCGACCAGAGATGCGACAGCGACCGGCCCTCAGACCAGCTAGCCACCCGCCATACCCCACCAGCCACCCGTCATACCAACAGTTTTTGCACAACAACACGAAGGAGAATCCCCATGGGATCAGTGCGCGTCGCCATCGTTGGCGTCGGCAACTGCGCCAGCTCGCTGGTGCAGGGAGTCGAGTACTACAAGGACGCTGACCCGAACGGCACCGTGCCTGGTCTGATGCACGTCAAGTTCGGCGAGTACCACGTCAACGACGTTCAGTTCGTCGCCGCCTTCGACGTGGACGCCAAGAAGGTCGGCTTCGACCTGTCCGAGGCGATCAACGCCTCGGAGAACAACACCATCAAGATCGCGGACGTGCCGCCCACTGGTGTCATCGTCCAGCGTGGTGTCACCAACGACGGCCTGGGCAAGTACTACCGCCTGACCATCGAAGAGTCCGATGCAGAGCCGGTGGACATCGTCCAGGCGCTCAAGGACGCCAAGGTCGACGTGCTCGTGTCCTACATGCCGGTCGGCTCCGAGACCGCTGACAAGTACTACGCGCAGTGCGCGATCGATGCGAAGGTCGCGTTCGTCAACGCCCTTCCGGTCTTCATCGCCTCCGACCCCGTATGGGCCAAGAAGTTCGAGGACGCAGGAGTCCCGATCATCGGTGACGACATCAAGTCCCAGGTCGGCGCGACCATCACCCACCGCGTCATGGCGAAGCTCTTCGAGGACCGCGGGGTCGTGCTGGACCGCACCTACCAGCTGAACGTCGGCGGCAACATGGACTTCAAGAACATGCTCGAGCGCGACCGCCTGGAGTCCAAGAAGATCTCCAAGACCCAGTCCGTCACGTCCAACCTGAAGCACGATCTGGGCGAGCGCAACGTCCATATCGGGCCGAGCGACTACATCCAGTGGCTGGATGACCGCAAGTGGGCCTACGTCCGCCTCGAGGCTCGCGCCTTCGGCAACGTCCCGCTCAACCTGGAGTACAAGCTCGAGGTCTGGGACTCGCCCAACTCCGCCGGCATCATCATCGACTGCATCCGCGCGGCCAAGATCGCCCAGGACCGCGGCATCGGCGGCGCCCTCATCTCCGCGTCGTCCTACCTGATGAAGTCCCCGCCCGTGCAGCGTCCCGACGACGAGGGCCGCGCCAAGCTCGAGGCGTTCATCACCGGTGAGGAAGAGCGCTGAGTCTTCACACGCACTGATCTTCAGCTCGGTTGACGAGGGGTCCGATTCCACGAGGAACCGGACCCCTCGTGCTGTCGACAGTCACGCCGTCTCGTGAGTTCGGTCTGCCACGGCGAGGGATGCGGGCCGCTTGCCCTGCTCGCGGGTTCCCTTGATGGGCTGCGCGGCCCCATTCCTCCGCGCACGACAAGAATCTCGTCTAGTGGGTCGACGTGCTCTGCTGGTCCGAGGCCTGGGCGCGGGCCGTCCTGGCCATCGCCGCGATGGCGTCGCCGGCCGTCTGGAGCTGTCGTGAGTAGCCGGCCCAGTCCGCGGCGAACTGGGTCGAGTCAGCGCCGAACCAGTTCTGGCCCAGAGTGTTCACCGACGCCAGCGTTCGTGCCATCAGATCGGTCACGGTCTGCTGGTCGGCGTCGAGCTGGCCTGCCGTGGTCAGAACCGCCTCGCGCTGCATTCCTTGGCTAACAGTCATCACAATCCCCTTGAGAAAGAACGAGCTACGGGTCGGTAAGGCATCTCAGTGCGCTGACGTGGCCTGCTGCTGGGTGGCGTTGCGCAGGCTGGTGTCGCCCATGGTCGCCAGCAGCGTCGCGGCCGTGACGAACACCGGCTTGTGCGTGCCGGCCCAGTCGGCGGCGAACAGGTTGGCGTCAGCACCGTGCCATGCATCCGCGAGCTGCGCGACCTCCGCCTCGATCTTGCTCATCAGGGCAGTGATCTCCTCCGAGAGGCCATGAAGGATGCGGGCCTGCACCTGCACCACCTCGGGGTTCATGCCCTCCCAGGAGCTGCCACCTGCGTTGCTCATGTTCGTTCCCTTTCAGTGGAGGTCCTCACACCTGACCCTGCGAAACTAGGTGCCGCAGCGCGCAACGTCGATGGGGAGCACTCCCCTGGGATCAGGTCTCTGTCTCTGCCTGCATTTCCCCGATCGGGTTCCGCCGCAAGAGCGACCTGAAGCAGCTCGGGGCGGCCACGCTGGACCAGGAACCCTCGACCTTCGGGAAGCTCTGCCCAGTTGACCAAGGGGAAAGTCGAGCGAAATACCGTCTGTCCTTCGATGCCGTCCGGCTGCAGAGCCAAGCCGGATCTGGAGGTCTTGAGCAGACCCTGCAGCCCAAAGTTAGAGCTGAAGAACGAGGCGTCGCCCTCAGCAACGACGAAGTGACCGTCGTCAAGACAAGCCTTGGTCAGGCTCGACAGAAGCGGCTCGGCGACTGTGCCGGCCAGGTCATCGACCCGTTCGATGACCACCGCGATCGGACCCCAGCGAGTCCTGTCGTGAGGCTTCTCGTCCTGCCCGTCCTGCCCGTCTCGAACGGCTTGCTCAGCGTGAAGATGAGTCAGGAGGCGCGCGGCCAGCGCAGCGATCGCATCTGGGCCAGCCGCAACCTCCGTCCAGTCCACCAGCGAGAGCAGCTCCGACGCACGTCTCGGCGTGAGGAAGTACAGCCCCATGGCCGCGTTCCAGCGATGAAGAGACCCGGCCAGCGAGGCGAGGCTTGTGGAGCGTCCGCTGCCCGACGGACCCGTGACCACGAAGGATCCGCGAGGCTCGAACGGCACCGCCAACAGGCTTAAGGAAGAGATACCGAGCACCGGACGTCCCGCAGTCTCCGCCGGAAGATCCTCCAGCAGAACCCGGTCACTCAGGCTCCGGATCGGGGGGGCCTCGCGACCGCCCGCTTCGTGACTGCCCGGTTCGCGACTGCACGACTCACGAGTATCAGCCTCGCGCAGCGCATCGCCGAAGGCGCTCATGGCGCGCGACTGGGCCATCACCTCAGATGTGCCACCAAGGACGGCGCATTGGATCTCGACGCCGCTGAGCAGTCCTCGACCGGGGGGTGAAGCCATGCTCAGAACGTCTCCCGCAACGCCGAGGAAGCTGTAGTCGTCGGGGTGGGCCATCCGCAGAACCACCCGGCGCTGGACAGCGGCAGCCAGCGAGCCCGGCATACCGGTGCGCTGGTCGATCGAGATCACGAAGTGGACTCCGACCGGGCGGCCATCGGCGGCTAGTGAGGTGAACAGGTCGAGCCATCGGGCCCGCCCGCTGGTCTCGTAGGCCTGGCGAAAGGCGGTCAGACCGTCCACGAGAACGATGATCCGCGGCTCCTCCGGCTCCAGAGCCAGGCGACGATAGTCCGTGATCGTCGCGGCGCGAGCCGTGGAGTACCGCGCCGCCCTCTCGTCGATCGTGGCGCGAAGGAACTGGAGCAGACGGGTCAAGCGCTCATGGTCGGCGCCGCCCACGATACTGCCCACATGCGGGAGTGACTCGAGCATGGACAGGGCGCGGTTGCCGAAGTCGATGCCATAGACATGGCACGGACCGCCACACGCGGTGGACCCGGCCGCGAGCGCGATCGTGCGCAGGAAGACGCTCTTTCCCGAACCGCTCGCGCCAAAGACCGCGAGGTTGCCCTCCTTGTCGGGGTTGAACGCGACGACCGGCTGGGCCTGGTTGTCCGGGTCGTCGGCGACGCCGAAGACCAGCTGGCCTTCGCGCCCGTGGGGCAGGTGCGCGAGGTCGTATGCCGCTCGCAGTTCGGGCAGCCAGGGCACCCTGGGGAGCGGGAGCTCTGCCGTCTTGGCCGCGAATCCGATTGTGGACACGAGTCGCTGGATGTCCGTCGCGCCGACGTTCACCCTGGCCTCCTCGACCTCCGACTCGGTGACCGGAACCTCCCACACCTGGCGGAGCCCGTAGCCCAAGGCCTCGACCCGGATCTGCGGAGGCGGTGGCGTATCGGAGGTCCAGCCACCGGCATACCCGGTCTGGAAGGGTGTCAGCCGCCCGGGGCCACTCTTGGCCACAGCCCGTCCTGGTACGGCGGGGTCGAAGGACGCGGCCACATCGGAGCCGAGAACATCCGCACTGTCACTCTCGTCGGCCATTCGCAGCGCCACACGCAGGTTGGTGTTGGCGCGCAAGTTGTCCTTGATGACGCCCGCCGGACGCTGGGTCGCGAGGATGAGGTGCAGCCCGAGCGAGCGACCGCGCTGGGCGACGTTGACGACGCCCTCCACGAACTCGGGAACCTCCTGGACCAGGGCGGCGAACTCGTCGACGATGATGATCAGGCTCGGCGGTGCCTCGACGTCACCGCGTCGCTCCAGCTCGACGAGGTCCTTGACGTTGTGAAGGGCCAGCAGGTGCTCGCGGTAGCGAAGCTCGGCAGACAGCGAGGCCAGCGCCCGCCGGACCATGTGGGGCGAAAGGTCGGTCACCAGGCCCACCGTGTGGGGCAGATCCACGCAGCTTCGGAACGCTGACCCGCCTTTGTAGTCGACAAGCAGGAAGGTGACCCGCTGGGGGGAGTGCGCGGTCGCCATACCGAGGATCCAGGCCTGGAGCAGCTCTGACTTGCCTGCGCCGGTGGTGCCACCGACCAGCGCGTGCGGGCCATCCGCTCGCAGGTCGACCGAGAACGTCCCCTGCGCCGACCGGCCGACGATCGCGCGCAGGTTGCCCGGCTTGCGGTGCGGGGTCTTATGGGCGAAAGGGCCCGTGAGGACCGACCGACTCTCACCCCAGCGCTCGATCACTGCATCCTCGGATCGGGCCAGCTCCGTGCCGATGAGGCTGAGCAACGAAACCGCTCGAGGCAGGTCGCTCTCGTCGTCGAGTGGCGCGCCGGAGTCCTCCAGCGGCGCCTGGGATCGCGCGACGAGCAGCGTCTCTTCAAGGGTGAGGGAGTCGACGACTATCGGCGTCACGAGCTTGCCCTCCTTGACGTAGCCGACTCGGCCTTCGACTCTCCTCGTGGCCTCGACGCTCTTAGGGGCCTCGACGCTCCCCATTGCCTCGCTGATCCCCGTGACTGAACTGTCCCCAATGTCAAGGAAAACCCTGCAAGCCGCAGGCAGCTGAGGCGTCGTTGGGGCAAGCCAGATCACGCAAACGCCCTTGTGCCAGCCCTTCTCAGCGAGCTGGACCAGACGACCGCGCTCCGCCGGCGCATCGTTCTCGACCAGCACGAGCACCCGGGGTGAGGAAGCAACGCGGTCCTCCTTCGGTTCCTTGGGCTCGCCCGCCGACGCGATCAGGTCCTCGAGCCCAGAAAGCAGCGCCGAACACGCTGGCGCCGTGCTGGCCAGATGGGGGGCCGAGATCGGGCTGTGCACCATCGCCGTGTGCGGCACCCACTTGAGCCAGTCCCAGTCATGTCCGGAGGTACTCGACGCGAACGCCGTCACGATCAGCTCAGCCGGGGAGTGCAGCGAAACTGCTTGCAGCACAAGGGATCTGGCCACAGGAAGCATGACGTTCCGATCCCCGGACACGCCAACTGCACCGGTAATCAGTGGATCGATGATGACAGGGACGTCGCGAACGACGGACAGCCCCTCCATCGCTGTTGAGAGCTCGAGCCACGCAGGCGCGGTGGACCTGCCCAGCCGTGGCATCTTCACCGCAGTACGTGACGGAATCGTTCCGATACCGAGCCGAAGCTGCAAGAACCCAGGGGTATCTTCGCGGCGCGTCCATAGCAGCGGGCTGAACCGACGGGCGGCCTCGGCGCACTCGGTCCCCGACGGGTTCTCGCTGCGGCGTTGGTCAGCTTCGACCCGAAGCGACTCGCGGATCCGCGCTGCCACCACCTCCAGATCCTGGCGGAACTCCCTCATCAGCTGCTCGAAGTCCCTCTTGCTGCCCCGGCGCGCCTCGATCTGGTTGCCCAGCATCATCATCGGCGACATCACCACGAAGATCAGTGAGTAGGGGCTGCGGGTGAACGCGAACATACCGACCCCCAGAAGCGCCGGGAACATCATGGCCAGCCACGGCATCCGCGATGGCTTGGGGCGCTCGGGCAGGCCGGGCAGGTCATGCTCGATGCCTTCGAACAGGGGCGCTATGCGCGGTGACCTCGAGAACGCCACCGCGGCGCAGTCATCTCCAGCCACGCCCGGAGCCTTGTCGAGCAGGCGGACCTCGACCTCAGTGTCCCCGAGGCGGACGCGATCACCCGCCTTGAGGAGCGCCCTCGGAACCTCGGTGCCCCCAACCAGGATCCCATTGGCCGAGCCGAGGTCCACAACCTCCGGGACAGCCGGGAGCTCGGCGATCAGCAGCTTGGCGTGACGACGTGAGACGGAGGAGTCGGTCACCTGAATCTCACAGCCGTGCGCACGACCGATGTATGCCGTACCTCGGGACAGCGCGACCTCCTTGCCCAGGTCTGGTCCCGCGACGACGATGGCGACGGCGACCGGACGGCCAACGTCGACAAATGACTCGCTGCGTCGGGTGAGGGTGACCGTCACGCCCGAACGCAGTCCGCTCTCCGGAACCGTCGAGCCGGCGTCCAGCTCTCGAAGGAACGGCTCGAGCACTGCAAGCGTGAGATCGCCCTCGCCTGGTCGAGGTACCACCGTCGACCTCGCCATACCGGGAGCAACGGGCGACTTCGCGAAGAACGGAGTGGACTGCCCGGGGTCGTCGGGGGTGACTGACCGACAGGGGTCGGATCTCGCGAGGTAGCTCGCCAGTTCCCCGATGGTCGTCCCGGGGTCGATAGTGGCGACCAGATCCCGGTCGTCCTGGCCGGGTGACTGAAAGGTGAGCTTCAGCCTCACGAGGCTGTGGCTGCCGCTCGGAGTGGGCTGACGCCATCCAACAGCGCCAGATCGTTCACGGTGACCAGACGGGTGGAAAGCGCATGTTCGACCAGCCGGGCCTTGCGGCTGCTGGCCAGGTTCCCGATCCCGCCGTGGAGCCCTCGCGTACCGGCGTCGGCCAGCTTCTGGCAGACGTTGTCCAGCTTGCGGTTAAACCTGGTGAGGGTCCAGCCGATCCGGGCTGCCACCACCGCCGAGGACGGGATCTTGCCTCTGCCCGGATAGCTGCGGGACAGGAAGCCCTCACAGAGCGCAACCATGAGGAGCTTCTGGTCCGGGGTGAACGAGACGCGACCAACCGTCATCTCACCGGAGTAGTCCACAGGGGGAGGTTCCGTGGCCGCCGACACGAAGGCTGGGTTGTCGACGACGATCTCGAAGTCGTACGTGGTCGGCCCGGCGGTGAACCAGACCAGTATCCGGTTGAGCGCCAACGGAATCCGGGCCCCGGGCGCAATCCATGCCTGGAACAACCCCGTGTCATCCGCCACCGTCGCGGTCAGCGTCGAGCCGACGTTCGACAGCCACCACAGTCCGCCCTCCTCCACGACCGCCAGGAAGCGACGGTGCAGGAACAGGTTGTCGTCGATCTCGACGTCTCCCGATCGCCCGATCGTCAGCTGCCGCCCCGTCACCGCCAGGAACTCTTCGCCACAGAACAACACCTTCACGCCCGGATCGGTCATGCCGCATGCTGGCACGCGAGCTCAGAGGGGTCGCTCACTTATCCACAGGGTCAGGTCTGCGGCGATTCAGGACTGGTCAGGTGGGTCGTATGCCGGCACGTGTCCGAAGACGTCCCAGTCAGCGCCGGCCAGGTGGGTCGTATGCCGGCACGTGTCCGAAGACGTCCCAGTCAGCGCCGGCCCGGTGGGTCGTATGCCGGCACGTGTCCGAAGACGTCCCAGTC
>JBBRZV010000083.1:0-13745 GCA_038236365.1 Actinomycetales bacterium | reverse complement strand
CGGGCATCGCTGGACCCCACCCGTGCGAACGCGTCAGTCAGCTCCTGCATGTGCAGCAGCGACAAGGCATTGCGGCGCTCCGGCCTATCCATGGTGATCGTCATGACGTCCGCGTCGCGGGTGAGCCGGATGCACTCGTAGTCCATGGAAACTCCTTCGTCATAGCGTCGTTGTGGGCATATGCCAGCGTACGCAGCCCCCGGCATATGCCATGGCCCTGCATGAAGCCGCGGCGCTCGATGCGCCACTCGACCCTTGGGACGATCGGCTATCGGTGTCCCACCGGCATCACCCAGCGGAAGGCACTGAGGAATGATCCTCGGCACCAGCACGACGTCGAACATTCACATCGACGCATGCCGGCCGCCTCGGCCGCGCGAGTTCCCAGGGCCGCGCACACGTAAAAGCTGACGACCGCCATAAACCCTCGCCTCATGGAACCACCGTATGCCGGTCGACCTCTGAGCTTCAGTCGGTGGCTGCGAACATAGCGGCGAAGAGCTCGATGTCTTGAGGTGAACCCGCTGGGGCAGTGATGCGCAAGACGGGTTGCCCTCTCACCTCGTCAACGGCCCAGCTGACGAGCAGCACACTCGTTCTTCAGCGACTAGGTCCTGCAGCTCGGCCAGCACCTCCGGGCCAGCCCGATAGCGGACCGTGAGCTCGCCGTTGGTGAGTTGGGCGGTGGGAGCTGCGATCTGGTGCAGATGCTGCCACCGTTGCAGTCGCGACGGACCGTCGCTCGCCCCGAGTGTGCAGGCCACTGGCAGTTCGACATGCTCAACGGCACCAGAAGAATCAGTCACATGTCCCATCAGAGACCTCGACTTTCCCCGAGTCCAGATTCGTCGTAAGGGGATCCGCTTGCGGCACGGTTGGTCTCGCATGCGACAGCTTTGCGGACACTGACCTTCGTCGGGCTCGGTCCCTCTTGTCGTCCCGGGGAGGTTGGCGCAATCGGGACGCCCGGGACAGCTACGAGAAGCTACCGCGACCGAAGCTCCCGTGTCGTCCGCGGCTAGCGCTGCTTCAGTGCGGGCGTGATGGGTTTCTGGCTGTTGAGGAATCTCGTGCCGGCGGAACGTCCCGCCTCGTACAACTGTTGCTGCTCAGTTGTGGTGATCCCGAAGTTAGTGGCGCTCATCGACCCCGTGTCCACGAATACGGTCCGGTCCGTCACCTTCTCGTCGTCCAGGTGGTAACGGTCCCAGCCGGACAGAAGGGTCTGCAGGCAGGAGCGTGCCAGTTCGAAGTCATTGCCGGCCGGCCGGTCGACCTGCAGCGCACCCGGCCTAGCGGACAGCTTGACCCCCCAGGTGGGCCACCGCGGGGGTTGACCGTCCTGACGGTCAAAGACGCTGATCGGGAAGTTCGACAGCATCCCGCCATCGACCCAGGTCACCTTGCCGGTGGGTGTCGGCACGGACACCGGGCGGAAGAAGAACGGGATGCTCATGCTGGCCCGGACCGCGTCGACCACCCGCATCGTGGCCGGGTCCTGCCCGTAGTACGGGTAGTCCCACGGAAGGCGGACCAAGGCTCCCCGGCTGATGTCACTGGTGTGCACCACGAGCCGGAACCTCTGGTCCGCCGGGAGGCCGGTTCCAGGGTCGTCAGTGTCACTGATGGCGAGGTCGGCGAACGTGTGGACCCCCAGATCGGCCAGCACGTTGCCGAGCCACTCCACGAGGTAGTCGCCCTTGGCAATGCCCATGTGAAGGAGCAGGGCCGCGATCTCCCCGGGGGTGCCGCCGAGCTTTTCGAGCTTGTCCTCGTCCTGGAACCTGGAGTAGTCCACCGACTCCATGATGGTCTCAAGGTTTGACATCGGTTTGTCCGCAACCTGATGCGCGGCGACCAGGCTGGCCACGATCGCGCCCGCGCTGGTGCCCGCCACCCGCGGGAAGACGTACCCCTTCTCGCTGAGGGTCAAGACAGCACCGACCAGGCCGATGCCCTTGACCCCGCCGCCTTCGAGAACCAAGTCAGCCTTGGACTGGACCAACTGTTCGAGTGCAACCATGACATCTCCTCACAACGCAAGGACGGGTGAGTAGAACACTGTGCCCGGAGGTCTCAATGATCTCAATCGCTCGAGTTGACTCTCAAGGGGTTCCCGGTGGCTGGCTTAGCTGCCAGGGCCTATCTTGGCGACGATTCAGCGCCGGCAGACGCGGTCCCGCCCCAACGCTGGCATTTGAAGGGTCGATCACATACCAATCCCGGATTGTTGTTCAAGTCCCTACACCGCCACGGGACGACCGAGAGATGGCGAGCAGCGTCCACGTGCTCCCCAGACCGTTCCACTACCGGCGATGTTGGGCGGCTGAAGGAGGGCTGGTACCGGCTCGCTGCTCGGAGATGTGATGATCTTCAATATGGTCGACTGGGGTGCAGGGAAGTATGAGACAACAGCAGTTGAGCTTGAGCCCGTAGCGCGAGCGGTCGTGGAGCAGGCAGCGCTGATCGCTGGTGAGGACGTGCTCGACCTGGCGTGTGGGACGGGCAACGCGGCGCTCTTGGCTGCTGCCCTTGGCGCCGGGGTCATCGGCGTTGACGCGGCGCCGCGGTTGCTTGAGGTCGCCCGCACGCGCGCGCAAACCCTCGGTGTCGATCTCGAAGTTCGTGAGGGCGACCTGCTGGCTCTGCCCGTCAACGACGCCTCGGTCGACGTCGTTCTTTCTGTTTTTGGCGTCATCTTCGCTGCAGACCCGGCGAAGGCGCTGCGGGAGATCGCGCGCGTCCTGCGGCCTAGCGGTCGCGTGCTGATCAGCGCGTGGGTTCCCGCGGGCCCGATCGACGCCATGCTTGGCGCGATGGGTCGCATCATGAGCCGAAGCACCAAAGCCCCGCCAATGGAGCGTTTCGCGTGGTCCGACGCCACCACGGTAGGAAAACTCGCCGCCGATTCTGGCCTCTCATTGGAAGCCACCACCCCCGGCGAGCTGGCGATAAGGGCCTTCTCTCCCGAGGCCTACGTCATGGCCGGGCAAGAGCATCCGATGGCTTTAGCGGCGCGGCAGACCGTACGGCAGCCCGAAGTTGACGCCGAGGTACAACAAGCAATGACAGCGGTCCTGCGCGCGGCCAACGAAGACTCCGCCGCCTTCCTCGTCCACAGCCCCTATGTCGTGCATGAGCTGCGCCATCGTTCCGGAGCAAAAACCGCCCGGCAGTAGCGATCCGGTCGCCTATTCGAGAGCAATCCGACCACCAAGCAGGCAATATCCCGAGCAACCCGGTCGCCCGCTGCCCAGCCCTCGAGAGGGACCGCAAGCGGATCGCTATCTGGCTACGGTCACTGACCCCTTGGAGTAGGTGCTCTAGACGTCACGGCGACGTAGTAGGACCAGCGCAGCCAAGAACGCGACCGCGACCCATCCGGCGAATACTGCCAGTCCGGCCCATGGGCTGAACTGAAGCGGTTGGGTGACCTTTTCGATGATCTGCATGCCAGCGTTGGAGGGTAGCCACTGGGCAATGGCGTCGCGGTGCCAGGAGACGGGCAGGAAGTTCATCATGATCGGCAGGATGAACAGGAGCCCGGCCAGGGCCGTGATGGCGGCAGCAGTGCTGCGCAGGAGCGCGCCCAGAGCCACCCCCAGCAGTGCGCACACCGTCATGTAGACCGCGGCCCCGATCACGATGCGAAGCGCCTGCGGACTGGACAGGGACACCCCATATTTCAGTGTGCCCCGGCTGAGGATGGCCTGGGACGCGAAGAACGTCATGAACGTGGCGACCAGGGAGATGACGAAGGTGACCACGGCGAAGATGACCGCCTTGACCGCCAAGACCAGGCCCCGCTGTGGGACGGCTGTGAGAGTCGTGCGGATCATCCCCGAGGAGTACTCGCTGCTGATGATCAGCACGCCAAGGACCCCGATCGCGAGCTGGGCCAGGAAGAGCCCGTTGAACGGGAACCCGGCAGCGTTGAAGGACGCCCCGATTGGATCCCGCCGTCCCCGGCCTGTGGAGGTCCGACCCAGGCTGAACAACGAACCCAACCCGATGGTCAGGACCGCGGTGACCAGGAAGGTCCACCAGGTCGAGCGCAGTGAACGGATTTTGGTCCATTCCGAACGGGCTAGCCCCACGATGCCGGGACGGTGGTCTGGGCGAACGGAGGAGACGAACGCGGGTGCAGTGGTGGTGCTCACGGGGTCAGGCCTTCCTGGTGGCCGCGACGGGTGCGGCCTGCGCTGGGGTGGGTTGGTTCAGGTCGTGGGCGCGGAACTCCACGTCGCCGGCGGTGAGCTCCATGAAGGCCTCTTCCAAAGAGGCAGCCTCGCTGGTCAGCTCGTGAACCACGATGCCGTTCTGAAAGGCAAGATCGCCGATAACGGACCGCTGCAGGCCGCTGACCGTAAAGGTCGGTGAAGCGCCGACCAGACCGGCCTCGATCGGGCTCACCTCGGTGGCCTGTTCGGCGATGAGCGCTCGCAGACGCAGGGCGTCCGGTGAGGAGACCCGCACCCGACCGGTCGAAGCGCTGGCGACGAAGTCGGCCACCGTGGTGTCGGCGATCAGCTGGCCCCGGCCGATGACCACCAGATGGTCGGCGGTCAGCGCCATCTCGGCCATCAGGTGGCTGGAGACGAACACCGTCCGGCCCTCGCCGGCAAGTGCCCGCAGCAGGTTGCGCACCCAGATGATGCCCTCGGGGTCCAGTCCGTTGACCGGTTCGTCCAGCAGCAGGACCCCGGGGTCTCCGAGCAGGGCCGTGGCAATACCCAGGCGCTGGCCCATTCCCAGGGAATAGGCGCCGGCACGTTTGCGGGCTACCTTCTCCAGACCGACGAGCTCCAGGACCTGTGTGACGCGACGTGGCCCGAACCCGTTCGACTGCGCCACGGCCAGGAGGTGGTTGTATGAGCTGCGTCCGGGGTGGATGGCCTTGGCCTCCAGCAGGGCGCCGACTTCGTGCAGCGGGTAATGGTGCTGGCGGTAGGGCTTGCCGTTGACCGTCACCGTGCCGCTGGTGGGCGCGTCCAGGCCAAGGATCATCCGCATTGTCGTTGACTTGCCGGCACCATTGGGGCCCAGGAACCCGGTGACGCGACCCGGTAAGGCACGGAACGTTAGGTGGTCGACGGCGAGCGTGTCGCCGTACTTCTTGGTGAGCGCGTGAGTCTCGATCATCGAAGGATGCAGAACTTGGGGCGTATCAGCATGTTCCAAGCATGCCCTGTTGCAAATCCGGTGTCGTCAGCCCACCAGACCGTTTCGCGCCCGACAAGATCATCCTCAGTGCTGACAAGAATCGCCGGGTCGAACATCCGAAGGCTTAGGTTCCCCACAGAACGGATCGTCGGTCGTCGAGCCGACGATGCGCGGATGCTTCACAGCCGCCCAGGTGAGCATGTATTCGCCGCAAGCCGATGGCGAGTTCAATCGGTCGTCGCAACACCATTCTGATCTGAGGTGTTGTGGATGTCGTTGAAGAAGGATCTGATTGATAAGCAGGCGCGGTTCTGGGTGTTGATGGCCGGTGGTTCGACGTTGACGGGGGCCAGTGAGGCTGTCGGCGTGAGTAGAGCAACTGGCCGTAAATGGCGACAGGCGACCGGTGGTCGGATCCCGCGGAGACGCCCGGAACCGTCGGGCCGGTACCTGTCCTTGGACGAGCGGCTACAGATCGCCGACCTGTACCTGGGCGGGGCCGGCGTTCGGGCGATCGCGGTCGGGATCGCCCGCTCGCCCGCGACAGTCAGTCGTGAGCTGCGGCGCAACGGCTCCGCGCCAACGGCCCGTCGGGCGGGCAAGTACGCGCCGTACGCGGCCCAGAAGCAGGCCGAGCTGCGCGGGCACCGGCCTAAGGGCAGTAAGTTCGACCACGCCGAGCTGGCGACCGTGGTGCAATCGAAGTTGTGTGTGAAGTGGAGCCCGGAGCAGATCAGCCTCCACCTCGCGCAGACGTTTCCCGAGCGGGCGGAGATGCGGGTGTGTCCCGAGACGATCTACCAGGCGCTGTACGTCCAGGGCCGCGGTCATCTGCGCGCTGACCTGCACCGACACCTGCGGACCGGTCGTGCGGTCCGGCGCCCCAGAGGGTCTTCGGTCACGAAACGGGGCAAGATCGCGAACATGATCCTCATCAGCGAGCGACCAGCCGAGGTCGCCGACCGCGCCGTTCCTGGCCACTGGGAAGGGGATTTAGTGTTGGGGTCGAACTGTCGCTCGGCCATCGGGACGCTCGTGGAACGGCAGACCCGGTACGTGATGCTGGTCCACCTGCCGGATGACCACAGCGCCACAGCCGTGCGTGATGGGCTGTTGGCGACCATCAAGACGCTACCGGAGCACCTGCGTAAGTCGCTGACATGGGACCAGGGATCTGAGCTGGCCAAGCATGCCGAGATCACCTTGGCCACGAAGATGGACATCTACTTCTGTGACCCCCACTCGCCGTGGCAGCGAGGATCCAACGAGAACACGAACGGGTTGTTGCGCCAATACTTCCCCAAGGGCACCGACCTTTCCGTCCACTCACCTGAGCGGTTGCTCGAGGTTGCGAGCGAGCTCAACGCCCGCCCTCGCAAGACACTGGGCGGAATCACCCCCGCCCAAGCCATGCAACGTCTACTGTTTGACCCCGAAAGGCCAATCGTTGCGACGACCGCCTGAATTCGCCCATCCCCAGCCGGCACAGCGAGGCCTGCTCATCGGCGTCCATCTTGTCGCGGGGTCTCGACGCGTCAGTCTGCGTTCGTGTGCGGTGTACCAAGTGCACCCGGGCTTGACCGAGGCTGCGTGCTCACCCCAGGAACTTGCGACCCCGACCACTATGGACGGCGGCCGAGGAGGTGAAGCAGCCGCGACTGTGGCGAGAGGTCGTCTGCTGCAAATCTGGGTCCCGAACCGAACGCGCCGGAGTCTAGGAACCCTTCCGCCAGCGGTTCGTAGACGTTCAATGCTTCTCGGACCAGTTCCTCGTCCAAGTTCTCATCGGCGCCAACCGCCCTGGCGATGTCCCACGCATGGACGACCAGATCGCCCACGCGAAGCCCGGCGAACTGCTGACCGGGGATCTGGCCAACCGGGTGATGGCAGAGGTCAACCATCGCGCCGGGTCGGCTGAATGCGTCGATCTGAGCGACTGCGCTGTCGCGGAACGCTGTCAGCGGGTCATCGCTGAAATCTCCAGACTGAACCTGAGCCATGGCCTCGTCGACACTGGCGCCGCCCAGGATCAACACCGCAAACCGATTACCGCCAGTGATGTGATCGGCGATATCTCGAACAGTCCACTCTTCGCATGGGGTCGCGGCTTGCCAGCGGCTCGGCGTCACCACGACAAGACGACGCTCGAATTCGGCTGTCGCGAGGGTGAGCGCGGCCACAGCTTCCACGTCCTGACAGTAGTAGCAACCGTCCCAGCGGACGATCCGCTACCGGCGCGACATCCCTGGCGCCAGCTTTCAGCCAGGCAGGCTCATGCCGCCATGCACAGTGAGCTGGGTCTGATCAGACATGCCCGTGATCAGCGGTCGCGCTTTCTGGATGAGCGCCTGGATGTCTTGGGGTTCGATCGACGCGTCATGAGAGGCCATGCTGGTCCACACCTCGTAGACCCACACCGCCTCGGGCTCGTCGGATGTGCTGATGATGTAGTGGATACAGCCGGGGTTGCGCTCAAGCAGCTTGGCGGCCTGGAGCAGGGAGTTGACGAGGTCATCGCGCCTATCGGTCTGAGCCGAGAACTTGCTGAAGAGTCCGTAGTTCATCCCGGCACTGTATTGGCAGCCTCCGACGCTATTCGCAGCGTCCGGCCCAAGGATCCTGTCGTGAGGCAAACGCGCGCGGTAGGCGGTAAGTCCGATCGATCTCCCGCGTGGGCAAGGGCCCTGCTGAGCAAGAAGGCACCTCCGCCCCCTCTGGCGCGGACGCGATGATCTTCCTGATCGCGTCCTTAACATCGGCAAAATCACCGGCCTCAACGGCCAGCATCTCAAGGTCAAGACGCTCATAGCGCTCAGGGGACAAATCACGCCGCTCGCGAGCTTCCTCTCAATGGTCTTCGACATCATCGAGGAAGTCATGGTTACCACTGGCTATGCTCCTTGCTGAACGTTGCTCACGAGGTGGAAGAACCATCCCAGCCCGGACCTGGTTTCGGGTTCTCGATTTGCGCGTTGGTGGTACTGCGTACTCCAGGGGGCGGCGGCCCAAGAACCAGACGACCTTCCCGAAGAGGACACCAGGACCGACCGCCCAACAGTTCAACTCTGGGCGTCTGGGGCCGGGGACGGCAGGATAAGCAGAGCGAGCGCTCCCAAGGCGGCGACCGCTTCGGCGATGGCGCTGATGGTCTTCTCTGGGTACCAGATGGGGTCGTACATGTTGGGCAATGGGCCGAAGCCGCCCACATCGACGTAGCCGTATAGCAGTACCGCACCCAAGCCGCCCGCCGCGATCAGGAAGGCGATCACCGGCCCAAGGCGGGGACGGGGAAGCACCACCAGCAGCATCGCAATCAGGGCCAGGGCAGCCTCGAGACGGAAGAGCTCTCCTTGGCTGATGTGTGGGCTCGCCGTACCCTGGATGCCGTCAAAGCCCGCGGCGAGGTCCCAGTGGACGTAGGCGTCGACACCGAGTCCGACAGCCACCACCAGGGCCAGCAGCCGGTGGGTCGCCCTCGAAGCGGCTCGACGCCGCCGTGGCCGACGCTCGGGGGCTGGTCCGAGCCCAATCGTGTGAATTTCGGCCGCATCCGGGTTTTCGTGCACCCGCCTAGACATGGCAGGTCAGCCGACCGTGATTTTCATGTCCATGCCCTTGTCCTTGTGACTGTCCACCGAGCACCACAACTCATATGACCCCTTCTGTAGTGCGACGGTCACGGAGCCTGACTTTCCGCCTGGCATGGTCGGTGATTTCTTCTTGTCGACCCCGGGACCCTCGATGGTCAGGTTATGCGGGAACGAACCCTGGTTCTTGACCGTGAAGGTGTAGCTCCCGGCCGTGAAGGTCTTCTTGTCGAGGGTGATCGAGAACTCCTTTTCGATCACGCCGACGCTCGTGCCCACGGGCGCGGCCGACGGGGGCGCGGCTGACGGTGGCGCGGCCCCGGCGGCCGAGGTGGTGGCCGTGGTGCTGCTGGTGCTCGTGCCGCCACAGGCGCCAAGCAAGAGAGCAACCATCGTGGCGGTCGCGACTCGGCCTGCAGTGGTAAGCGATGAGCTGGTCACTGAGAACCTCCAAGGTGTTTGGCTTTTCCCTTGATACGCGCCGGCCCGCGCATAGGTTCAATGTTCACCACTCTTGAGCCCGCACCTTGCGCGCCAGGAACCGCCTCGACGCGGGTTCTGCCCGCAAACCCCACCCACGCGCTGAACCCCATCACTGCGTCGGTAGCAATCCTGCACTGTGGACATCAGCCACGTGCCCGCCTACGACAGCCCACCTCACCTTTGAGCCGGCGAGGGCAGCACTACCGAACCGGTCGGGGATCCTCTTTCGGCGACGTCAAAACGTCCGAAGAGGGCGTCGGCGACTGGCTTTCTCCGTCGCAGATGAGGATCCGCTACCGGATCACCGCGAACCTATCCGGTGGCATCCAATTCGAGGCGTTTTGACGCGTCGGTCAGCGTTGGTCGTTTGGGTGCCTGGCAGGCTTCAACGGTTCTCGGCCCGGTCCCAAGGCCCGCTCTACCCAAGACCGCGACCGGCAAGATCAGCTGCTCCAGACAGGGGCCCGCTTCTCCAGGAAGGCCGCCATGCCCTCGGCTGCGTCCGGGGTCTGGCTGGTCGCGGCCATCACCTCGACCGCGTAGGCGTACGCCTGGGGCTGGGCCAGATCGAGCTGCGCGTACAACGCCTGCTTGCCCATCCCCTTGCTCTGGGCGCTCCCGCGCGTCACCCGAGCGATCAGCGCGGCCACTGCGTCGTCCAGCCGTTCGGCCGGCACGACCTGGTTGACCAGGCCCCACTCTCGAGCGGTCGCGGCGTCGATCACGTCGCCTGACAGCGCCAGCTCCACCGCCCGCTTTCGGCCCACGGTACGGGCGATCGCCACCATCGGCGTGTGGCAGAACCAGCCTCCCTTCCCGCCGGGCGCTGCAAAGCCGGCCGTGTCGGCGGCAACCGCGAGGTCGGCCGCGGCGACGAGCTGGCACCCCGCGGCCGTCGCCAGCCCGTGCACGCGCGCCACCACGGGCTGGGGAATGCGCTGCATGAGCGTCATCAGCTCGGTGCACGTCCACAACAGGTGCCGCACCTGTTCCAGGTCGCTCCCGGCCACGTCAGCGAAGTCATGCCCGGCACAGAAGACCGGTCCGTTCGCCGCAAGAACGGCCCCTCGGGCATCGCTGGACCCCACCCGTGCGAACGCGTCAGTCAGCTCCTGCATGTGCAGCAGCGACAAGGCGTTTCGGCGCTCCGGCCTATCCATGGTGATCGTCATGACGTCCGCGTCGCGGGTGAGCCGGATGCACTCGTAGTCCATGGAAACTCCTTCGTCATAGCGTCGTTGTGGGCGTATGCCAGCGTACGCAGCCCCCGGCATATGCCGGGGCCCTGCATGAAGCCGCGGCGCTCGATGCGCCACTCGACCCTTGGGACGATCCTCCCGCGGTGAGGGCCGAGGGCGCGGTCGGGGTCGGGTCGCGACTCGTGCCGCTGGCAGTGGCTCCCCTTACACGCCAACCGCTGGGGTATCCCAAAGGCTTCAGTGGTCAGGTAAACGGGAGGACTGCCAGAGGATCACTCACCAGGCTTGGGGTCTCGCCACATCGTGAAGACCTCAGGCCCGCCTTCGGGCAGACTGAACGAGTCAAGCACCTCGAATCCGTATCGCATGTAGAGCGGCACGTTCGCCGGGTTGCTCGCCTCCAGGTAGGACGGCATGCCGGCTTCCTCGACCTGTCGAAGGTTCTCGTCCAGCAGTCGGAGCCCGTAGGCGTGGCCGCGATGTTCGACGCTCGTGACCAAGAGAGTCAGGTAGAAGTGCGGAACACTTCGCGGGTGAGCCTGTTCGAACATCTCAACCCCTTTCAGCACCCGTGAAGCTCCCGAACCAAACATCTCGACGAGGAGGGGCTCCAAGGATGCTTCCTGCTCGTCCGAGAAGTCTGTCGCGTTCGGGGGGATCCACACCGACGTTGCAGTGTTCCCCTGGGTCAGCCATACCAGGGAAAGCGCATGGCTCCTTCGACAAAGAGTCCCCACAGCCGTCGGTGTTGCTCCGCCCGCTTGGACGGATCCGGAAAGGCCCAGCTCCAGGTCGGATCGTCGTAGAAGGCACTCACGAGGAGCTCGACCACATCGGCCGACTCCTGAGGGGACGCGATGCGTTCACAGAGATCGTCGTATGAGCTCAAACGTTCAACTCCAACTGTCGCCCAGAAGGGGGTTCCATCAACAATCCGCCAAAGACATTCTGAGGTAAACCCAGGTGGGCAGTGTCCCCGGTTGCGGATCCTGTCGCGGACTGTGGGAGAGGGTGAGGTGAAGGTAGCGGCCTCGGCCGTCGCCGGTAGCCGGGGCGTGGCGTCGGGCCGGCCGAGTTGTAGGAGGTGCGCCATGGCGGCGCTACTCATCGGGTACGCCCGATGCTCCACCGATCAGCAGGACCTGACCGCGCAACGCGACGGACTCACCGCCCTCGGGGTGGCCGACAACCGGGTTTACGTCGATCACGGCCTGACCGGCACCAACCGAGAGCGGCCCGGTCTGCGTGAGGCCCTGGCGGCTTGCCGTGAAGGTCACACGTTGGTGGTGACCAAACTCGACCGGCTAGCCCGGTCGCTGCCTGACGCCAGAGCCATCGCCGATGAGCTCACCGCGGGCCAGGTTCGACTCAACCTGGGCGGATCGGTTTACGACCCAACAGACCCGGTCGGCCGGTTGCTGTTCAACGTGCTCGCGATGGTTGCCGAGTTCGAGTCCGACCTAATTCGTACCGAGCCCGTAGTGCCGTGATGGAAAACCAGAGGCATGCCGTCTTCCGGCCCCGACACGTCCAGGTCGAGGGATCGTCCGTCAGGCAGGTCGAGCATCGTCATGACCGCGATCGTGCCAGGGACCGAGCGTCAACGCACTCAATGGCGCACTCCGTCGTGTTCTTCGATCAGGGATCCGCTTACTTAAAACCAGTGTGGCTGGCTCTCATCACGGGTTCCCGTTTCTCGTCGGTGGACGCTGGGACGGCCGAGCGCCGGCAACGGCTGCCGGCTAGCGGTCTGCCGGTGACCGGCCGTCGCAGGCTTGGACCGGCCCATGGCGCCCGGCATCTCCTGGCGTCCTGGCGTCGTGGAGTCGGGCCTGGTGGCCGCGGGACACCGCCGGAGCCCAGTTGCTGGACTCAGACGGGGTGGGCGCGGGGCTCCTGGGGTCGACTTCGCGGCCCGGGGACGACAGCGGCGCCCGTCTGCTTTTGTGCCTCGCCGCGGTCGCCTACGGTGTAGCGGTCGGGTCTTCCTTGGCGGGTGGCGTTGAGAGCACGCGGGGACGAACCTTCTGCGCCTACGCTGAGGCCCATGGTGATGGACGGCGTCTGGGGAGAAGGTGCGCTGGCGGCTGAGTTGCCTTCGTGGCGGCCTGGGCCCACCCGTGACTGGCTGTGCGCCACTTTGGTCTCAACTCTTGAGGTGCCGCCCTTGGATCGTGTCGCCGCGTTCGACAACGACGGCACCTTGGCCTGCGAGAAGCCGGCGTCTTCGGTGAGGGCGTATCTGCGGCAGGTAGCCCCTGCAGCCCAGCCCAAGGACGGGCACGACACCGAGCGCCTGCTGGCGGAGGCCTTGGCGGGCCTGACCCCCCTGCAGGCCGCCGCGCGAGCCGGTGACTTCCTGGCCGCGGCTCGCCATCCACGGTTCCACCGGCCCTACCCCGACCTGACCTACCAACCCATGGTGGAGCTGGTCCGGCTGCTGCGCAGGCTCGAGTTCACCGTCTTCGTGGTGAGCGACAGCTCGCGTGACTTCCTACGCGTGATGGCGCCCGCGGCGTACGGTCTGGCTCCCGAGTACGTCATCGGCTCCGAGGCCGAGATCAACTGGCAGGGGGGTCAGCTGCGACGCCAGCGCCGGGTCATCCCGCTGGACGACGGCCCGGGTAAGCCCGCCCACCTGTGGGACCGCGCGGGTCGGCTCCCGCTTTTGGCGGCCGGAAATGCCAAGGGGGACATCGAGCTTCTGGAAAGCGCCCGGCACGCCCTGCTGGTCCGACACGACGACGCGGACCGCGAGTACGCCTACGACGACCAGGAGGCGTTGGCCGCCGCCTCCTCGCGGGGATGGACGGTCGTGAGCATGCGGGAGGACTTCGCCGAGGTCTTCGGCCTTTAGGGCCTCCCCTCGGCCGCGCTTCGCGCGGTAGGGGCGCCCGGCCTGGACCGCGCAGCGCCCATGCCGGACCCACCGTCAGGGCGCCGCTTAGGAAAGGGCGCCGGGACAAGAGCTCACAGGTCGGGGTCCGCGGCGCCCAGGACGAAAGGGCCCAACATGCCGGCGGGGTTCATCACGCTCCGGTGAGCGGGCCGGCCCATCCACGGGAGCCACGGGGGAGACGTCCGCTACTGGCGAGATCCGCTCGTTCCAGCCACGGCCAGGGCCCTGCGAGAAGTCTCTACTAGCCGTGCGAGGGCGTCGACGCGCTGCCGGGCGGAAGAGCCACCGAGGCGGCGTCGCCCTGTCAGCCTTGGATGTAGAAGGCGTTGGTCTGTGAGACAGAAGGATCGGTCACCGTTGCGTCTAGCGCGGCGAAAGTAAAGAGGACCTCGTCGGACTTTCTCGTCGCAGGGT
>JBBRZV010000082.1:0-13824 GCA_038236365.1 Actinomycetales bacterium | reverse complement strand
GTAGGTCCACGGCTCGTAGTAGTCCGAGATCGAGGGCAGCTTGGGGTTGGAGAAGATGGTCGCGAGCTTCTGGAGACGGCCCCCGCCCTTGAGCGCGAGTCGACCGCGACGGTTCAGCGTCCAGCCGCCCTTCCACTTCTCCTGGTCCTCATATCCGCGTGGATACCCTTGTCCGGGGCGGGTTTCGACGTTGTTGAACCAGACGTACTCGGTGCCGGACCGGTTGGTCCATGCCTGTTTGCAGGTGACCGAGCAGGTGTGGCAGCCGATGCACTTGTCCAGGTTCATCACCATGGCCATCTGAGCCATCACGCGCATCAGTAGGTCACCTCCTGCGATCGACGGCGGATCATTGTGACCTCGTCGCGTTGGTTGCCGGTCGGGCCTAGATAGTTGAAGGCGAAGCAGAGCTGGGCGTAGCCGCCGATCAGATGGCTCGGTTTGATCATGAGGCGGGTCAGCGAGTTGTGGATGCCGCCGCGCTGCCCCGACGTTTCGGCGATCGGGACGTCGATCAGCCGGTCCTGGGCGTGGTGCATGTAGACGGTGCCTTCAGGCATCCGGTGGCTGACGATCGCACGCGCGACCACGACGCCGTTGCGGTTGACCGCCTCCATCCAGTCGTTGTCGTGGATGCCGACCTTGGCCGCATCCTCCGCACTGATCCAGATGGTCTGGCCTCCGCGGGACAGCGAGAGCATGAACAGGTTGTCCTGGTACTCCGAGTGGATCGACCACTTGCTGTGCGGTGTCAGGTAGCGCACCATGACGCCAAGCTCGCCTCCTGGGCCCATCTCGCCGGTCTGGCCGATCTTTGGCTCGCCGAACAACGCCGACATGTTCAGCGGTGGCCGGAAGACGGGTAGTCCCTCGCCGAGCTCGGTGATCCAGTCGTGGTCGAGGTAGAAGTGCATCCGCCCCGTGAGCGTGTGCCACGGCTTGAGTCGTTCGACGTTGATGGTGAACGGCGAGTAGCGGCGCCCGCCGGCCTCCGACCCGGACCATTCCGGCGAGGTGATGACGGGGACCGGTGCCCCCTGGGTGTTGGCGAAGGTGATCCGTTTGCCCTCGTGCTCCGCGGCGAGGTCGGCCAGCCTGACCCCTGTTCGCTTCTCCAGTGTCTGGAAACCCTGCGTGGCCAGGTGACCGTTCGTGGTTCCTGACATCGCCAAGATCGCCTCGCAGGCATCGACATCCCGAGCGAGCGACGGCCGACCGTCGGCTGGCCCGCCGCGGACGGCGCCGTTCTTGTGGCGCAGGTAGTCGATCTCCTTGTCCAGCTGGAAGGTCACACCCTTGGTGGTGGCACCGAGAGTGTCCACCAGCGGCCCCAGGGCTCCCATCTTGGCGTGGACTGCGCCGTAGTCGCGTTCCACGACAACGAGCTTGGGCATGGTCACACCGGGGATGGGCTCGCACTCCCCAGCCTTCCAGTCGCGGACAACTCCATGTGGGTTCGCCATCGCATCAGCGGTGTCATGGGTAAGGGGCACCGCGACCACGTCCTTGCGGACACCCAGGTGCTCGGCCGCCAGCTCGCTGAACCGTTTGGAGATGGTCATGAACGAGTCCCAGTCGGTCCTCGTCTGCCAGGGTGGGTTGATGGCCGGGTTGAAGGAGTGCACGAAGGGGTGCATGTCGGTGGTATTGAGGTCGTGCTTCTCATACCAGGTGGCCGCCGGCAGCACGACGTCGGAGAAGATCGTCGTGCTGGTCATCCGGAAGTCCAGCGTCAACAACAGGTCGAGCTTGCCGGTGGGGGCCTCGTCGTGCCAGACGATGTCCTTGGGCCGGTCGCCCTCACGGGTCTCGGTCGCCCGGACCGAGTGGTCGGTGCCCAGCAGATGCTTGAGGAAGTACTCGTTGCCCTTGGCTGAGGAACCCAGGAGGTTGGCGCGCCATATCGAGAGGACGCGTGGGTAGTTCTCCTCCGCGTCCGGGTCCTCGCAGGCGAAGCTCAGCCGGCCCGACTTCAGCTCTTCGACCACGTGCTCGGCGACAGGTCGCCCCGCAGCTTCGGCCTCATCGGTCAGGTCGAGCGGGTTTCGGTCGAAGGTCGGGTAGGAGGGCATCCATCCCATCCGCGCTGACTGGGCGATGATGTCGGCGGTCGTCTTGCCGGCCAGCTGTCCGCCGGGCGCGGCAGAGACAAGGGTGTCGGCACCGAAGTGGTCATAACGGAACTGGTTGCTGTGCAGGTACCAGTACGCCGTCTGGATCATGTTGCGTGGCGGGCGGACCCAGTCCAGCGCGTTCGCGACCTGGTTGTAGCCGGTGAGCGGACGCACCTTCTCCTGGCCCACGTAGTGCGCCCATCCGCCGCCGTTGACGCCTTGACATCCGGTGAGGTTGGTCAGGGTCAGGAAGGCTCGGTAGATGGTGTCGGAATGGAACCAGTGGTTGGTGCCGGCACCCATGATGATCATCGAACGACCATGGGAATCCTCGGCATTGGCCGCGAACTCCCGTGCGATCCGCGCGGCGGCGGAGGCCGCGACGCCGGTGATCTTCTCCTGCCATGAAGGGGTGTAGGGCTCGTCCGCGTCGTCATAGCCTGTGGGCCAGGTGCCGGGCAGACCCTCACGGGACACGCCATACTGCGCGAGCATCAGGTCGTACACAGTCGTGACCAGGTGCCCGTTGACGCGACGGACCGGAACACCTCGGCTGACAGCTGCCGTCTCGCCGACGCCGTCGAAGCGTGGCATCCGCACCTCGACAGCGGGCTCGGTGCCACCTTCGGCGCTGAGCATCGGGCGAACATCACCCAGATCAAGATTCCACTTGCCGACCCCGTCGTCGCCGTAGCGATGTCCCATCGAACCGTTCGGCACCACGGGGTGTGCAGTCGCCGCGTCAAGGAACACAGTCTTGAAGGCTGCGTTCTCGCTGGCTGCCTGCTCGCCGCCTAGGTCCTCCGCGGTCAGGAACTTGCCCGCCACATACGCGCCGTCACGTTCAACCAAACGCACCAGGAACGGCAGATCCGTATAGCGGGAGACGTACTGGGTGAAGTAGGGGACCTGGCGGTCAACGAAGAACTCCTTGAGGATCACGTGCCCCATAGACATGGCCAGGGCTCCGTCGGTGCCCGGCTTCGCGGGCAGCCACTCGTCGGCAAACTTGACGTTGTCGGCGTAGTCCGGCGCGACCGCGATGACCTTCTGACCTCGGTAGCGGGCCTCGGTCATCCAGTGCGCGTCCGGCGTCCGCGTGACCGGGACGTTGGAGCCCCACATGATCAGATAGCCCGCATCCCACCAGTCCCCCGACTCCGGCACGTCGGTCTGGTCGCCGAACACCTGTGGCGAGGCGACCGGCAGATCGGCATACCAGTCATAGAAGCTGAGCATCGAGCCACCGATGAGGTTGACGAACCGTGCGCCGGAGGCGTGCGACACCATCGACATGGCCGGGATCGGCGAGAACCCGGCCACCCGGTCGGGGCCCCACTTCTTGATGGTGTGGACATGTGCCGCGGCCACGATCTCCGAGGCTTCTTCCCATGAGGCACGCACCAGCCCGCCCTTGCCGCGCGCGGACTTGTATCGCTGTGATCTCACCGGGTCGCCCACGATGTCCGCCCACGCCAGGACCGGGTCACCAAGGCGCGCCTTGGCTTCGCGATACATCTCCAGCAGTACGCCGCGCACGTAGGGATAGCGCACGCGGGTGGGCGAGTAGGTGTACCAGGAGAAGGCGGCCCCCCGGGGACAACCACGAGGCTCGTACTCCGGTGAGTCGGGTCCCACAGAGGGGTAGTCGGTCTGCTGCGACTCCCACGTGATGATGCCGTCCTTGACATAGACCTTCCACGAGCAGGACCCGGTGCAGTTCACGCCATGGGTGGAGCGGACCACCTTGTCGTGGGCCCACCGGTCACGGTAAAAGGCGTCCGACTCACGCCCACCGCTCCGGTGCAGCGTGCGCAGGTCCGGGGAGACCTCAGCCTTGGTGAAGAATCGCCGGGTGCGGACCAACGCCTGGGTGACCGAGTCGTCCAGACCGTCGCCGGTCGCTCCTGCCCACTTGTCGGTACTCACGCGCTTCCTTTCGCCGGGGTCTTCAGGTCGGCTAGCAGGTTTGTTTCATCGTTACCGCTCGATCGCGGCGCAACGATGAAACAAACCAGCCAACGGGTGGCTGTCGCTGTCAATTTTGCGATGCCGATGTTGTTGCTGTCGGCGGTATTGCGGTGGAACCGGACTGAGCCCGGATGGCCTCAATGCGCGCCCACTGATCCGGGTCAAGGGCAGCAAGAGCTGCCGGGAAGACGCCGTCCTGCTCCTTGAGGATGTGCGCGCGTAGCAGGTGCAAGTCGCCCAGCAGCCGGTCCGGCCAGGTCGGGTCGTCAGGCACGCCCTCGCTGGCCTCACCAAGCGTCTTCTCGATCTGCCGGTGCTCCGACCTCAGCGCCGCGATGTGGTCAGGGAAGTCGTCGCTCATCTCGGGGAATAGCCCCTGCTCCTCGACCTCTGTGTGCGGAGCGAGCAAGGAGGAGATCTGCTGACAGCTCGCGGCGGCATCCTCAAGGTGTTGGCCCGCAATGGAGCTCTTGACCTGGCTGATGAGGGCAACCACCGCGTCATGCTCACGCGTGAGCTCGCCGATGACGGCGATCTCCTGACAACCGCAGTACTCGCACATCAGACGGTGCCTGTCGCGGGGGCCACCGCCGGCCGCCCCGACCCGCTGGCCTCAGCGGCACGACGGGCACCACCGGACCGCACGACAGTGATGGTGAACACCATGGTTGAAGCCGCCACTCCGGCCAGTAGCAGCAGACCCAGACCGTAGGAGCCGGTCCTGCCGTGGATGAAGCCCATGACCAACGGCGGGACGAACCCGCCCAAGCCCCCGGCGGCGCCGACGAGGCCCGTGACGGCTCCGACCTTGCTGGCTGGCGCCCCCTGGGCGACGAGGGCAAACGTTGCGCCGCTGCCGGCTCCCAGCGCACCTGCCATGGTCAGGAAGGCGATGGTGCCCACCGGCATGAGATCCGGGGTGGAGGACTGCACGAGAGCTCCGGCGGTGAGCACCGCATAGACGCCGATCAAGACAGGAATGGGACCGAGCCTGTCCGAGAGCCAGCCGCCGACGGGGCGCATCAGGACCGCAAGAAGCACGAAGCCCGCCATGCGGTTCGCCGCGTCGGCCTGACTCAGGCCGTAGGCGGTCTTGAGGTAGGTCGGTAGATAGACCGAGAAGGCCACGTAGCCACCGAACGCGACGGCGTACAAGATGCACGCCTGCCAGGTGATGGTGAGCCGTGCGGTGGCGGATAGCCGGGCCACCAACGGCTCGGTCGGCACGGTCCGCCCGGGTGCGTCGCGCATGATCGACCAGGACACGCCGGCATACAGGGCCAGGGCGACTGCGGTAATCAGGAACGGCGCAGCAGACCCCAATGCGGCAACCAGCTTCACGGTGGTCAGCGCGCTGATCGCAGTCCCGCCCATGCCGACTCCGAAGATACCGATGGCGAGTCCTCGCCGCTCAGGTGGGAACCAGGCGTTCACGAAAGGGACCCCAACGGCGAAGACGGTGCCGGCCACCCCGAGGAAGAACCCACCAACCAGCAGGGCCACGAACGACTGCTGGCCCGCCAGTCCGATGAAAAGAACCGGGACGATCGTGGAGACGGAGACCAGCGGGAACATCACGCGACCGCCGAACCGGTCGGTCAACGCCCCGACTGGTATACGACCCAGGGAGCCGACGATCACTGGCACCGCGACCAGCAACGCCTGCTGGGAGCCGGACAGGCTCAACAGATCCTTGTAGCGGGTTCCCAGGGGACTGAGCAGGGCCCATGCCCAGAAGTTCACTGCGAAACCCAACGTCGCCAGGGCCAGCATCACCATCGGCTGGCGGCTTCCCGCGCGGGGCTGCGAGCTAACAGCGCCGGGGGTGCTCATCGCGGAACGCCGCGGTGCTGGGCCTGACTTGCCGTCGGTGTTGTCACGTGATTCTCACAATCCTTACCGAGGATTCGGCCGCTACCGAACTCGAGATCGCATGAGTATGCCGCATGGCGCGGCGGTCGGACACCCAGGATCACGCTAGCGACAGACTCCGAACGCGGACGATCCGATTTCTACCGGATCACAGCGTGTAAAATACCACCATCCGAAGCTCTCGCCGAACGAGGCTCACCTGGCACACCCAATGGAAGGACGGTCCAATCTGCCGTCCACCTGGGGCTCAGCGGACTCGACAGCCTTTCACCACTGGTGGCATTCTCGACGGGGTGAAGGATCCGGCATTGGAGACCCTGCAGCGGTGGGAGACCTCAGGCGGGCATTGGCGCGTCTTGTCCCGCGGCCCGGCCGGACTCCTTGTCTCACTGCTTCGCTGCGACGGCGGCGAGGAAGTGCACCGTTTCACCAGCGCCGACCCCGCTCTCGCGACATACATCGGCGACCGCGAGACAAGCGAGCTCTTGGGCTCATGACCCGCTGAGGAATCCACCCGGCCATGAGCACGCTTGGCCGCTGGACGGACGTGGGAGGCCGCGGTTCTTGATTGATTCCAGAAAATGAGGGACACTTCGGCTGGTGTCTTCGACTTTGGATGTTGAGCAGTTGCTGCGCGGGGCAGCGCTACGTGTGACGCGCCCTCGGGTGGCGGTGCTTACTGCGGTGTACGAGCATCCACACGCCGACACGGACGGGATCATCGGTGTCGTGCGGGACGATCTCGGTGCGGTGTCCCATCAGGCCGTGTACGACGTACTGCGCGCGCTTACTGCTACGGGTCTGGTGCGGCGCATCCAGCCGTCGGGCTCCGTGGCGCGCTACGAGTCGCGGATCGGGGACAACCACCACCACGTCGTATGCCGGTCGTGCGGTTCCCTGGCCGACGTCGACTGCGCCACCGGCAACACCCCCTGCCTGACCGCGTCCGACGACCACGGCTTCGCCATCGATGAAGCCGAGGTCACCTACTGGGGCTTCTGCCTCGACTGCTCCGACTCACCAAGTTCCTGAACCACCCATGAAAACCGGAAGGATTCCCTATGTCTGACAGTCCTGATGCAGTTGTCGGCGAGATGAACGAGGAGCGCGACGCCACGTGCCCGGTCGCAGGAGTGACCCACAGGGACCCCCAGGGCACGTCGAACCGAGACTGGTGGCCGAATCAGCTGAAGGTGAACGCTCTGAACCAGAACTCCCCCAAGTCCGACCCCATGGGCAACGACTTCGACTACGCAGCGGAGTTCAAGTCCCTCGATCTCGGGGCCGTGAAGAAGGACCTCGTTGAGCTGATGACCTCGTCGCAGGACTGGTGGCCCGCTGACTACGGCCACTACGGGCCGCTCTTCATCCGGATGGCGTGGCACGGCGCCGGCACGTACCGCATCAGCGACGGCCGTGGTGGCGCGGGCTCCGGTCTGCAGCGGTTCGCGCCGCTCAACAGCTGGCCCGACAACGCAAACCTGGACAAGGCCCGCAGGCTGCTCTGGCCGGTCAAGGCGAAGTACGGTCGCAAGATCTCCTGGGCCGACCTGATGATCCTCGCCGGCAACTGTGCGCTGGAGTCGATGGGGTTCCGGACGTTCGGTTTCGGCGGGGGCCGTGCGGATGTCTGGGAGCCTGAGGAGGTCAACTGGGGTCAAGAGGCCGAGTGGCTCGGAGACGAGCGTTACAGCGGTGACCGGGACCTCGCGAACCCCCTCGGCGCCGTTCAGATGGGCCTCATCTACGTGAACCCGGAAGGGCCGAATGGCACCCCCAGTGCGCTTGGAGCAGCCAGGGACATCCGCGAGACGTTCGCCCGGATGGCGATGAACGACGAAGAGACCGTGGCACTCATCGCCGGCGGCCATACGTTCGGCAAGACCCACGGCGCGAGCGATCCCACCGAGAACATCGGCCCCGAGCCCGAGGCCGCCCCCCTCCAGGAGATGGGTCTCGGCTGGAAGAACAGCTTCGGCACCGGCAGCGGTAACGACACCATCACCAGCGGGTTGGAGGGCGCCTGGACCCCCACCCCCATCACGTGGGACAACAGCTACTTCGAGACCCTCTTCGGCTACGAGTGGGATCTGACCAAGAGCCCTGCCGGTGCGTGGCAGTGGGTTCCCACGGATCCCGCCGCGAAGTACACCGTGCCGGATCCACACGATCCGTCGAAGACGCAAGCCCCGGTAATGCTCACGACGGACCTCGCCATGAGGATGGACCCGATCTACGAGCCGATCTCGCGGCGCTTCTTCGAGAACCCCGATGAGCTCGCGGACGCCTTCGCCCGGGCGTGGTTCAAGCTGACGCACCGCGACATGGGACCGATCTCGCGGTACCTCGGACCGGAGGTTCCGCAGGAGTCGCTGTTGTGGCAGGACCCTGTGCCTGAGGTCACGTACGAGCTGATCGGGGCCGAGGACATCGCCGCTCTGAAGGAGAAGATCCTGGCCTCGGGACTGCCCGTCGCTCAGCTGGTCTCGACCGCGTGGGCTTCGGCGTCGACGTTCCGCGGCTCCGACAAGCGCGGTGGCGCCAACGGTGCGCGCATTCGCCTCGAACCGCAGAACGCGTGGGAAGTCAACAACCCGACCGAGCTGTCGAGGGTGCTGTCGACCTTGGATGAGATCCAGAAGGAGTTCAACAGCTCACATGCCGGCGGGAGGCAGGTCTCGCTTGCCGACCTGATCGTGCTCGGAGGGTGCGCAGCCATCGAGCGGGCTGCGAAGAGCGCGGCGTACGACGTTCAGGTTCCCTTCACTCCCGGACGTACGGACGCGTCTCAGGAGCAGACCGACGTGGAAGCCTTTGCGGTGCTAGAGCCGACCGCGGACGGGTTCCGCAACTACCTCGCCAAGGGACACCAGCTCCCGGCGGAGCACCTGCTGATCGACCGGGCGAACCTGCTCACGCTGACCGCCCCTGAGATGACAGTCCTCGTCGGTGGCCTCCGGGCTCTGAATGCAAACGTCCAGCAGTCCGAGCTCGGCGTGTTCACCACACGGCCCGAGTCGCTGACCAATGACTTCTTCGTGAACGTGCTCGACCTGGGCACGAAATGGCAGTCAACGTCCGAGGCCGAGGAGACCTTCGAGGCCCGCGATCTCGCTACCGGCGAGCTCAAGTGGACCGGTAGCCGCGTCGACCTGGTCTTCGGGTCAAACTCCCAGCTCCGTGCACTTGCGGAGGTCTACGCGAGCGACGACGCGCAACCGAAGTTCGTGCGCGACTTCGTTGCCGCGTGGAACAAGGTCATGAATCTCGATCGCTTCGACCTCGCCTGACCCGGATGTCCAGGTCGGCCTTCGTCAGCCGACCCGGACATCCTCAGTCTGTGATCCGTTTTCGTCGGCTGGCTGGCGGCGGATCGCGAATCCTAAAGTGCTCTCATGACCGATTTCGCGGACCTTGTCATCACCGGCGCTGACGTCTGGACAGCGGACCCCGCCGTGCGCTGGACCGATTCGCTTGCCATCCGGAGTGACCGGGTCGTGGCACTTGGGTCCGGTACCGCGAGCGAGCTTGTCGGACCACGGACCCGGGTGCTCGACGCACCTGGGTCGATGGTGGTGCCGGGCTTTCAGGACGCGCACGTTCACCCGCCGTTCGCCGGGCGCAACCGACTGCACGTCTGGCTCAACGATCTCCGAGGTCGTCACGCGTACCTGGACCTCATCGCCGGGTACGCGCGTGACAACCCGGGCGTGCCCTGGATCATCGGCGGCGGCTGGGCAATGGAGTTCTTTCCTGGGGGCACCCCACGCAGGGAGGACCTGGACGCCGTGGTCCCAGACCGGCCCGTGTTCCTGATGAACAGGGACTCGCATGGAGCCTGGGTGAACTCCAAGGCCCTGGAGATCGCTGGGATATCCCGGGACACACCCGACCCCTCAGATGGGCGGATCGAACGCGACCCTCATAGCGGGGAGCCCACCGGGACCCTGCATGAAGGAGCCGCTTACGGCTACCAGGACCGCTACCTGCCACCGCCATCGCGAGCCGACTGGGAGAGCGCAATTCTCGAGGCCCAAAGCCACCTACACTCGCTCGGGATCACCGGCTGGCAGGACGCATGGGTCACCCCTGCGACCCTCGAGGCGTACCGCTCCCTGGCCCTGAGTGGGCGCCTCACAGCGCGCGTCGTCGGTGCCCTGTGGTGGGACCGGCACCGCGAGCTCGAACAGCTTGACGACCTCCTTGCCCAACGCGAGAAAGGTGCCGCGCAAGGGTTCTACCCCACGAGCGTCAAAATCATGATCGACGGAGTGCTCGAGAACTACACGGGCGCACTGCTCGAGCCCTACTGCGACGGCTGCGGGGGACATACCGCCAACCGCGGGTTGTCCTACGTTGAGCGCGACCTGCTAGCAGCGGCCGTGACCGAGCTCGATCGCCATGGCTTCCAGGTGCACATGCACGCGATCGGTGACCGTGCGGTTCGCGATGCCCTGGACGCCGTCCAGGCAGCACTCAGGGACAACGGACCTAGCGACCATCGGCACCACATCGCACACATCCAGGTGGTGCAGCCCGAGGACCTGCCTCGGTTCCGTGCGCTGGGCGTTGTCGCCAACGCCCAGCCCTACTGGGCAAAGATGGAGCCTCAGATGGAAGAGCTCACCTTGCCGTTCCTGGGCCGGGACCGGGCTCAGTTGCAGTACCCGTTTGGTGATCTGATGCGATCGGGCGCAACCCTTGCCATGGGTAGTGACTGGTCAGTGACCACCGCCAACCCGCTTGAGGAGATCGAGGTGGCGGTGACCCGCGTCGACCCCATGCACCGTGCCAACGCGCCTTTCCTGCCTGAGCAGGCCCTGCCCCTTCGGGTAGCTCTCACGGCATTCACTGCGGGGTCGGCGTACGTCAACCACGACGAGGACGGCGGGTCGCTCAAGGTCGGCTGCCGAGCCGACCTCGCCGTGCTTGACCGCAACGTGTTCACCTCAGGCGGGGCCGTGGCCGACGCTCGCGTCGACATGACCGTCGCGAGCGGCAAGGTCGTCTATGAACGTCGGGAAGAACAGCGCTGAAGCGCGGCGTCCTTGGCGGCTCTGTGGATAAGGGTGGAGGGATCCGATGTCGAGACGGTGGCTACCAGTCCACCTCGGCCTTGCCAAGTGCCGTTGACTGCAACCCTGTTGGGGTGATCGCGTACCGCGTCGTGGTGGTGAGCCGAGGGGCGTAGACGTGCACGGACAGGGCGGTGCCGGTCCTCACGTTGGCGAGGTGGTGAATGTAGTTCTGCTCGAAGGAGCGGCCCTCGCCGGCGATGATGGTCCGGAACTCCCGGCGATGGTTGTTCGAGGTCTGTTCTAGAAGGCTTCCGCGAACAACCTGGAAAGCGCCGGCGCACTCGCCGTGGTCATGCCATCCGTTCTCCGTTCCTGCAGGCCAGGAGAGAAGCCAGATCTGGTGGTAAGGGCTCGAGTCGAGCTCCACCCACCTTGATCCTTGCTCATCAGGATCTACCAAAGTCGGCAGTTCCGGGTCAGAGGCGAAAAGGCGTGCGGTGCGCAGTAGCTGGGCGGGGCTCAACTGGTCGATTCCGGGTGCGCCCAACGTGAGCGGGGGTGTCACTGCCATGGATTCCTCCTGAGGTCCTTGAGTGCCGAACGTGGTTCGCCCCACAACGCGCTGCCGTGCGTTGGCAGTCGACAACTGGGGACAAGGTCGATTAAGGGGGCGGTATCCATCGGTCCGGTGGCGGGGCTCCCCCACGTAGTCTCGGGTCGAGGCAAGCCATCTGTCAACGGCGCTCAACGACGCGTCGTCCGCTACCTGGTCATGGACGCCGGCTGCAGCTCTCTACACCAGTTCCCGCATGTTCAATGTCCCTATCTTCTCCGGCCCACGGGACTGTGTCCGATACCAAGGGCAGCCAGGTTAGGTCCGATCGCGCGACCGAACCTGGCTGCCCTGTGAGACTTACTTCGTGGTGAGCCCGAACCCGTCGGGGTAGAGCGGGTCATAGTTGGCGTCGCCGATGCTTGCCGCTGAAAGGAGCTGTCCCGAAGAGGGTGTCGGCAACACCGGCGCCCTCGCCGCCGGGCAGCCAGGCCGCCACGAGCCCGTCGATCTCGGACAGCTGCTTCGGGCCGAGGATCAGCGGGCGGCCTGAGACAACGACCACCACGCACTTGGAGGCAGCGGAGCAGACCTTGTCCACGGCAGCCTTGTCCGCAGCTGATAGCTGCATGTCCTTGACGGCCGCAGCGTCCCGCCATCTGCGGAGTCCCAGCCCCACAGGGGGCCGCCAACGTCGCCGAATCCCTCAGAATACGGCGTCTCTCCCACGACGACGATGCCCATGTCGGCATCCTTGACGGGCGCACTGGCGTCCGCGCTGTAGGTCACCGACGCATGCCCGGCAGCCTTGCGGATGCCACTCAGAATGCTGGTGCCCGGGATGTTGGTGGTGGAACCGCCCTGCCAGGTCAGCGTCCATCCGCCGGCCTGGTTGCCGATGCTGTCGGCGTTGCTGCCGGCGACAAAGATCCGGCCCTGGGTCGTGATCGGCAGGGCGTTCTTGGCATTCTTGAGCAGCACTTGGGACTCCGCAACGGCCTTGCTGGGCCACCGCCCGGTGCGCGGGGCTGCCGATGGCCGGCAGGTTGGTCCGGTCGGTGTAGGGGTGCTCGAAGAGGTCCAGCTCGAACTTCTTGGTCAGGATCCTGCTGACCGCGTCGTTGATACGGCTCATCGAGACCCGGCCCGCGTTGACCTCATCGGCCAGCGTTGTCTCAAACTCCTTGTAGATGCTGGGCTCCATCATCATGTCGATGCCGGCATTGACCCCGCTGCGCACCTGGGTCGGCCAGTCACCAGGGAGCTGGTGGATACCCTCCCAGTCGCTGATCACGAAGCCATCGAACTTCAGCGACCCCTTGAGGACGTCGGTGCGCAGCTCCATGTTGCCGTGCATCTTGATCGGGTTGCCGAGGCCGTCCTCCGTCCAGTCGACGCTGGAGTATGACGGCATCACGGTGCCGACATTGTGCTGCTGGATGGCTGGCACATACTGCTGCAGCGACGTCCGCCAGAAGTCCGCACGGTTGGTGAGTGCGATGCCCTGGTCGATCTTGTCGTCACCGGTCGACGTGCCATACGTGGTGTCGCCGTCGCCGGCGAAGTGCTTCGCGGTGGCCAGCACCCGGTCACGATCGCCGAGGTGACCGGGTGGTCCCTGGAGCCCGTCAATCGCGGTCTCCATCTGGATGACCAGGTTCGGGTCCTCGCCAAAGCCTTCGTAGGTGCGGCCCCACCGGTCGTCCTGCGGGGAGCAGATACACGGGGAGAAAGACCACTGAGGTCCGCTGGCCCGGTCTAGGACGCGGTGATGTGCCCGACCTCACGGACCAGGGCCGGGTCGCGGGTGGCGCCCAGGCCGATGTTGTGCGGGAGACCGTTGCTCCGTACATGTTGCCGTCACCGTGAACGGCGTCGATGCCGTACAGCAGTGGGATGTGCAGGCGGGTGGCCAAAGCGGCCTTCTGGAAGCGGTCGACCATGTCGCCCCGGGCGACCGGCGTGTTATCAATGGGCGTGGACCCCCCGCCCGACAGGATGCTGCCACCAGGGCCGGTAGCGGTGGAGCCTGTACCGGTATCCAGGACGACCCTGCGCACTGTCTGTGCACGCCCGAGGTGGAACTTCAGGTACTGACCCGTCCCGATTCCGCACACGCCGGTCGGCTGACTGCGCTCCATAATCAGTTTATTTCCGGCTCTCCTGACTGATCCGTGGGTCAATTGCGGCCTGGGAGGGTTGGACGGTGGCCGCCGAGGCTGAGTAGGGCGAGGGCGATGAGGGCTTGGGGTGACTTGAATCCGAACGCCATCCGGGTAATTAGCCGGATCTTGGT
>JBBRZV010000081.1:0-14107 GCA_038236365.1 Actinomycetales bacterium | reverse complement strand
TGCAGCGCCAGCGCCAGCGCCAGACCAACGGCGGTGAGGACGACCAGGCCGGCGACCAGGAACGCCGCAACGGCCTTGGGCACCGAAACACTCCGCAACCGCTCAGCGCGAGGTAAAACCGTTGTTGGCTGCAGCACCCGTCGCTCCCTTTGCCCCTAATCCCACAAGCCAGGTTGGCTCATTGTCATCCACGCAGGGGTCGCTTCACCAGCGATTGACGAATCTTGGTGGGCAGCTTTCGCAGCGTCAAAGGGCATCAACCACCGCAACCACTGACTTATCGACCAGCGGTATGCCGTCCGGCTGGCTCGCGAGCGAGCCGGACAGCAGCCTCCGCAGCCGAAGAGCCGCGAATACGGCCACAAGGCTGATGCCCACGTGCACGCCAACGAACAATGAGCCGCGACCCGTGCTGAGGGCGACCCCAGCCAGCAGCGGACCCGCCGCGGAGACACCGGTCTGGAGTGCGGCGAAGATGCCGAGGGTGGTGCCGACCATGCCGGACGGAGCAAGGCTGGCGGTGAGTGGGTTGAGCACCGGGGCGTACATCGTCTCGCCGACGGCGAAGACTCCGAAGACCACCACGAACATCGTGCCGGCCAGCTCGGGAACGACGGAAGCGGCGGCCAGGAGCAGCCACGACAACACCCAGATCGAGCCGACGGCCACGAGTAGCGACGGCGCCGACCGCCCGGCCGTCCAGCGGACCACCGCCATCTGCAGCACAACGACCACGAGGCAGTTGACCGCGGCGGCGGTGCCGATCGTGCGTTCCGAGACTCCGAGCACCGTGATGGCGTAGGCCGGCAACCCGGACTCGAACTGAGCGTAGAAGCCGAGCGCCAGCGTGACGGTGATGGCTGCGGTCCAGCGCAGGGTCGGAGTCGCCAGAATGACCCTGACCGCCGATCCGACCGAGGCACTGGGCGCGTCCTCCGGCTCTGAAACCTCGTCCGCGGGCGCGCCGCGGCCCGCGAGGCCGATCAACCCGGCGGACATCAGGAAGCCGATGGCAGCCGTCGCGAAAGCCGGCCACATGCCGTCCACCCGCTTCAGATCGATGAGGTATCCGGCGGCAAAGGCCCCGATGGCCATACCGACGGCTTGGCCGGTGAACACGAGGGCGAAGACACGCCTGCGGTCCCTGGAACCGACCCAGCGAAGCACCAGCACCGTCTGGGCAGGCGCACCCGCTGTGATCCCGGCGCCGAAGACGAACATGCCGGCCAGGAAGAGCGCCGGAGTCTCGGCAACGATGAGGAACGCGACGGCGCCGGCGGACACGACCTTCGCGACAACCGCGACCCGTGCTGGCTCGAACCGATCGGTCAGCCAGCCACCGACCGGGGCCGCAGCGAGAGCGCCGACCGAGAACAAGCTGGCAGCCGCGGCCGCCACGAGCCCGCCCCAGCCACGGGTGTTCGCCGCGTAGGCGTACTGGTAGGGCAGGACCGCGCCCCATCCCAGCATGCTCACGGTCGACGCCAACACCAGCAACCGCGCGCGCTTCATCTCATCCTCCACTTGTCTTGCATTTCGCAATGTTAGTTATCGAATATTTCGATCTCGAAATCTTAGCATGACAAGATGCTCCGCATGAAGACCCAAAGGACCGCGCCCGAGAGCGCCACCAAACCCACGGCTCAGGACGAGTACCGGGCAGATGTGGCGGCCTACGTGGCGGCAGGTGGCGACGAGTCGGTGCAGCGGGTGATCACGGCCGTCCACGGTCTGGCTCGCAAGCTCAACCAGTGGTACGCCCGGCAGCTGGCCGACCTGGATCTCTCCGCAGGCGAGTGGGCTGTCCTGTCTCAGCTGGCGCGCAGCGACGGGAACCCGGCGCTCACACCGAGCCAGCTCGCGGAGGCCACCAGCGTCGCGCCGTCCTCGATGACGCACCGCCTCGACCGAATGGCGCAGCGAGACCTGGTCGCACGCGCCGCTGACCCCGACAACCGCACCCGGGTCCTGATCACGCTCACGGACGAGGGCTGGGCCACTTTCAAGGCGGCGGTGCGGGAGTCCGACATGGTCGAGTCCGATGTGCTGGGGCCGCTGTCCCGCAGACAACGAGACGACCTCGCCTCACTGCTCGAGGTTCTTATCGCGGGCCTTGACGAGAGCACTCAGGATTGACTCGCGCGAGTGCAGCCAGACGCCCCCGAGCCGTCAGCTGAGCTCTGAGAACCAGATATCGATTTCCCGCTCAGCTGACTGAGCGGAGTCCGATCCGTGAACGATGTTCTGCTGAACCTTCAGCCCCCAGTCGCGCCCGAGGTCGCCGCGGATCGTGCCGGACAGCGCCAGCGTCGGGTCGGTGGCACCCGCCAGGGCGCGAAAACCCTCGATGCAACGCTCACCCTCGATGACCGCAGCCATCACCTGGCCGCTCGACATGAACTCCATCAGTGGCTCGTAGAACGGCTTGCCCGAGTGCTCGGCATAGTGCTTGGCCAGTCGCTCACGGTCGGGGATGAAGATCGAAAGGGCCACCAACATATAGCCCTTTGCCTCAATCCGGCGCAGGACCTCACCGCAGAGACCACGCTTGAAGCCGTCGGGCTTGACCAGGACCAAGGAGCGTTCAGTCTGTGTCGTCACAATGCGTGACCCTATCCGTCTTGAGAGGACGGCTGTTCCCCAGAGGGATCCGGCAACGACGACTCCCGTTCAGAGGGAATCGGAGCCTGCGACTTTGATCCGGAACGATCCGGTGAGGGCAGGTCTGGCCCGGATGCAGCCTGGGCCGCGTACCACTGCGCATCCACCTGAGTGATGCGCTCGTCCATGGCGCGCCCCTGAGCGAGTGCTGTCAGCCAGAGCGCTGCGAAAAGGATCGCCACGACCAGCATCGCGGGCACGACGATCGCGCTGGCAAAGGTCGCGATCTGCAGACCCCAGCCCAAGGTGACGCCCCACGGCCGACGCAGCAGCCCCGCATCCAGGATGCACAGCACCGCCAAAACCGATCCGAGGAGAAGGAAGGTGCTGGAGATGTCCTCGCCCTTGGCTGAGGCCAGACCCCTGGCAACGAGGGCACCGAAGAACACCGCCAGGCCCTGGGTGCCGATGACGGTGCCGGCCAGTCGCTGGGTCATCTTGCCCGGAGCGCCATACAGGGTGGGGGCCCTCACCCGTTCGTCACACCCAGGAGCATGCGAACCTCGGCTGCTGTGGTGATCGACCCGGTGGCCAGCACTCCCCCGCCAGCACCCCCCTCGTCGGCCATTCCCGCTGCGGCGTCGAGGGCGTCGGGCAGGTCGTCGATGACGGTCACGCGATCCTCACCAAAGATCTCAGCCGCGAGCCGGCCAAGGCGCTCGGGGTTCATGGCACGCGGGGACGAAGTGCGGGACACGACGACGTCGTTCAGGACCGGCTCGAGGATCTCGAGCATCGTCGTCGCGTCCTTGTCCTCCAGAATCGCAATGACACCAATGACCTTGGTGAAGTTGAAGGAGTCCTCCAGCGCCGTTCGCAGTGCCAACATCCCGGCAGGGTTGTGTGCTGAGTCCACCAGAACAGTAGGCGAACGGCGCACGACCTCCAGCCGTCCCGGTGAGGACGCTGCGGCCAGACCAGCGCGGATCACGTCGATGTTCAGTCGATCCTGTCCACCTCCAACGAAGGCCTCGACCGCGGCCAACGCCACCGCCGCATTCTGGCCCTGATGCGGGCCGTGCAGCGGGAGGAAGATGTCGTCATAGTCGCCGCCAAGGCCGCGTATGGCGAGCCGCTGTCCACCGACCCCAACCTCACGACGCAGGATGCCGAACTCGTTGCTCTCAAAGACAATCGTCGCCCCAACGTCCTGGGCGCGCTCGACAAGGATCGCAGCAACCTCAGGGTCCTGGAGGCTGCTGATGACAACCGAACCGGCCTTGATGATGCCGCTCTTCTCAGTGGCGATGTCCTCAACTGACGAGCCAAGGAACCTCTCATGGTCAAGAGCGATTGGTGCGACCACGGCAACCTTGGCATCGATGACGTTGGTGGCATCCCAGGAGCCACCCATGCCGACCTCGACGATGGCCACATCGACAGGCGCGTCCGCGAACGCGGCATAGGCGACGGCAACGAGAACCTCGAAGTAGGTCAGCTGGGGGGCGCCCTCCAGGGCCGAGCGGGCGTCGACGATATCGATGAACGGCAGCACGTCCTCGTAGGAAGCGATGAAGCGTTCAGCATCAATTGAGTTGCCGTTCAACGCGATCCGCTCGCGGATATTGTGAAGGTGGGGTGACGTGAAACGGCCGGTCGAGAGGCCCAGCTCGCGCAACATGGACTCGATCATTCGCGTCGTCGAGGTCTTGCCGTTGGTGCCGGTGACGTGAATGGCAGGGAAGGCATGCTGCGGATCCCCTAAGAGCTCCATCACCGCCGTGATGCGATCCAACGAGGGCTCGAGATCATGCTCAGGCGCACGCATGAGGATGGACTGTTCGATCTCGCGCATCCGCTTGTAGATCGTGAGCTTGTGCTCGGCGTCGCGCTGTGCGTGGCTGGGCATCAGATCTTCTTCACGAGGATTCGGATCGGCTGGTTGTCGCCTACGACGGCGTCAACGCCACGCCCCGCGGGAAGGGCGAATGACGATCCCGACGAACCGAACTGCACCGACAGCGTCTCGAGCATGATCAGCTCCTGGTGGGCCACAGTGGCTGCCCAGACGTCGTCGTCGCCGCTTACCGTGAGGCTAATCCGGTCGCTGATGTCCAGGTCAGCATCACGCCGTGCCTGCTGAACAGCTCGGATCACGTCTCGGGCCAGGCCTTCTGCGGCCAGCTCCGGCGTGACTGTTGTGTCCAGGACGACGAACCCGTTGTGCGGCAACAGCCCGGTCACCCGCGAGAACTCAGACGACTCCTTTTTGGACCCGTGAGAAGTCTCCGGCCCACCGTGACCCACCACATTGTCAACCGCTGCGCCGTCATTGCTTTCTGCCACAACGATCTCGAGGGAGTACTCCCCTTCGAGCAGGCCCAGCCCGCCTGCCGTGACGACACCATCCTCGGACACCGACCAGTTGCCAGTCTTGCTGCCCCTGATTGCCTGCTGAACGTCCTTGCCCAGTCGCGGGCCCGCTGCCCGTGCGTTCACGATGAGCCTCCTGGAGACACCGAAGTCGGACTCGTTCGCGTCGTCGAGCTCCACCAGCGTGACCGTTCGCACATTGACCTCCTCGGCCACGATCTCGGCGAAGGACTCCAGAGACGCAGCGTTGGCCGTCACCACAGTGAGGTCCTGAAGCGGCAGACGTGTTCGCAGGCCACCGGCCTTGCGTAGACCTGAGGCCACCGAACAGATCTCGCGAGCGCGGTCCATCGCAGCCACCAGCTCGTCGTCCTCGGGCAGGTCGGAAGCGTCCGGCCAGTCGGTCAGGTGCACAGAGCGCGCGCCGGTCAAGCCGCGCCAGATCTCCTCCGCCGTGAACGGAAGCATCGGAGCGGTGACCCGGGTGACAACCTCGAGCGTCGTGTACAGCGTGTTGAAGGCACCGTCACGGGACTCGCTCGCCGTGTTCGCGAGATCCCAGAACCGGTCGCGCGAGCGGCGGATGTACCAGTTGGAGAGCACATCGAGGAAGCCGCGGACGGACTCGCATGCAGAAGCCACGTCATACGTGTCGAGCTGACCCTGGACCTCCTCGACGAACCGGCGCACCTTGGCCAGAAGATAACGGTCGAGGACATCCTGGGATGCGGTCGACCACTTCGCCTCATAGCCATCGCCACCTTCAGCGGCGTTGGCATAGAGGGAGAAGAAGTACCACGAGCTCCACAACGGGAGCAGGACCTGTCGTACGCCGTCGCGGATGCCCTGCTCGGTGACGATGAGGTTGCCACCGCGCAAGATCGGGCTCGACATGAGGAACCAGCGCATGGCATCCGCGCCATCGCGGTCGAACACCTCGGAGACGTCCGGGTAGTTGCCCAGCGACTTGCTCATCTTCAGTCCGTCGTGGCCCAGGACAATGCCATGACTGACGCATGAGGAGAACGCGGGACGATCGAACAACGCGGTCGCGAGGACGTGCATCGTGTAGAACCAGCCACGCGTCTGGCCGATGTACTCGACGATGAAGTCACCGGGGAAGTGGTTCTCGAACCACTCGGCATTCTCGAACGGGTAGTGGACCTGGGCGAAGGACATCGAGCCGGAGTCGAACCACACGTCGAGCACGTCCGGGACGCGTCGCATCGTCGACCGACCGGTCGGGTCGTCGGGGTTGGGGCGGGTCAGCCGGTCGATGAAGGGTCGGTGCAGGTCGGTGACCGTGACCCCGAAGTCGGCCTTGAGCTCTTCGAACGAGCCGTAGACATCGGTCCGCGGATAGGCCGGGTCGTCAGACTGCCACACGGGAATGGGGCTGCCCCAGAAGCGGTTTCGGCTGATCGACCAGTCACGAGCGTTGGACAGCCACTTGCCGAACTGCCCATGTTTGACGTGCTCGGGCACCCACGTGATCTGCTCGTTGAGCTCGACCATGCGGTCCCGGACCTTGGTGACCTCCACGAACCAGCTCGACACCGCCATGTAGATCAGCGGTTTGCGGCAGCGCCAGCAGTGCGGGTAGGAGTGGTCGTAGGTCTCGCGCCGGAGCAGTACGGTGCCGGGCGTCGTGGACCCAACCGTGGCGCGGTCGGTCTCCCCCGCCGTGCGCGCCTTGAGGTGGTCGATGATCGCCAGGTTGGCATCGAAGACATGCATCCCTGCGTAGTCCACGACAGGGGCGATGAACTTGCCGTCAGGACCAACAGGGACGACCGCCTCGATGTGGGCGGCGTCGGTGACGACCTTGTCCTCCTCACCGAAGGCCGGCGCGATGTGGACGATGCCCGTGCCGTCCTCGGTCGTGACGTAGTCCGCGGACAGGATCGTGTGGGCGTTGGTGCGCCCGATGTAGTAGCTGAACGGCGGCGTGTAGCTGCGACCGAGCAGCTCGGTTCCCTTGAGCCGCTGCACGATCCGCTCGTTCGCGTCATCACCGAGCTCCCTGCCGTATGCCGCGACCCGCGCCTCTGCCAGGAGGTAGCGCTCGTTGCCGCCGGCGCGATCGCCCTCAACCACGACGTAGTCCACATCGGGGTTCACCGCCATGGCCAGGTTGCTCGGCAGCGTCCATGGGGTCGTCGTCCAGATCAGCGCCAGCTCACCGGTGTCGAGGCGGTAGCCCACGGTGACCGCCGGGTCCTGACGCATCTGGTAGACGTCGTCATCCATCCGAAGCTCATGGTTGGACAAGGGAGTCTCGTCGTTCCAGCAGTACGGCAGGACGCGGTATCCCTCGTACACCAGACCCTTCTCGTACAACGCCTTGAACGCCCAGATGACCGACTCCATGTAATCGGGGTTGAGCGTCTTGTAGTCGTGCTCGAAGTCCACCCAGCGACCCTGTCGGCGCACATAGGCCTGCCAGACGTCGGTGTACTTCAGTACGGACTCGCGACAGGCGGCGTTGAACTCCTCGATACCCAGCTCGAGGATCTCGGCCTTGGTCTTCAGGCCCAGCACCCGTTGGGCCTCCAGCTCGGCCGGCAGTCCGTGGGTGTCCCAGCCGAAGCGGCGCTCGACCCGCCGACCGCGCATGGTCTGGTAGCGCGGGATGAGGTCCTTGACGTAGCCGGTCAGCAGGTGACCGTAGTGCGGCAGGCCGTTGGCGAACGGGGGGCCGTCGTAGAAGACGAACTCGTTCTCACCGTTCTCGCCGGCGTCGCGTCCCTCGACCGACGCGATGAAGGTGCCGTCCTCATCCCAGTACTTGAGGATGCGCTCCTCGATCTCGGGGAACCTCGGGCTCGCGACAACACCTGCACGTGCAGCGTGGTCGGCAGTCGTCTGATCGGGCAGGAAGTCGACCTTGGGATAGGTCATGTGCGGATCTCCGTCATCAAATCGTCGAAACAGGTCACACGGCGTGACCTGCCACCACGAGGACGACGCCAACCGAGCCACAGTGCGTGCTTCGAAAAGCCGCCTGCGGTCGAAGAGCACCGCGGTACCACCTCGCTTGCCGTAACACCTGGAGCTCGGGACTGCGCTCCCGGAAACTACGGCCGCTCTGGTCTGAGGCTGTGACGGGCCCAACCGTCCGGTTCTAGTGGACATCAGCCGCGTTCGCGTGGCCGGAGCCGTTCTTCCGGAGGCTCGCCGGTGATGACCGGGTCAATGCCTGTGCCCACGAGTCTAGCGGCCCGGCACGGGTGCACGCCCAACAACCGGTTCGTGAGGAGACCTCGCCGTCTGGGAGAATCTCGCCATGACCCGCCCCGCTTCCCAGCAGCACGCCGTGAGCATGCCCGACAAGCCGTCCATCGACGGGCTCGAGGACAAGTGGGCGAAGGCATGGGCCGAGCAGGGCACGTACACCTTTGACCGCAGGAAGACCCGCGAGCAGATCTGGTCCATCGACACGCCGCCGCCCACGGCGAGCGGGGCACTGCACATCGGTCACGTCTTCGGGTACGCGCAGGTCGACTTCATGGCTCGCTACAAGCGGATGGCCGGCTTCGAGGTGTTCTACCCGATGGGCTGGGACGACAACGGCCTGCCGACCGAGCGGCGGGTGCAGAACTACTACTCCGTACGCGGTGACGCAACGCTCCCCTACATCGAGGGTTTCGAGCCGCCGCAGCAAGGCGACAACAGCACGGGGGGCAAGAGCCCGAAGATGTCGGACCAGCTGCCGATCAGCCGCGCCAACTTCATCGAGCTGTGCGACATCCTCACCGTCGAGGATGAGAAGACGTTCGAGGAGGTCTTTCGTACGCTCGGCCTCTCGGTCGACTGGGACATCAACTACCGCACCATCGATGAGCGGTCCCGGGCCACGGCCCAACAGGCATTCCTGCGCAACCTTCATCGTGGGGAGGCATACCAGGCCGAGGCCCCGGGCCTTTGGGACGTGACTTTCCAGACCGCCGTGGCCCAGGCCGAGCTCGAGGCCCGCGACTACCCGGGTCACTTCCACCGCATCGCATTCCACGCCCCCGACGGCGCCCCGGTGTTCATCGAGACCACGCGCCCGGAGCTGCTGCCCGCGGTCGTCGCGCTGATCGCCCACCCGGATGACAAGCGGTATGCCGCCCTGTTCGGCACCACGGTCACCTCGCCGCTGTTCGGGGTCGACATCCCCGTCCTCGGCCACCACCTCGCCGACCCTGACAAAGGTGCCGGTATCGCGATGTGCTGCACCTTCGGTGACCTCACCGACGTCCAGTGGTGGCGCGAGCTGCAGCTGCCGACCCGATCGATCATCCAGCGCAACGGCCGGATCCAGACCGAGACGCCGGAGTGGATCACGACCGAGGCCGGACGGGTCACCTTCGCCGAGTGCGCCGGAAGGACCGCCTTTGCCGCCCGCGCCGCGATCGTGAACGCTCTGCGTGTCTCGGGCGACCTTGACGGCGAGCCGACACCGACCCAGCGCAAGGCCAACTACTTCGAGAAGGGCGACAAGCCGCTCGAGATCGTGACCTCACGCCAGTGGTACATCCGCAACGGCGGCAGAGATGACGAGCTCAAGGCGGCGCTTCTCAAGCGCGGCAAGGAGATCGCGTTCCATCCCGACTTCATGCGGAGCCGTTACGAGAACTGGGTCAGCGGGCTCAACGGGGACTGGCTGGTCAGTCGTCAGCGCTTCTTCGGCGTCGCGATCCCACTCTGGTACCCGCTGGACGCGGACGGTGAGATCGTCTACGACAAGCCGATCGTTCCCGACGAGGCGTCCCTGCCGGTCGACCCCTACTCCGACGTGCCCACGGGCTACACGGCTGAACAGCGGGACCAACCGGGCGGATTCAGCGGAGACCCCGACATCATGGACACGTGGGCGACGTCGTCACTGACCCCCCAGATCGCGGCTGGGTGGCGCGACGACCAGGAGCTGTTCGCCAAGATCTTCCCGATGGACCAGCGCCCGCAGGGTCACGACATCATCCGAACCTGGTTGTTCGCCACCGTGGTGCGTGCCCACCTGGAGAACGACTCATTGCCCTGGAAGCACGCGACCATCAACGGCTGGATCCTCGATCCCGACCGCAAGAAGATGAGCAAGTCCAAGGGCAACGTGACCACCCCGATGGGCATGCTGGTGGACCACGGCGCTGATGCCATCCGTTACTGGGCGGCTGCAGCCCGGATGGGAACCGACGCCGCGTTGGACACGGCCCAGATGAAGGTCGGTCGCCGCCTCGCGATCAAGGTGCTCAATGCCAGCAAGTTCGCCCTCTCGTTCGGAGAGGTCGATGGAGAGCTCAGCAACGCGGTGATCCTGCCGATCGACAAGGCGATGCTGGCCGGGCTCGCTAGCGTGATCGACAAAGCCACTCGGGGCCTTGACGCCTTCGACTACACACGCGCGCTCGAGGTCACCGAGGCGTTCTTCTGGACCTTCTGCGACGACTACCTCGAGCTGGTCAAGGAGCGGGCATACGGCGGCCAGGGCGATGCGGCCGCCGCATCTGCCCGTGCGTCGTTACGAATCGCCCTAGACATCGTGTTGAGACTGCTCGCCCCGTTCCTGCCCTACTCCACCGAAGAGGTGTGGTCATGGTGGCACGAGGGGTCCATCCACCATACCTCCTGGCCCACCTCGGACGAGTTGGAAACCGTTGCAGCACAGGCAGATCCGGCCATTCTTGGGGCCTTGGGCGCAGCGCTCGCGGGTGTCCGGAGGACCAAGTCGGAGGCCAAGGTCGGCATGAAGGCCGAGGTGCTGTCGGCAGTGCTGACCGGGCCGAAGGCCACTCTCGACCAGATCCGTCTTGCCGCTGGCGACCTCGTGGCAGCCGGCCGTATTGCGTCCCTCGACTATCAGCTCAGCGAGACTTTCGCTGTCCGCGACGTCGTGCTGGCACCGGTCGAGCCCAAAGCCTGACCCGCCCGACGCGAGGCGACCCGACGCGAGGTGGGGGTGGGACGTCGACAGGAGACGGACGTCAGGGTCAGGCGGATTCCTTGCGCGGCGCTCGCTTTGCCCGCGGAGCGGTGCGGCGGACGATCGTGGGGTTGACGTTGTCCAGGACCACCTCACGGGTGACGACCACCCGGGCGATGTCATCCTCGCTCGGCACGTCGAACATCACCGGCAGGAGCACCTCCTCCAGGATCGCCCGCAGCCCGCGGGCTCCGGTGCCACGCAACAGTGCCTGGTCGGCGACCGCCTCGATCGCCTCGGGGGTGAACTCGAGCTCCACGCCGTCAATCTCGAACATGCGCTTGTACTGCTTCACCAGGGCGTTGCGAGGCTCCGTCAGGATGCGCACCAAGGCGTCACGGTCAAGGGGTGACACCGTCGTGATGACCGGCAGCCGACCGACGAACTCGGGGATCAGCCCGAACTTCATCAGGTCCTCGGGCATCACATCGCCGTAGCTCTCGCCCACGTCCTTGGCGGTGTGCAGCTGAGAGCCGAAGCCCAGCCCCTTCTGCCCCGCACGCGACTCGATCAGCTTCTCGAGGCCGGCGAACGCGCCGCCGACGATGAAGAGCACGTTGGTCGTGTCGATCTGGATGAACTCCTGGTGTGGGTGCTTGCGCCCGCCCTGGGGCGGCACCGAAGCGACAGTGCCCTCGAGGATCTTCAGCAGCGCCTGCTGGACGCCCTCGCCGGAGACGTCACGAGTGATCGACGGGTTCTCGCTCTTGCGGGCGATCTTGTCGATCTCGTCGATGTAGATGATGCCGGTCTCGGCCTTCTTGACGTCAAAGTCCGCAGCCTGGATCAGCTTCAGCAGGATGTTCTCGACGTCCTCACCGACATAGCCGGCCTCGGTCAGCGCAGTGGCGTCGGCGATGGCGAACGGCACGTTGAGCATGCGGGCCAGGGTCTGCGCGAGGTAGGTCTTGCCGCACCCGGTCGGCCCGATCAGCAGGATGTTGGACTTGGAGATGTCGACCGTGTCGACATCCTTCTTGTTGCTGGACTCACCGGCCTGGATCCGCTTGTAGTGGTTGTAGACCGCAACAGCGAGCGCCCTCTTGGCCGGGTCCTGACCGATCACGAACTGTTCGAGGAAGTCGAAGATCTCGCGCGGCTTGGGCAGCTCGTCGAGCCCCAGCTCGGAGGTCTCAGCGAGCTCCTCCTCGATGATCTCGTTGCACAGGTCGATGCACTCGTCGCAGATGTAGACACCCGGTCCGGCGATGAGCTTCTTGACCTGCTTCTGGCTCTTGCCACAGAAGGAGCACTTCAAGAGGTCGCCGCCCTCTCCGATGCGTGCCACGAGGCGATCCTTCCGGTCGGGTGCTGCTCAAATCCGCTGGCGATGAGGACATCACCGGCCGTACCTTTCGTCGACGCTACCCGGGGGCGGAGGTCGACGTACCCATTGAACGCCGGTGTCGGGTCCCCGTCACGCCTGTTCCGCCCAGAGCAGAACAAACAACGAGGGCGCCAGCGTCATGAGTCGACGGATGCCTTGCGGCTGACCAGCACCTCGTCGATCAAGCCGTACTCCTTGGCCTGAGCAGCCGAAAGGATCTTGTCCCTCTCGATGTCCTGCTCGATCTGCGCGACCGTGCGGCCGGTGTGGTGTGCCAGCGTCTCCTCGAGCCAGGTGCGCATGCGGAGCACCTCGTTGGCCTGGATCTCAAGGTCACTGGCCATGCCGCCCGTGCCCTCCATCGCGGGCTGGTGGACCAGGATTCGTGAGTTGGGCAGGGCGAACCGTTTGCCAGGTGCCCCAGCGCCCAGCAGCACAGCGGCGGCGGAGGCCGCCTGGCCGATGACGAACGTCTGGATGTCCGGGCGCAGGTACTGCATGGTGTCGTAGATCGCTGTCATCGCAGTGAACGAGCCACCGGGCGAGTTGATGTACATCAGGATGTCGCGGTCGGGGTCCTGGCTCTCGAGCACCAGCAGCTGGGCGATAACGTCGTCCGCCGAAGCGTCGTCGACCTGAACGCCGAGGAAGATGATCCGGTCCTCGAAGAGCTTGGTGTAGGGGTCGGTGCGCTTCATCCCGTAGGACGTGCGCTCTTCGAACTGCGGGAGGATGTAGCGGCTGGAGGGCGCTGGAACCTGCAGGCCGCCATACGGGCTGTTGATCATCAATGCTCCAAACGTGAGATGTATGGCGGGTGGTCAGGCGCCGGTGCCAGCGCCGCCGGGTGCCTGGTCGGCACTGGCGTAGACGTGGTCCACGAAGCCGTAGGCCATCGCCTCATCAGCGGTGAACCAGCGGTCGCGGTCGGAGTCCTTCTCGATCTGGTCGAGTGTCTGGCCCGTGTGACGGGCGATCAGCTCGGCCATCTGCTTCTTGATGTGCAACATCTGCTGTGCCTGGATCTTGATGTCCGAGGCCGTGCCGCCGATGCCGCCGGAGGGCTGGTGCATCATCACGCGTGCGTGGGGCGTGGCGTAGCGCTTGCCGGGAGCCCCGGCGCTGAGCAGGAACTGGCCCATGCTGGCGGCCAGGCCCATCCCGACCGTGGCCACGTCGGGAGTCACCCACTGCATCGTGTCGAAGATGGCCATGCCGGCCGTTACCGAACCACCTGGGGAGTTGATGTAGAGCCAGATGTCCTTCTCCGGGTCCTCCGCCGCCAGGAGCAGCAGCTGGGCGCAGATGGCGTTGGCGTTGTCATCGCGCACCTCGGAACCCAGGAAGATGATCCGCTCCTTGAGCAGGCGGTTGTAGATGTGGTCGTCCAGGCCGGCCATCTGTCCGTTGGCCGCTGCGACGATCTCGTTGCTGTGGCTCACCATGTCTCCATCTGTCTCGATCTGTCTGGCTCGATCTCGGACCACTGGCCCCGTCGCCCTGTCGATGACCCTAACGCCCGACCCAGCCGCTGAAGTCCCGGATCGGCCCGTGTTCGCCGTGAGCGCACAAGTACCGCGCTGCCGCACGAGGCCATCCGTGCGTGACGCGTGCCTGGATCGCCTCGCTCTGGCAGCGAACAGGGGTATGGCGCGGCCGGGAGTCCCAGCCGCGCCATACGGAAGTCAGATCCTGCGATTTTCCTTATGCGTGGTCGTGACCCTCGTGGTCGTGACCCTCGTGGTCGTGACCCTCGTGGTCGTGACCCTCGTGGTCGTGACCCTCGTGGTCGTGACCCTCGTGGTCGTGACCCTCGTGGTCGTGACCCTCGTGGTCGTGAC
>JBBRZV010000080.1:0-14145 GCA_038236365.1 Actinomycetales bacterium | reverse complement strand
GTGCCGCGGGCCCGCAGCCCCTCGACGGTGCCCGCGAAGACCACCTCGCCGACGGCGGCGCCGGGGCCGGGTCCGAGGTCGACGACGTGGTCGGCGATCGCGATCGTCTCCGGCTCGTGCTCCACGACGAGTACCGTGTTGCCCTTGTCGCGTAGTTGCAGCAGCAGGTTGTTCATCCGCCGGATGTCGTGGGGGTGGAGCCCGATCGTGGGCTCGTCGAAGACGTAGGTGACGTCGGTGAGCGAGGAGCCGAGGTGACGGATCATTTTGATGCGCTGTGACTCGCCGCCCGACACCGTGCCCGACGTCCGGTCCAGCGAGAGGTAGCCCAGCCCGATCTCAACGAACGAGTCGAGAGTATGCCGCAGTGCCTTGAGCAGCGGTTCCACCGACGGCTCCCGTTGGACTCCCACCCACGCGGCGAGGTCGCTGATCTGCATCGCGCAGGCGTCGGCGATGTTGATGCCCTTGATCTTCGACGAAAGGGCTGCCTCGGACAGCCGGGTGCCGCCACACTCAGGGCACGTCGTGAAGGTCACCACCCGCTCCACGAAGGCCCGGATGTGCGGCTGCAGCGCGTCAACGTCCTTGGAGAGCATCGACTTCTGGATCCGCGGGATGAGGCCCTCGTAGGTCAGGTTGATGCCGTCGACCTTGATCTTGGTCGGCTCCTTGTACAGCAGGTCCTGGAGCTCTCTCTTGGTGAACTTCTTGATGGGCGTGTCCGGGTCGAAGAAACCGCAGCCGCCGAAGATCCGGCCGTACCAGCCGTCCATGCTGTAGCCGGGGATCGTCAGGGCACCCTCGTTGAGCGACTTGCTGTCGTCGTACAGCATGGTGAGGTCGAAGTCGGTCACCGACCCCCGGCCCTCGCAGCGCGGACACATCCCCCCGGTGACGCTGAAGCTGCGACGCTCCTTCACGATCCGCCCGGCGCGCTCCATGGAGACTGCGCCTGCTCCGCTGATCGAGGCCACATTGAACGAATACGCATACGGCGAGCCAATGTGCGGTTGCCCAAGCCGGCTGAACAGGATGCGCAGCATCGCGTTGGCGTCGGTGGCGGTGCCGACCGTGGATCGGACGTTGGCCCCCATCCGCTCCTGGTCGACGATGATCGCGGTCGTCAGCCCGTCGAGCACATCGACGTCCGGCCGCGCCAGCGTCGGCATGAAGCCCTGCACGAAGGTGCTGTATGTCTCGTTGATCATCCGCTGCGACTCCGCGGCGATCGTGCCGAACACCAGCGAGCTCTTGCCCGAGCCGGAGACACCGGTGAACACCGTCAGCCGGCGCTTCGGGATCTCGATGCTGACGTCCTTGAGGTTGTTCACGCGCGCGCCGTGCACGCGGATCAGGTCATGGCTGTCGGCAACTTGCAGCCCAGGCGACGCCGTGCCTAACCTCGTGACCATGCTCATCGTGTCTCCATCTGTGAGGCGGGCCGTCTTTCGCGGTCTCCGCGGTGTCGCCTGGCTCGATCTCACTAGCCACGTGCGGTAGGTCTGGTCCTATTGTCTTTCCGCGCGGTCCCGGCAAAGGTCCGCCGTCTAGGTTATCGGTGGTGTCGTCGGGGTGGCGCGACGCTTGGCCATCCGTCCATGGATGGTAGTAGGACCAAAGTTGCATAGACAGGCTCCCGCTCATACGCGAACCTTGTCGAACCTGCATCGGGTTCTGAGCACCGCTGAGTCTTTGTCCGTCCAAGACGAGAGGCCCGGCGACTCATCGACCGTCACAGCAGTGCCGTGGCGGATCTTGACCTGTCGGGGCTGCGCCCCTTACCCCCACCCCCCGCAGCCCCGGCAGCCCAGGCGCCTTGAGCGAGCTTCCTACCCCTGCCAGCGCACTTCGCCGTCGAGCTGGATATCGGTTGGTGCGAGACCAATCGAGCGGGCGACGGCTTTCGAGGCGTGATGTTGCGGATGCACGTGCGCGACGACCTGGTGCACGTGCTGCTGTCTCAGCCAGTTCGCCATTCGCTGTGCAGCCTCCCGCGCATACCCGCTGCGCTGTTGCGATACTGCGATCACCCACGCGACGTCAGCGGTCACCTCCCCGGTCTGCACGCTGATGGTGGCCTGCACGAAACCGACCGCCTGACCATCGTCGCGACGACGCACGATCCAGTTCAGCCAGTGATGCGAGCCGTCGGGCGGGCCCTCGATCTGGAGGGCATACCGGCTGCGGAGCTCTTCAAGGGTGGCCGGTTTGCCACCGACGAAGGTGTGGAGTGCAGGATCGTCCAGCAACGGCGCCATCTCGTCAGCGTGATCGATGCGCAGAGGCTCAAGGATGAGCCGTTCGCTTTGAAGAGGCGCCTCAGCCCAGTCGTCCAAGCCCATGACCGAAACGCTACCTGAGGCCTTCACCCGTTCCAGGCCATCTCGACCCGAGGCTCATGCTGAGGTCGACTCCTGTGTTGCGAGGTAGCGCTCCACGCGTCGGTCGGGGACGAGCCACATGATCGCCACGCCCGTGAAGACCAGCATGCCCAGCCATGGGTTGACAAAGGCCAGGGCGATGCCGGAGAGGTACAGGGCTGGCGAGATCTTGCCCTTGAGGTCGCGGCCCAGTGCCTCTCGGAGACCCGAGCCACCCTCGACGCGGAAGATAGCCATCTGTAGGACGTAGTAGGCGATTGCGGCAAGAAGCAGGTTGATCCCGTAGACGACGACGGGCGTTCGGGACAATGTCGTCTCGTCCACCCAGGCGGTCGTGACAGGTAAGAGCGAGAGCCAGAACAGCAAGTGGAGATTGCCCCACAGGACGGTGCCGTTGACACGCTCGACCACCTGGAACATGTGATGGTGGTTGCTCCAGTAGATGCCGATGTAGACGAAGCTGAGCACATAGGTCAGGAACCCTGTGGCCGAGCCGCCGAGCGCTTGTAAGGTCGGCTCGGCCGGGACTTTCAGCTCCAGAACCATGATGGTGATGATGATGGCGAGGACGCCGTCGCTGAACGCCTCGAGCCGACTGGTTCTCATGTGCCCAGTCTTTCAGGAGCGCCGCCGAATGGGACTCGCCATCCACCCCCAGCCGTGGAGAAAGTGTGGCCGGGGTGTCTACCCCCAAAGGTGCTGGAAGCCCAAGAGGACGCTGAGCTTCCGCAGCGCCCCGTTGTGGAGGTCGACCGCGAGGGAGCCATGACAACTCCGGTCGCTGATGAAGTGCGCATGGACGTAAGGAAACTCGGGAGGTCTATGGAACGACCAGACCGTCACCATCTGCCAGGAGCAAGGCGAGCTGGATCCAGGCATCCTGGACTGATCGGCACATGCGTCGACTACGACGAATGAACCATCGGGCCACGGTGTCCGTATTCCTCTGTAGAGCTCTGTCCAGCTGTCGATCCGAGCGTCGAGCGTTTCGATGATGTCATGAAGGAGAATGCGATGGCCCTCAACTTTGGAGTGCTGGCCCTGGTGGAAGCCAAGCCGGGAAATGAGCAGGCGGTATGGGACTTCCTCAACGGGGCGCGCGACATTGTCACCAACGAGCCGGCCACCAAGACCTGGTACGCCTTTCGGGTCGATGAGAGCACCTTCGGCATCTTTGACACTTTCGAGACCGAGGAGGGTCGGCAAGCTCACCTCAATGGTGCGATCCCCGCAGCGCTGGCAGAACACGGCCCGACGCTCCTGGCGAAGGATCCCGACATCAAGCTGATCGAGCTCATTGCCGTGAAGTAACCCTTGAACTGGTGGCGTTCGTGACACCCACGCAGCTTCGAGCCTTCGCCGCCGTCGCGCGTTGCGGCTCGGTCAAGGAAGCGGCCACAAACCTTGGTGTCTCGGGGGCCGCGGTCTCGTTCAATGTCACCCAGCTGCGCAAGGAGCTGGGTGACCAGCTCTTCTTCCGAACATCGACCGGTCTGGCATTCACGCCGGGTGGTCTGCGGCTCGCCAGTCGATCAACCGAGATGCTGGGTCTGCAGGACCGCACCATCCTCGAGGTCATCCAAGCCGGGCATGGTCGGCGCCTGCTGCGCGTCGCCGCCTCGAGCCTCTTCGCTGAGCATGCCGCGCCGGGCCTTATCGAGCTGTTCACTAGCCGGGCCGACGACCTGGATGTCGAGCTGAGCGTCTGTAGCCCACGCGAGTTCAGCCCCTTGCTGCTCACGCGTTCGGTCGACGTCGCACTAGGCCCGGTGACCTCGGATATCGACCCTTCACTTCTTTGTACGTCCTTCCTCAAGTACCAGATCGTTGTCGTTGTGGGGGCTGCTCACCCCATGGCCCGCAGTCGGGTTTCCCTCGACCAGCTCCGCAGCCAGACGTGGTTGCTCGGCCCTGCTGCCGCAGCCGACACGGGAGTGGTTCCGGGGATGCTGCGCCGCCTTCGGGTCCCCGAGAATCACCAACGGATCTTTCAGAGCGATGCGGCTGCCCTCGAAGAGACCCAACGCGGCAAAGGCGTCTCGCTGGCTGTCTCGTTCGCTGTGGCCCAGGACGTGGCAAAAGGCCGACTCGTGAAGATGACCGGGCAGTGCTTGCAGGTTGATGGGGTCTGGAGCGCGCTCACCCTGCCAGACAGAGGCTCGGCCTCCGCAGTGACCGAGCTGAGCCGGTTCGTCATCACCCCACGAGCCACTCAGGCGATGTTGCGCGGTTCCGGGGTGAACGTCAGCCGTTTCAAGCCCTCGGTTCACGTCACTCTCTGGAGCTGATGTGACCTGAGTGTCCTTGCTGTCCGCCCTCCGCCAAGGGGCTCGTTAGTCTCTCGGTTATCGGATCTTGTTCCCGCAGGAACCGTGAGCGATCTCCGTGTTGAAGACATCCAGGGCAGGCAGCAACACGATGAGGCCCGCGCCTTGGATTGACGCAGATCGGGGTCAACAACGATCCTGATCGACAATGTCAGATCGAGAGTTCGCGAGATCGTTCAGGCGGCGAGCTCGACTGTGGTTGGTGGGGTGGGTGGCGTATTGGCGGCCGTGGGGGTCGGTCCAGGTGCAGTGACCCTCTGGGGTCATGCTCAGCGCCCAGCCGCCTTGGTGTTTGACCAGGTGGTGGGGTCTACCCCGGCCATCTGGTGGGCCAGGGCGTCGAGCGCGGCCCAGCACGCGGCGGAGTCCGCGGCGGGCAGGAGGCGACCCAGGTGGTCAGGCAAGCGAAAGCTCTATCCACAACGAATGTCCCTGTAGGACAGACAAATTCACGTCAACGCCGACGCGCCGCTAACGGACACACCGGCCGAGCTCGGTGACTACTGCGGCGAGTGAACGGAAGTCGTGGGCCGGCAACAGGTCGTCGCAAAATGGCAGGGCCGCGGCCATGGTGCCGACAAGGGGCTGAAAGCCCGGGGCGGCAACGCGCGGGTTGATCCAGATCAAGCGGTATGCGCGGCGGCGCAACCGCGCCATGGCGATGGCCAGCTGCTCAGGTGGCTCGCTGTCCCATCCATCCGACCCAATGATCACGATGCCACCGCGCACGGCGTTGCCATGGTGAGAGGCCAGAAGGGCATTGATACTGGTAGCAATCCGGGTCCCCCCGAAGCGGTCAGTAACCCTGTCGGTCGCCTGCTCGATGGCCACGGTTGTGGACCTGTGACGAAGCACCGAGGTCAACCGGGTCAACGTGGTTGCGAAGGCGAACGCCTCGCCACCGGCCACCATGGTCAGCGCTCGCATGAGGTGGAAATAGGCGGCAGTCTGGGGCGACATCGACTGGCTGACGTCACAGAGCATGACGACCCTGCGGGGCTTGCGCACCGGATGCACCCGCACCAGCTCGACCGGGTCCCATCCGGTGCGGCGAGATCGCGCGATCGTGGGGCGTAGAGCGATTTGCGGACCTCCTGGTCCGGGCGCCCGGCGTCTGGAGCGGCGCGTTGGCCATGAGCGCAGCTCAGCCTGCAGCCACTTGCCGAGCAGCTCGATCTCCTCCTCGCTCAGCTGCTCGAAGGGAAGGTCGCTCAACTGCTCCAAGTCGCTGGGTAGCCGCTCTGGCACTGCAGCGTCGCTGTCGGAGTCCTGCGCCGATGACACCACCGGCGGCAAAGTGGCCCAGGGCAGGCCGTCCCCTTGGGCTGGGTCCGATGCCGGTTTCGGCACCGAGATGAGGGTGTCTTCGTCGGTCGAGCTCTGCCCCTTGGCCTGTCGGGAGTGTGCGTCGATCACGAAGGCTGCGTCAGCGAACACGGCTTTGAAGACGGAGTCAAATGAAGCGAGCTCGGACTGCCTGCGTACCAACGCAATCCGGGCGACCCAGTACAGCCTGGACATCGAGTCTGGCGTCGTGGTGACCAGGGCGCGGGCAAAGTCCTCGATGCCGGTGAGTCCGACCGGTACTCCGTGCTGCCTCAGCCGGACGGCGAAGGCGGTCGCAAACGACGCGCGGTCCACACCGCGCAGGAGGACGCGCGGTGGCCGCCCTTCATCGGGCAATGAGGTACACCACCACCAGCACGACGACGACCACCAGCAGTACAGGAACGAGGCGCTTGAGCATCGACCCCCCGGCCAGGCTGATCAGGTCGACCGGCTCGGGGGCCGGTCGCGGATCCGGAGGGGAAAACGCCTCTCGCACCGGGGGAGTAGGGCCATTGCCACGCTCCTCAGCCGCGGTCGTCTCATCGGGGGACAGTTCGGATCCGGCGGCGACATCTGACGGCTCGGCTGACAAAGGGGCAGCGAGCTTGGCTTCGAGGCACTCGACGAACTGGCCGAGCAGCTTCTGCGACACCTCCGCGATCATCCCGCCGCCCAGCTGCGCGATCTTCCCCGTGATCTTCAGGTCGGTGTCCACTTTCACCACGGTGCGCAGGCCGTCGGCCTCCAGCTGCATGGTGATCTGGGCAGAGGCGTTACCTGCTCCTCGCGAGTCACGTCCCTTGGCGTCGATGACCGCCCGGTAGATCGCGTCGTCCTTCTCGGCGAACTGGGCCGTCCCGGCATACTCCGAGACCACCGGCCCGACCTTGACGCGTACCTCACCGCTGTACACGTTGTTCTCGACACCGGTCAGTCGTGCACCGGGCAGGCAGAGAGAGACCTCCGCCAGGTCGGTGAGTGCCGGCCATGCCAGCTCGATGGGCACGCTCACGCTGAACTCGTTGTCGATTTTCATGATGTCCTCTCGGATTCGGCCGGAGTGGAGAGGTCGGTTGGCAGCAGGTCACCGAACGCGTCAGCGATGGCAAGGCGGTCGTCGGGTGTCTTGGCGATTGCGCTCAAGGTGCGCACGACCTCCGGGCGCACCAGATCCGCGGCGCCCAGGAGCGTGAGCGCTGATACCCAGTCGATCGTCTCGGCCATCCCGGGCGCCTTGTCGAGGTCCAGAGAGCGAACTCGTCCGATGAAGTCTGTGGCCGATGTGATGAGCGCATCGTTCGCTGCGGGTACCGACCTGCGCAGGATCTCGGCGGCCCTGGCAGGTGCTGGGAAGTCGATCCAGTGGTAGAGGCAGCGTCGACGCAAGGCATCATGCAGCTCGCGGCTGCGGTTGGAGGTCAGTACCACGATCGGACGGCGTTCGGCGACGAACGTGCCGATCTCGGGGATGGTGATCGAGGACTCGCCGAGGAACTCGAACAAGAGCGCTTCGAACTCGTCGTCAGCCCGGTCGATCTCGTCGATCAGGAGCACCGGCGCGACCGGTCCGGTGGTCCGGATCGCCTTCAGGATCGGCCGCTCCTGAAGGAACTCCTCGGTGAACAAGTCAGCGTCGGCCAGAGTCTGGTGCCGCGACTCCGCCAGCCGGATCGCCAGGAGCTGGCGCTGGTAGTTCCACTCGTACAACGCCTCGCTGGCGGTCAGTCCTTCGTAGCACTGCAGCCGGATCAGCGGAGCACCCAGCGCGCGGGCCAGAGCCTTGGCGGCGGTGGTCTTGCCGACGCCCGGCTCGCCTTCAAGCAGTAGTGGCTGCTCGAGACTGAGTGCAAGGAACAGGGCAGTGGCCAAGCCGTCGTCCACCAGGTAGTCGATCTCGTCCAGCCGCCGCCGAATGTCCTCGGCGTCGAGTATGGGCTCGCCTTGGGTTCCCTTGATCGAGTCAGCGGGGGTGCTCATGGGTGCGGCCGGAAGCTGTGGCCTGCGATCAGCGCCGCGTAGTCCTGCATGGTGTCAACGTCCCTGGGAATCACGCCTTCGACGGGTACTTCACGGACGTCATACCGGCCGGAGTGAAGCAGCCGCCAGACGGCCTTGTCCCCGTGCAGCTCGCTCAGCTCCGCGAACAGGTCGCGCCGGAACCACATCGGGTGACCCAGGCCGTCGTCATAGCGGCATACGGCCATCGGCGCATCATGCTCGGATATGAGCCGGGCCACGTCCGCCGGGTCGATGCCGGGCTGGTCGCCCAACAACAGGACAAGACCGTCGGTGCGGTCGTCGACCGAACGAAGGCCGGCGCTGATGGATGAGCTGCACCCCGACCCGTACGCCGGATTCTCAACCACCTCAGCGTTGCTCAGATCCACGGACGCGCGCACCTGCCTGCTGGCCGCCCCGAGCGCGACAAGGAGCTGGTCGAAGCCACAGGCCCGCGCGACCGAAAGCGTCGCGTCCAACAGCGTGGCCCCCTGGAAGGCGAGGAGCTGCTTCGGATGCCCGAGGCGGTTCGAGGCACCCGCCGCAAGAACCAGGCCCGTGACGAACAACAGCTAGTGCCCCATGCCTGTATGCGCCGTCCGGAGCGGCGGCGCCTCGTGCTCGGCCACGTAGCGGTCGCGGCACCCGGTGCCGCAGAACCAGTGGTCACCGTCAGCATCGCGGACGTGCGGAGTGCTCGCATCGACCACGACGGTCATGCCGCAGATCGGGTCGACGACCTGCACCGGTGCCGCGACCGGCTCCGCAGATGCGGCGGTGAGGCCGTCGATCCGGACGGCGCGAACGACCTCGGCCATGATCGAGAGTGCGATCTCCTCAGCCGTCCTGGCACCGATGTCGAGGCCGACGGGCGTGCGCACCCGAGACCGCTCGAGCTCGGTGAGTCCCATCTCGTCGAGTACGGCTGCGCCTCTCACGCGGCTGGCGACCAGGCCGATGAATGGCACACCGGCGCGTAGGGCCGACCTGATTGACTCGGGCTCACCACTTCCGTGACTGGCGACAACGACCACCGTGGCACCGTCCATGCCCTGCGCCGCCGGCACCTGCTCGCCGACGAACCCCAGCGAGCCGGCCATGGCGAGTAGTGCGTTCGTGATGGGGGTGTCGCCCACCACCGCCAGCAGGGGTGCAGGCAACAGGGGTTCCAGGAAGATCTCGAGGGCGCCGCCGGACAGGCAAGGGTTCACCACCACCCGGGCGCTCGGCGAGTCGGGAAACGGTTCCTCGCCCTCGGGCAGGACGCGCAGCAACAGTGTCTGGCCATCTCCGAGGGCGGTGAGCGCGGCCGAGCGCACGGATCCCTCTGCGCAGTGACCACCGACGAAGCCCTCGATCGTCCCGTCCCCGAGGACCACGGCGTCGTCGCCGGGCCGGGCAGACGTCGGCTCCTGGGCGCGCACCACCGTCGCGTGGACGAATGGCACCCGTGCCGCGGTCAGCTCGGCGACTCGTGCCGCCATGCGGTGTGTCACACAACCTCCTGAGCTTCAGAACGACGGAGTTGGCCGACCCTGCATGGCGTCCCACACCCGCGACGGGGTGAGGGGCATGTCGGCGTGACGGATACCAAACGGTTTCAGGGCGTCGACGATCGCGTTGACGATGGCCGGGGGCGACCCGACGGTGGCCGACTCGCCAACACCCTTGGCACCGATGGGGTGGTGAGGGGATGGAGTGACCGTGAAGCCGGTCTCCCAGTCGGGCACCTCGAGGGCGGTGGGAATCAGATAGTCCATCAGTGAGGAACTGAGACAGTTGCCGTCCTCGTCGAACGCGATCATCTCCATCAGGGCCATGCCGACCCCGTCGGTCAGGCCGCCGTGCACCTGACCCTCGATGATCATGGGGTTGATGCGGGTGCCACAGTCATCGACCGCGATGAAACGACGCACGGTGACCTTGGCGGTGCCCGGGTCGATGTCGACAACGCAGATGTAGGCGCCGAACGGGTAGGTCAGGTTCTCGGGGTTGTAGCAGATCTGGGCCTCGAGACCACCTTCGATGCCTTCTGGCAGGTCTCCCGCTCCGTGGGCCCTCATCGCAATGTCCTGGATCGTCACGGACTTGGTGGGGTCGCCCTTGACGTGGAAGGAGCCCTTCTGCCACTCCAGGTCTGCCACCGATACCTCAAGAATTCCCGAGGCGATGATCCGTGCCTTGTCGCGGACCTTGCGCGCCACCAGAGCGGCTGCCGCTCCGGACACCGGTGTCGACCGGCTGCCATAGGTGCCCAGACCAAACGGCGTGTTGTCAGTGTCACCGTGCACGACCTCGATGTCTGCCGGCGGGATGCCGATCTCCTCCGCAACGATCTGGGCGAACGTCGTCTCGTGACCCTGGCCCTGTGACTGGACAGAGAGCCGCACGACGGCCTTGCCGGTGGGGTGGATGCGCAGCTCGCAGCCGTCAGCCATGCCAAGACCGAGGATGTCCATGTCCTTGCGTGGTCCAGCGCCGACGGCCTCCGTGAAGAACGACACGCCGATGCCCATCACCTCGCCGCGCTCACGCTTCTCGGCCTGTTCGCGCCGGAGCTCGTCGTAGCCGGCGATCTTCATGGCCAGGCGCATGGTCGGCTCGTAGTTGCCCGAGTCGTAGACCCAACCGGTCTTCGTCGCATAGGGGAACTGTTCCGGCTGGATGAAGTTCTTGATCCGCAGCGCGACCGGGTCCATCTTCAGCTCATATGCCAGGCAGTCAACGATGCGCTCGACGAGATAGACGGCCTCGGTGATCCGGAAGGAGCAGGCGTAGGCCACACCACCGGGCGCCTTGTTCGTGTAGACCGCCGTCATCTTGGCGTAGGCGGCCTCGAGGTCGTAGCTGCCGGTGAACACGCCAAAGAATCCCGCCGGGTACTTCACCGGAGCGGCTGTTCCGTTGAACGCACCGTGGTCAGCGAGGACGTTGGTGCGGATGGCAAGGATCTTTCCCTCCTTGGTCGCCGCAATCTCGCCACGCATGATGTAGTCGCGAGCGAATCCCGTGCTGACCAGGTTCTCCGAGCGGTCCTCGACCCACTTCACCGGCTTGCCGGTCACGATGGATCCGACGATGGCACACACATAGCCGGGATAGATCGGCACCTTGTTGCCGAAGCCTCCGCCAAGGTCTGGTGAGATGACCCGAATCTTGTGCTCGGGCAGGCCGGCCACGATCGCATACAGCGTTCGGTGGGCATGGGGGGCCTGCGTGGTCGACCACAGGGTGAGCTTGCCGTCGATGCGTTCGTAGTCCGCGACGGCCCCGCAGGTCTCCATCGGTGCGGGATGCACTCTCGGGTAAACGATGTCCTGGCTGACGACGACGTCCGCTGCCGCGAATACGGCCTCCGTTGCGGCCTCGTCACCGGTCTCCCAGTCGAAGCAGTGGTTGTCGCTCTTGCCCTCGAGGTCATCGCGAATCACCGGCGCTCCGGGATCGAGCGCATGACGGGCGTCCACGACAGGGTCGAGGATGTCGTACTCGACGTTGATCAGCTCGAGGGCGTCGCGCGCGGCGTACCTGTCCTCGGCGACTACGAAGGCCACCTCCTGTCCCTGGAATCGCACCTTGTCCGTGGCCAGCACTGCCTGTACGTCATTGGAAAGAGTCGGCATCCAGGCCAGACCCTGCGCCGCGAGACCTTCACCGGTGACGACTGCCTTGACCTTCGGATGCGCCTCAGCCGCGCTGGTGTCGATGCTGACTATGCGGGCATGGGCGACCGGTGAGCGCAGGATCGCCATGTGCAGCATGCCCGGCAGCTGGATGTCGTCGATGTAGTGGCCCTTGCCGCGAAGGAAGCGTGGGTCCTCCTTGCGAAGCATCCGGCCGTGGCCGACCGGCTTCAGGTCGTTGTTCTCAAAGACCTGGGCGGGGCGGTTCTCAGTGGTGGTCATGACGCGCTCGCAGCAGTGACCACGGCGTCCGCGCTCTGGTCCTCAGCACCGGCTGCAGACTCATGGGCGGCAGCCCACTGGACCGATCGCACGATGGTCGCGTAGCCCGTGCATCGGCAGATCTGGCCCGAGATCGCCTCGCGGATCTCATGTTCACTTGGGTCAGGGTTGCGGTCGAGCAGTGCGCGAGCGGTCATCATCATGCCGGGCGTGCAGAAGCCGCACTGAAGGCCGTGGCACTCCATGAACCCCTGCTGTACCGGATCGAGCCGAGTGCCCTGCTCAAGGTCCTCGACCGTGCGGATCTCGTGACCGCCGGCCATCGCAGCAAGGACGGTGCACGACTTGACCGGCTCGCCGTCCATCCAGACCACGCAGGTTCCGCAGTTGCTGGTGTCGCACCCCCAGTGGGTGCCGGTGAGACCGAGATGGTCGCGCAGGAAGTGGACCAGCAGGAGGCGCCCCTCGATCTCGCGCGTGACCTCGTCGCCGTTGACGTTCATCGACACCCGCATCGTCAGACCTCCTCGTGGTTGATGCGCGCCACCGAACGGCGCAGGGCTCGTTTCGTCAGCTCCGCTGCGAGATGCCGCTTGTACTCGACGCTGCCGCGCATGTCGCCGGCCGGTTGACAGCTTGTGGCGGCGATCGCGCCGGCCTCGGCATACAGCTCCTCGGAAGGCGCCTTGCCGCGAAGTGCCTCTGATATCGCGGGTATGCCGGTCGTGTTCGGCCCCACCGCCGCCAACCCGACCCGGGCATCCGAGATCAGGGGACCGTCCATCCAGACCGCGGCACCTGCCGAGACGACGGCCCAGTCGCCGGCGCGGCGCTCGACCTTCTCGTAGGCGCTGGAGCCGTTGGGCCTGATCGGGATCCGGATCTCAACAAGCATCTCGCCGTCGCCTACCGCCGTTTCATACGCGCCGCGATGAAACTCCTCCATCGTCACGACGCGCTCGCCGGCGCTGCCACGAATCACGCAGCTCGCAGCGAGCGTGGTGCACACGGCAGACAGGTCCTCGGAGGGGTCCGCCTGGCACAGTGACCCGCCGATGGTTCCCCGGTTGCGGACGGCCGGATCGGCGATGACCCTCTCGGCGTCGCGGAAGATGGGGAAGGCTTCAGCGAGCCCGTCGGACTCGAGGAGCTCACGGTGGCGCGCCATGGCGCCGAGGCGGACCTGCGACGGCTCGAAGCGGATGTAGCCCAGCTCGTCGTGGAGATCGTTGATGTCGATGAGGTACTCAAGGTTGGCCAGCCTGAGCTTCATCATGGGCAGGAGGCTGTGCCCGCCTGCAACGAGTCGGGAGCTGCTGCCCAACCGCTCCAGGAGACCTATGGCGTGGTCGACGCTCGTCGCCCGCTGGTATTCGAACGGTGCCGGGACCTGCATGTCCAACTCCCTCGCTGCTTGGCTCCCTGCAGTATGCGTAGGTCGTCGTCGTACCTGTCAACGGCGAACTAAGTGAAACCTTAGGTCGCTGGAACCGGCCAAGTCATCCCTCATTTGCACTGGCCCCCGGACCCAGCTTGGTTGCCAGTTGGCGATGAGCGGCTCCATGATCTGCAGCTGGTGCAGCCGGTGCAGCCGGTGCTGTTGCCGCGCATTCTGACCCCAGAGGTTTCGACCCCTCGGGCGGCTCAGAATGCTGTCTGGTCGACGACGGTGTTCCTCTTTCTGATACCCCAGTGGGTATGGTGCGGAGTAGGTAGGGCCATGATGCACCAATGGGCGTGCACCACGCAGAGGGATAGGCGTGGTGATTTCGGCGCATGCCGGCAACGAGGCCGGGACAACAGGAGGGCACCAATAATCATGAGCAACGACACTGCGGGTGCGGTTCTTCGAGCTGGCGACAAGGAGCTTGCGCTGCCTCTGGTCAAGTCCACCGCTGGCAACAACGCCTATGACATCTCCAAGCTGATGAAGGAGACCAAGAACGTCACCTTGGACGTCGGCTTCGTCAACACGGCATCTTGTCGTTCGGCGATCACCTTCATCGACGGCGATGCCGGGATCTTGCGCTACCGCGGATACCCGATCGAGCAGCTGGCCCAGAACTCGACCTTCCTGGAGACCTCCTACCTGTTGATCTACGGTGAGCTGCCGACCGCCCCGCAGCTGGCCACCTTCGATGCGACGATCCGCCGGCACACGTTGCTGCATGAGGACCTCAAGGGCTTCTTCGGCGGGTTCCC
>JBBRZV010000079.1:0-14273 GCA_038236365.1 Actinomycetales bacterium | reverse complement strand
TCAACAACACGGTCGCGTTCGCCCACCTCATCGACTAGTGCTCGAACCCGCGCGAGCCCTTCGCGCGATTCGGAATGGGACGGCGTACTTCCAGACACGTACCCGGGCGGGCACTTTCTCACGGTTGAGGGGTGCCCGAGTGCGTTGTCCTGCAACGCTTTTCGCGATTCGACCGGGCGACGGGAAACCGCACCGTCAGCTTGGGAAGGAGATAATCGAGGCGGCTGTACAGGCCGGGGCGCTGGACGAGGGATCGGGCGTCGGGTCCACGATGTGTCCGCGGTTGCCTTGGGCTCGGTGGCGGCGGCCGGGTTAGTGGCTGGTGGGCCGCCGGTGATGCACGGGCCGATGGTCATGCTGGGCCCGGCTTCGCTGATGTCACTGGCGGCCATGATGGTGATGTTCCTGCGCTGAGCAGGTAAGCCAGCCGGACAATCAGCAGCAGCCCCGCTTGCGGGGCGAATCCTCCGTCTTCACGCTGGTGACTGAGGATGCCGGACTGTCCTGCACACCCCCCGCGGAGCTGCCCTCGATTCCGTCCGCGTTGTCCTGGTCGCGCCCTTGGACGTGTCCGCCCGCGTGACCGGACTTTCCGTGGCTACCATGCATTCCGAAATGCATGAATCCCATCCCGCCTACGACGAGGATCAGCACCCAGTTGCGGGTGAGGAAGTCCAGCATCTCGACCACTCCTTCTTTTACTGACTCCCGGCCATGAGCAGGCTTCTCCCCGCGGCCCGAAGATCTTTAGGCCTTCAGCCTCACGTCGGGTTATGAAGTTAAGGGCAGGGCAACGGTGAAGGTTCCGTGAAGAAGCACTCCCAAAAGGGTCGCTTGGGCCAAGGCAGGCGAGGGTCCGGCGCATCAGTCTCAGAAGCTGCACAACTTCACCCTGGCTGCCGAAGTCCGTGAACACACCGCCGAGCGTGCCAGCTGGGCACCGAAGAGCGTGGTTCGCCGGTTGCAGCCAGGACCAGGGGCGCCTGGTGATGTGGCCGGGATGCAGATCGGCGATGACCTGGGCAGCTGCTGACGGTGATCATCACGGGGAATCGGGCGACGGCCACGCTAGTAACCATCAAGGAGGAGGACTATCGGGGCCGCCCCACCGGAGCCTCACCGGGGCCGGTCTTGGCCGGCTCATCGACTTTCATGCAACTACGGACGGCCTGAAGGATCCTCTCCATCCCCGCGACCCCTGATGAAACGACCGGACCCCGGGTCACGACCGTGCTTACATCGATCCGGACGGCCTGCGGGGCGAGCGTGGTGAGGTCGAACTGCCGGAGCGTGTCGCCCATCTCGAAGATGACAACCGCGGGACCAAGGCCCAGCGTCGACATGACTGCCTCTGGGTCATCCTCTGAGGCGATGATCGCCTCGACACCAAGCTGAGCGTGCAGGTGCTCCGCGATCCCCTCACCGAGCAAGGCGTGCTTGTACAGGATCACGACCAGCGGCTGCACCTTACTCACCACGCGTCCGGCCCCTTCTGGATGGGCATTCCTTCTCGTTCATATTGTCAGGGTTCACGGTCGGTCCCATAGCCTGCCAACGCTGCGCCTTCGCACGGCCAGTCGGAGGTCAGGGGGCCCACCGACTCGAGTCACGTGACAGAGACGCCGACGACTGCTTCATCAACGCGCTGACCACGCTGATGCCGGCCCGCAGATGAACGGTCGCCGGATCGTCCAGATGCAGGAGGGGTTCAAATTCCTCGGCTTCCGCCTGGTGTTGAGCGCAAGAGGGGAGCGGTCCAGTGGAGATTCTTACTGCATCCTTCAACCAGGTCATCGCTCGAGCAGTTGCAGGACGGGGTTTGCCCCTAGTCCGAGAGCGAGCGAGAGAACGGCGAGGCCGATGGCGAGCCCTGCGCTCACCCGCGGAACGGCAACCCTGGTGCGCGGAGATTCGGATGCCCTGTCCATGGTGCTCGACAGCGACTGGAAGAGCGGGAACACCCAGCGCAGATAGTAAAACACGCTCGCAACCGTGTTGGCAGCCGCGAGCACGACGAGCCAACCAAGATTCGCACCGAAAGCCGCGGTGAACGCAGTCAGCTTTCCGAGGAAGACAGCTGTAGGCGGTGTTCCGACAAGCCCCAGCAGCAAGACGATCAGGCTGCCTGCGAGCCAGGGATGTTTGCGGAAGAGACCGGTGTAGTCACTGAGGGTGGTGTAGGAAGGGAATGCAGAGACCACGGCGAACGCGCCGAGGTTCGTGACCGTGTAGCCCAGCAGGTAGAAGAGCAGGCTGGGGAGCGCGAGCGACGACCGGCCAACCGCCGCCAAGATCATCAGCAGGTAGCCGACCTGGCTGATGGTTGAGTAGGCGAGCAGTCGGCGAACTCTGGTCTGGAAGAAGGCAGCAAGGTTACCGAGGGTCATTGTCATCGCCGCCAGGATCGCGAAGATGAGTGACAGGTTCAACGGCAAGCCGGGCCAGGCCACGGTGGCGAGACGGAACAGCGCGACCAGAGCACCGATCTTGGGCACGGTCGAGATGAACGCGGCAACCGGAGTTGTCGCCCCGTCAATGGCGTCAGGAACCCAGAAGTGCGCGGGAACTGCACCCGCCTTGAAAAGCAGTCCGGCAGTCACCCCGAGGATGCCGACGGCTGTGGCGGCCATCGGACCATGCGGAAGGCTCTTCCCCAGTTCGGTGTAGACCGTGTCGCCGCCGGTGGCCAGCATCAAGAGAACCCCGAACAGCAGGAAGACGCCGAAGAGCGCACCCATCAGGTAGTACTTCAACATGGCTTCGGTACCGGAACGGTCTTTGGCGAACCCCACGAGTGCATAGAGCGGAATACTTGCCAGCAGATACCCTGCGAGCAGCAACAAGAGGTCGCTTGCCCCGGCGAGAACTATGGTGCCGAGGGAACCCAGGAGCACAAGAACATAGAACTCCGCCTCTCGTTCGTCCCCCGCGATGCGATCGGCTCCCAGAGCGATCACGATCGCGGCACCCGCCAGGACGGCGACGCGCACAGCGTTCAAAGAGGTGTCAATCGTATAACTGCCCGACGCCGTGACGGAGTTGCGCCCCAGCAGGGAGAACACCGTGGCGGTGGTGCCAACGATCACCGAACACCAGGCCATCGCGCGAACGATCCACTGGCGGCGGCGCGGAATCCAGCTGGCCAGGAGCAGGCCGAGGACAGCCGCGAGCGCCAGCGAGATCTCCGGCACCAGAACGGTGAGGTTGATGTCATCTGCACCGGTCATGGGTTAACGGCTGACCAGAAAGGTGACTGCTCTGGCGGCGGGGTCAACGATGTCCAGCAGGAACCGCGGGAAGACGCCGATCACCACCGCGAGAAGCAGCAATGGCGCAATGGCGATCAGCTCTCGTGGGAGGGCGTCGTGTACGGATGCGATCGCTGGCTGCTCTGAACCGCCGAGGAAGACCCGTTGCAGCATGCGCAGCATGAGTGCCGCCGTGATGATGATCCCGAGGAGGGCCAGGGCGGTTGGCACCGGCGCTGCGCCGAGGCTGCCGGCGAAGATCTGGAACTCGGCAATGAATCCTGAGAACCCCGGCAACCCCAGAGAACCGAAAACCGCGAACGCCATCAGCAGGGCGAACTTCGGAGCGTTGCCCGCCAGCCCGCCATAGGAGCTCATCTCGTAGGTACCGCCGCGTTCGTACAGCACGCCGGCCAGCAGGAACATTGCACCGGTCAACAGTCCGTGGCTGACCATCTGGGTAACCGCGCCACTCACGGCGAGCGCCGACGCGTTCTTGTCCGTCCCTGCGATGAGGCCGGCGGCCCCGAGTCCCAGGATGACGTAGCCCATATGGTTCACGGAGGTATAGGCGACCATGCGCTTGAAGTTTGTCTGTGCCATGGCGACAAGCGCGCCATAGAGCACGGAGACAAGTCCGACGATCACGAAGACCATGGCGTACTTCCGCCAGGCGTCAGGAAGCATCGGCATAGCAATGCGCACGAAACCGTAGGTCCCCATCTTGAGCAGGATGCCGGCCAGAATGACCGATCCGGCCGTTGGGGCCTCCGTGTGTGCGGGTGGGAGCCAGGTGTGAAACGGCACCGTAGGGGTCTTGACCGCTAGACCGACACTGATCGCCAAGAGCACCCACCCGGACAGAGCTGGGTTGTCTTTCAGCGGGTTCTGGCGCACCAGCTCGACCATGTCGAAGGTGTGCGGTGTGCTGCTGAGGTACAGGCCGATGAAGCCGAGGAGCAGGACCAGAGAACCGATAAACGTGTAGAGGAAGAACTGGAGCGCGGCCTTGGCCGCGCCCACGTGCCCCCAACCCGCGATGATGAAATACATCGCAACGATGGAGAGGTCGAAGAAGACGAAGAAGACGATGAGGTCGAGGGAGACGAACAGCCCGGTCGACAAGGTCTGCAGCAGCAGGAACAGGACGACGTAGGCGCGCGTCCGCTTCTGCTCGCGCTGCGAGTAGATGGCACAGGCAAGGGAGAGCACCGCTGTCAGCGCCACCAGTGGCAGTGACAGCCCGTCCACTCCGATGTGATAGCTGGCCCCGAGTGTCGGCATCCAGCGAAGACTGACCTCGTAGGCATAATGTCCGACACCGAGTTTCGGCGCACCGATCCACAGTCCCACGACGAGGGCAAGATCAGCCACAGTTGTGGCGATCCAGCTCCAGGAGAAAGTCCGCGAGTACTCGGGGGGCACGAAAAGCAGGAACAGCGCAACAGCCAGAGGAAGGAACACGACAAGAGAAAGCACGGTCACCTCGCGAGGACGAAAACGGCGGCAAGAGCGACCATGATGACGATCGACTGAGCGTAGTACTGGTGGATCAAACCGGTCTGAGGGCGCCTAGCGGATACAGCAAGCCTGCGAACGGAACCGGCGATGGCGCTGACCCCGCCCGCGACACCCCTTTCGAGCCGCGCCTCCACAATTCGGGAAAACCTGAGGGTCATCATCGCCGAAGCGTCCACTCCGCCTGCGATGACCCTGTCGTCAAAGCGGGCGCACCCTTTCGCGAGCGCGACAGTTGGTCTCACGATGGTCGCGCGGAAGAATCGCTCGAGGCCAAGCCAGTCGCTCAGCCAGTCGACTCCGATGATGAGCTTTCCGTTCTGGGCCAGACGCGCTGTCTGCATCCAGACCACGACAGCGAGGACGGCAGCGGCGAGCAGCGCCGACAGACCGAGCTCCCAGTACGCGGGACCCTCTGGTTTCGGGCTCTGCAACAGTCCCTGCCACTTTCCTGCGAGCGCGGGAATGGCCAGCACCCCGAGCCCGGCTGCTGCCGCCGCAAGCACCGGCAAGGGGAGAAGTTCGGCAACGGACGGTCCGTGCGCGCGGCGGCTGGCCAGGTGAGCGGCTTCGGGTGCAGGTCGTGCCCACACAACGGCCAACGCTTTCGCCGCGTAGGCGGCGCTCAGTGCCGAAGCGGCCAACCCGATGCCATACAAGGCGCCTGATGTGGGCAAAGCAGCGGACAGAACCAGATCCTTCGCCACCCAGATGGAGAACGGAGGCATTCCGCCGAGCGTCAGCGCACCCACGGTAAAGGTGACGCCCAGTAGCCGATGTTCACGTGCGGCCCCTCGAAGCTGGACCAGATCCTTTGTTCCGAGCCACGCCAGCCACGCACCGGCGACGAGGAACAGCAGGCTCTTTGCCACGGCCTGGGCGACGAACTGCCCGGTGCCGGCACTCACTCCTCCTGCGCCGGCGGCCAGCACGATAAAGCCAATCTGGGAGCATGTTGAGGCGGCCAACAACTGCTTGAGGTCGCGTTGGGCAAGGGCGACCGCCGCCAGCATCAGGGCGGTCAGCGCGCCGATCCAGGCTACGACCGGGCCCAGCCACCCCGTGGCCGCCAGCCCGGGTTCGATGCGCAGGAGCAGATACCCGCCAGCCGCAACCATGGTGGCCGAGTGAAGCAGCGCCGAGACAGGCGAGGGACCAGCCATGGCATGGGAAAGCCAAAAGCTGAAGGGCAGTTGCGCCGACTTGCCCAGCGCAGCCAGAACAAGGCCTGCGAGGGCGACGTCGCGCCAGGCACCGTCAACTCCCGCCAGCGCCGAGAGCTGCAGGCCGCTCGCGCCGCCGGCAAGGGCGGCGCCGGCGGCCAGATACATGCCCAGATCCGCGGTTCTGGTGGTGATGAAGGCGACACCCGCCGACCGCACCCGGTCGGCGTCAGGCCACCAGAAGCCGATCAGCGCATACGAGGTCGCCCCCATGATCTCCCACGCCGCCAGGAGCGTGAAGATGGTCGTTGCGGTCACCGTCGCGAACATCGCGGCAACGAACACCAGCATCAATCCGAAGAATCGAGCCCTCGACTCGCCGGGGCCGATGTCACCCGCGGCGAAGACGATCACGGCGAGGAACACCCCTGCCACCGTGACGAGCAGGATTGCCGAGAGACCGTCTACGGCCAGACCCACCGAGATGCCGCTGAGCGCTGGCGTGAGCATGCTCGGGCGTGCGAATGCCACGACAACGGACAGCGTCGCCTCGAAGAGTGCGACGGAAACCGCCGCGATCGGGGCGATTCCATTCGCACGACGACCGCCAACGACGAGCGCGGTGCCGACCACCGCGGGCGCGGCAACCAGGAGCAGCAGGAGCACCGGTTCCTAACCCTTCAGGTCCGAGGCAGAGTCAACCATGTCCACGTCGCGGGCCCGGAAGATGGCAGTGGCTATCGCAAAACCGACCGCCATCTCAACCGCCATGGCGGTGAGGGCCACCACCACCAGAGCCTCGGCATTCGGCCCACCCGGTACGACGAAATACCAGAGCGCTGCACCGGCGACGATGATGCCGCTGATCGCCAGCTCGAGGCCCATCATGATCATCACGATCGATTGCTGGCTGAGGAGTCCGTAGAGTCCGACCGCGAAGAGCGCAGCGGCCAGGATGAGGAAGAGGGATAACGTCATCGGCCCAGTCCCGTCCGAACCGGGTCATTGGGTGGTCTCGTTCGCAAGTCATCGCCGTAACGGTCGTAGCGTCCTCGCGCCTGCGCTAACACGACGACCGACACGATGGTCGCAAAGAGCACGAGCCCGATGACCACCATGACGAGCATGTGCGGACCCATGAAGTCCAGCCCAATCATCTGAGTCGGGTCCACAGTGGATGGGGCCCCGAACCGGGGCCACGGGGTGAGCACCGCACCGACCGCCAGTATGACGAACACGCTGACGGAGATGATGAACGACATCTTGTTGTTATGCACCATCTTCATCGGCATCAGGCCAGCCGGGTTCATCATGTACATGATCATGAACACCAACATGATCATCATTTCCATGATCATCATGAGAATCACGATGACGCCGAGGAACGTCAGCCCCAACAAAAGGATTGGAACGGCGGCAAGGATGAAGGAGGCCAACAGAGCAAAGGTGGCACGAGCCATGGAGTTCACGCGAAACACCGCGATGCCAGCGGCAACCGACGCCAGCGCCGATATTCCGAATATGGTCGTTTCAACCACCAGCAATCACATCCATCCGATGAGAACAAAAATTGACACGACCAACGCCTGCAAGAGCGTCAGCGGCATGAGAATCACCCAGCTGAGCTCGGTGAAACGCTCGATGCGGATGGTTGGCAGGCGGTGTCTGGCCCAGACCATGACCGCCAGCAGCAAGACGGTCTTGATGAGAATCCAGGCCCAACCCGGCAGCAGCGGTCCTGCATCGCCACCGAGAAAGAGCGGCACCGCCATCGCGGAGGCGACAGTGAGCATGAGGTAGCGGCCGACCAGGAAAACCAGTCGATCCACGCCTGAGAGCTGCGTTGCCGCCCCACCGGCCGCATCGCTGGCGACGGCCTGGCTGAAAGGACCCCAAAAAGCGAATGCCATGGCGGAGATCAGGAACATGAGGAACGCCACTGGCATCGATACCACGTACCAGAGCGTTCCCTGCGCCGCGGCAATCTCGCTGACATTCAGGGAGCCGGCCCCCACCCCGACCGCGATCAGCGAGAACATCTGCGGCAACTCGTAGGCAAGACCCTGGGCAAGGAAGCGATTGGCGCCGATCAGCCCCCAGGCTGAATTCGAACCCCAGCCGACCATCCAGACGGCGACCCAGGAGAACACCTCCATCGCGTTGAACCAGACGACGCCGACCGACATGTCAGTGATTGCTCTGGTGCCAAACGGCAAGACGAGCAGTGCCATGATTGCGGCGAGCGGTAACAGGGCAGTGCCGATGCGGGCAAGGAGAACGTCAGATCCTGGGACAATGTTCCGCTGCCCGAGCAGCAGCCGGGCCACCTCACGTCCAGGAGTCCCAAACGCTCCCACCCACGATGTCCCCGCCCCACGGGAGCGCAACGCGGACGAGTAAGCGGCCGTGCCGTAGCCCAGCACCCCAAGGAGGACCACCAGCAGCGGGATCGCCCACAGCCCACCGTCAACCATGGCGAGCCAGGTGGACTTGTGATGGCAATGCCTCGATATCAGGGTCGAGCGATGCAACGATCAATCGCACTGATGAGAGGTCCTGACCGGTGACCAGAGAGGGCAAGAGTGAGATCGCCGCGCGCGTTCGCGCCGCCCGTCCAGTCGTAGCCGAGGACCCCACGGCGATCGACCCCCCGGAGGACGGCGCAGCCACGGCCAGGATCTCGTCAGTCCAGCGAATCCAGCGTGCCGTCGCGTCTCCACGAAGTTCTTTGTTGAGTTCGGTCGCGTCGACAATGCCCAGGCCGTTGGTCGACCAGCGCAGTGCCCGCGAACGGCGAACGCGGCGAATCCATCGTACGAATCTTGGATGAGACGGCGCGTCAGGTTCGGACGACAGCAACTCGTCTCGCAGCCAGCGGCCGGTGAGGGCCGCCGATCGCCACCCCGCCACAGCGAGGAGTCGCTGAAGCGAATCAGCTGCGGCAGCAGCCCCGAACCGCGCCTCATCAGTGGCGTCGTCGTCGGCACTTATCCAGAAGGATCCGCCACCATTTTCGCCCATCACTTCCAGTTCCGCGCTCTGCGCGATATCACCCTGCAGGACCAGGCGAAGGACTAGTCCGGCGGGCCAGTCGGGCAACACAGGTCCCAGAGCAACGTGCAGCTGGTCGAGCTTCAGACCGTCACGATCATCGCCACGGCGCGCCATCGCCAGACCTCCGACCATCCCCATGTCGTCGTGGTCGGACCCCTGGTCGTGGTCTCCGCCGGACATATCCGTGGCGGCGTGGTCCTGCCCACCCTCAGGCATGTCCATCGGAGCTTGTTCCTGACCCGCATCAGACATGTCCATCGCACCATGATCATGATCCCCAACCGGCATCGTCATCGCCGCACGGTCATGATCCGCACCATGGTCATGTCCACCAGGGGAGCCTCCCATCGCCGCGTGATCGTGAGCAGCAGCAGACATATTCATCGCGCCGCTCGCGCTCTCAACAGCGACCGCCTGCTCCTGCTCGCGGGTGGTTGCGTCAATGCGCATTGCATCCAGGTCGAGGAGCGCGGACTTCGCCTCGTCCAGTTGCGCAGGAACAGCCTCCGGGGTCAAAATCCGGATTCTCGACCTCGGACTCGGGATTTGATCCCACACCCGGTCGGTCATCGCCTTCATCGCGACCTGGCCGTCGCCACACACAACCAGGATGTCGGCATCCGCGGGACTCAGCGCCTCGGCCCATCCACGTTCCCTGAGGGCACGCTCAACTGTCAGGCGAATCGCCGTCGAACCCGGCACCGTGAAGACAAACGCTCGCGGAACGGAGAGGCGCAACAGCAGACGAGTCAGCTCCACCGGAAGGCACCCTCACGCCAGCTGTAGAGGACCGCGACAACAAGTACTGCGAGAAAGGCAAACATCTCGACCACTGCGCTCACGCCGACCTGGCGAATCGCGAGGACCCACGGGTACATGAACACCATTTCCATGTCGAAGATGAGAAAGACGAGCGCGATCGTGTACCACCGCACGTGGAAGCGGGAGACAGCGTGCTCCTGCACGGCCAGCCCCGAGAGGAAAGGTTGTTGTCGCAACGGCTGGCGAGCGATGCGCCCAAGCGATGCGACCCCGTAGAGCACCGCCAGGACCGCGAGTGCAACGGCCAAAAGAACAATGGCTGGCCAAAATCCCATGTCAGTACTTCCGGCTCTTCAACCTCAGGGGCAACGTGTTGCTCACGGCTGAGGCCCGCCGGTGTTGGCGGGGACATGCGTAGCCTATCCATCGGCGCGGCTCACCAGGTCGTCGGCGGTGACGCCCTGGCAAGCCAGGGACGACGCCCATGACGCCGCGGTCCTGGTGGTCGAGGATGTGGTGGTGGACACGCGGGACCATCGATTGCAAGCTCAAGGGAGGCGGCATACTTTCGATCCATGAACACTGGATCGGTCGGACTCGAACGTGGTGCTCGGCGCAGGTCGCAGGGCCCGCAGAGCGTTCCTTGGGCTGTGGCTGGCGAGCTGGACGTTGTCGCCGTCGACACGACAAGGGGTGAGCTGCAGCCATTGCAATGCGCACCCGATGTTCTGACGGTGGGCGAGCTTGAAGTGCTGGAACTGGTTCAGCAGGGAGCCGTGTTGATTGATACTCGTGTTTCGGGCTCCAGCAATGGCGTAACCCTCCCAGGCGCGAGGAGCCTTCCGCACGTCCTCCCCGTCGATGATCGTATGCCCCGCCACCGGGGCTTCAGTGTCGACCCGGCGAGACCACCGCCGAACTCGGTGCTACGCGACGACGTCACGCGGCACGGGCAGTCACGCGGCACGGGCAATGAAAGCGGGCCGGGTTGACCCTGCGAGACATCGGAACAGTCCTCCACGTCTCACATCAGCGTGCACCAGCTCGTGTCGAACTCACGTTTTGAGTAAAACGGTTAGCTGAGGACCGGCGCCTCCAGAACTCGACGACCCGGCGTGGCTCCGAGGCGACGCGGGTGAGGGGCCGGCATACCGTGTCGTCCCTTCTGTGGGTATGCGTCTGGGCGGGTGAGCTTGGCGATGCCTTGCGAGCTCGGCTCTGCTGGCCGTTCCCTCCCCGCTCGTGTTCGACGGCCCGTCGGATCCCAGAAGTGCTGCCCTACCCCTGAGAACCCCAAGGTTTCCCCCAGCAGCGCGGACCACTCTTTGGCGAAGACGAGCGGCAACCGGGGACGGGGCTGGCTCATGGGCAATTGACGTTGGTGAAGGGGATGGCGAAACGATGACGGACAACACGACCCACAGCTTGAGAGGTGCTACCTCGGGGGCGCGGGCAGCGGTAACCAGGTTTTTTGGCGGAGGCGTTCAGATCTCAGGCAAAGTGCGAACGACCGCTCTGGTGCGGGTTGTGCCCATCGTCATTGCCGGGCTGGTGGCCGCGGTCGTGTTAGCGCCGACGTCGGCCATCTCCTGGGGCGGCGGGGGGACCGGCTGCGCGAACAGCGGCTGTACGACGCCGTTTGCGGTGGCGCTGCCGATTCCGCAGACCCTGTCACCGACGAGCCAGGACGCGACGACGGACTACTACACGGTCACCGAGAAGCCGGCGAACCTGTCCGTGATTCCGGGCAAGACCACCCCGATGTGGACCTACAACGGGACCTGGCCGGGGCCGGTGATCAAGGCGACCAGTGGCCGTCAGGTCAAGCTGCACGTCATCAACAACCTCAGTTTTGCGACCACGACCCACCTGCATGGCGCGCACGTGGCCCCGTCCTCGGACGGCGGACCGGTTGACCTGGTGCCCGCCGGTGGGACCCGGGACTATGTCTACCCGAACAACCAGAGCGCCCGGACGCAGTGGTATCACGACCACGTCAAGGACCTGACCGGCAAGAACGTGTACATGGGCCTGGCCGGCCTGTACTTGATCTCCGACGCCCAGGAGCAGGCCCTGAACCTGCCCAGCGGCGGGTATGACGTGCCGCTGGTCATCCAGGACAGGACCTTCAACACCGACGGGACCCTGGCCTACGCTCCCACCTCCAGTGACTACCGGACCGGGCTGATGGGAGACACCCTGTTCGTCAACGGCGCGGCCCAGCCCTATCTCAAGGTCTCGACGCACAAGTACCGGTTCCGGATCCTGAACGGCTCCAACGCCAGGTACTACACGTTCTCCCTTTCCAACGGTGCGACGATGTCCCAGATCGCCACCGAGGCTGGCCTGCTGTCCAAGCCCTACGCCCAGTCCTCAATCACCCTGGCGCCGGCCGAACGGGCCGACGTGGTCGTCGACTTCGGCAACGTTCCGGTCGGCACGTCGGTCACCTTGCGCAACAACTCAGGCTGGAACGGAGCCACCGACATCATGAGGTTCGACGTCAACAGCTCGACCAGCGACACCAGCACAGTGCCGGCGACGCTGCGGGCGTTCACCCCACTGGCCGCGTCGGCGGTCAGCGTCCGGCGCACGTTCACCATCGCGCAGCAGCGCGACGGCATGTGGACGTTCAACGGCAAGACGTACGACCCGGCCCGGATTGACGCCAATGTCGCGCTCGGTGCCACCGAGGAGTGGACTTTCCAAAACCAGTCCGGCCAGGATCACCCGATCCACATGCACGACATCAACTTCCAAGTTGTCAGTGGCGGCTACAACAGCGGCAGCGGGCCGAACTTGGAGTGGAAGGAAACCATCAACGTCCCGTCCTGGTCCAGCGTGACGGTGCGAGTCCAGTTCCCGGACTTCACCGGGGTCTATATGTTCCACTGCCACATCCTCGAACACGAAGACCACATGCTCATGAGCCAGTTCAAGGTCGGCTGAACCTGCGACACGACGTTTGTCGGACGCACCTTTCGATGATGAGCCGTCAACGACGGTGAGGACGGATGAACGCATCAAGGCCCCGCCGGAGATTCGCCGGCGGGGCCTTGATGATGTTGGTAGCCAGACGACGAGCCTGTGACTGACAAACTCCTTCCCTGATGAAAGTACGCACTGGGCGGGCTGCGAGACCTGGCCCGTGATGATTGGCTAACCGTGCCCTGAGCAGCTCTGCTCGGCTGTTTCGCGTGGCCTCCCTGAGCTTGGGTCTGCGGCTCGCGCCGGTTTGCTCGATGCTGCACAAGCTGGGCTGGCAGCGCACCATCATGGGCGCGCGTATCAGGCGAACACGGACTTGGCCGGGTCAACTTCGATGACCACCCCCTCAAGATGCAATGCAACAAGTAGCAGTTTGCCGAAACCGTCGTCGCGCAACACCCAGGTCATGGATCATTTGTCGCAACAAAGATGGTTGTTGGGCTTTGGTGGGAAGTAGGGCCATGACCGCGTTGACGATGCAGACGACGACGCTGAGAGTTCTCGTCGTCGATGACCACTGCACATTCGCCGAGTTGCTGATTGGTGCGATCGACCGCGAGCCCGACCTGGTCAGCGTCGGTCACGCCCCCAGCGGTGCGTCCGCGGTGGCGATGTACGCCGAACTGCGACCCGACGTGGTGCTGATGGACCTACAGCTGCCGGACATGGACGGTTTTGCCGCCGCGGCGGCGATCGTGGCCATGGATCCGGAAGCTCGGGTCATCGTGTTGACCGCGTACGTGACCGCCGACGCAGTAGCGAACGCCGCCGCGAACGGGGTGTGCGGGTTCCTGTCCAAGGACGGCCGGCTCCGGGACCTGCTCAAAACGCTCCGGACGGCCACACCCGGCAGCCTGGCGGTAGACCCCGCGCTGGTGACCCGACTGTTCGACCAGCCCCCAGCCCTCGCCAGAGCAGCCCTGGCGCGCCCCTTGTCCAAGCGCGAGCTTTCGGTACTGGTCGGGATGGCCGACGGCAACCACGTGACCGGCATCGCCCACGAGCTGCGGATCAGCAGCCACACCTGCCGCGGCCACGTCAAGAGCCTGTTGTCCAAGCTGGGCGCGCTCACAGCCAGCTGGAAGCGGTGATCATCGCCGTCCGGATCGGGCTGGTCCAGATCAGCGACGATCCTGAGAAGGCCGTTTGTTTCTGAGGAGGCCACGCCGGACGCACCAACCGGGCCGTCGGGATTTGGCTAGCTTGACCGACGGCACGACCAGGGGTCCAGGGCCAGTGCTTCGCCCCGCGCTGATTGCCGATGTGGAGTGCGCTCATGGGCTGTGTGAGCGTGGGTCCGGCAGTCTTACCGGCTCCCCTTTGTTGTCAACCCGTGGTCTGAGGGGTCTTTCTCCGGGTGCTCTTCCTGAGTGGCGTTGAGGCTTGTAGCCTCGGGTTTGCGGGTCCGGGAAGTGGCTGATCCGAAGTGCCGACGAGCGGGAGTAGGTCGGCCGCGCTGGATTCTTGAGTCGCCCCGCAGTGCCCTCCCGGACTCGTTTCAACGGCCGCAGGCGAGTTTGTCTCGGCGGCTTGTTGGGCG
>JBBRZV010000078.1:0-14281 GCA_038236365.1 Actinomycetales bacterium | reverse complement strand
CGAAGCCTGCGTTCGTGTCGGACGGGGTAGCCCAGCCCGACTACCGGACGGGGTAGCCCAGCCCGACTACCGGGCGAGGACGCCCCCGCTACCCGCGACCTGGGTAGGCAGCGGTCTCATGAAGAACTGCGAGAACGAAGGTCTTCAGCAGGATCATCACGACGCCAAGGGCGCCGGCCATTCCTTCAGCAGGATCATCACGACGCCAAGGGCGCCGGCCATTACGGTGACAATCTCCAGCTGTTCTCCGTGCAGCTCGGAGGCTCTGCAGGCAGCCCGCCCTTGGACGACCAGGAGGGCTACGGCCACGCCGCTGACAACGCTATGTTCGCCGCAGCATATGAAGGCGTGCACCTGGCGAGCGGCGGTGAACGCGAGCACGGGTCGGATGAGCTCAGGATTGGCGAGCAACTAGCCGATGGTCACAACTTCCTACCGGCGGTGCTGATTGCCAGGTCATGGAACAAGGTGCACATGCCGGTGCGGAGCGTTGCGTCTTTCTGGGCTGGAAAGACGCGCTCGTTTCGCTAGTCCCACAAGTTACCTATCGGCGCCAGATCCGGTAAACCTCCTGGGATAGGTGCTCGGACCTGCGCTGTCGCTGAAGGTGACGTGGCCGGTTTGAGTACCAGTACCCATGCACATGTCTGATGTCGAGCGCACACTGATCCCATGGACGAGCTGGGCACGGACACGCCTTATCGGCCTGCCGGGACATCGCTGTCCAGCAGATCACCTTGGGTCACCGGTTTCCCCGGCTGGACCCACCTCGTAGTTACGCTCGGCTTCGTCGTCTGGTTCATCAGCGCGACTGCTTATGGGTACGGCATCGAGACCGGCTACGGCTGGTGGCGGGGCTTCGGTCTTATGCCCTGGCTGATTCTCGCGGTCCTGGTCCTCGTCCTGCCACCGGCGGTCGCCCTCGAAGCGTGGATGGTCACCCGATCTAAGTCCCGGTGGGGCGCGCGGGTGCCCGTGATCTGTTACGTCCTCGTCGCTGGGTTCATCTCGTTCGTGCCGGCCGGGTTTCGGCTCGTCTTCGACACGAGCCCGACTCCGGTAGACGCGGTCATGTTGTCGTTGTTGACCTATGGGATTGTTATTGGTGCTCAGGTCCTGGGCGCCTACCTTGCCTGCCGATTCTGGACGCGCCGGTAATGCCCTGATGCGGCGACGATTACCGCTCGGCCTGCGGAACGCAGAGGCTGTCGCGCATCGGCACGCTCTGCTCATACCCCTTGAAACAGATTGCGACGCCCGGGCAATGCTTGGTCCTGGCTCTATCTGCTTGCATCCCGACCACTTGCGCGGATCAAGATGACCGACACCGTAAACAAGGCGGGGAACTCGAAGAGGCCTAACAGGCCTCGGTCGCCGTTGAACCGTAGTACGAGGGCGAGTACGGCCACCAAAAGGGCGATCCCAATGATCCACCATTCCAAGCGCGTGAGGGCAACGCTCTTTGGTCGCAGTCGATAGCGGGGCTTGTAGGTCACCGAGCAAGCATCGCACCAGCTGAGTCCGCCCGAGCAGTCGCCTTTCACTCACATCGCCAGATCCGGTAAACACGCCAGAGGTCCTCGCCCGACTCGCGGCGGAGTGACGCACCGCGCGGTTGCCTGCCTTCGAGATGGGCTGTCCGTCCCTGTCGCTCTACCGACGCGCTCCGAACACTTCAGCCGCCGGCCCGTGACCGTGCCCGCTGGCACAGGCCGTTTCGGGGGCCTGGCCGGCGAGGCGGGGCACCTGCGGCCTGATCAGTTCTGGCGAGGCTTCTTGCCCAGGAGCTGGAGCGAGAGCTGGTCGGCAACCCACTGCTCGTACTGGTCGATGCTCCAGCCCGACTCGACGACGAGTTCCTGGTAGATGCCGGTCGCGGCGAGGGCGCGGTAGACCGCCTGCGCCGTCCCCAGCGAGGTGGTGAGGTTGTCGCCGAGGGAGGCGACGATGAGGTTTTGGACGTGGTTGCGCCCGTCGAGCTTGGCTCGGAGCATGGCCCGCGTCTCAGGGTCCTCTGCTTGGGCTGCGTCGAAGAGGACGGCGACGTCGTAGCCGGTCTCGAAGAGGGATCGCAGGAAGTGCGCGGCATGGGCAACGGTCGCGGCGGGGCTCGGCTCCGCGATGGCAGCCGCGACGATCTCGCGGGCGTGGGCTTCCTCGAGCCACCTCTCGCAGATAGCGGACAGGATCTCGCGTTTGGCGCCGAAGGACGTGTACACGGTCCGCGGCGCGACCCCCGCTGCCTGCGCGATGGCGGCCATCGTCGTCATCCGGTAGCCGTGGCGGGCGAAGAGGCGGCGTGAGGCGGCCTGGATCCTGGCGCGGGTCGCCAGCGCCTGTTCCTGGCGGTAGGTGGGTGCGACCCGTACTTCTGACGCTGCGGCCATGCCCTTGACAGTATCACTGCGTTGACTGCACACTAACTGCACTGACATCACTACTACTGCATCTGAGGTTCTCATGCCGAACCCTTACCCGCTGCTCTACCGGATCGGGATGACCCCGTGGGACACCCAGACCGACCGCGGCCCGATCACCGAGATCATTCTCAACCGGCCGCCGGGCCGTGCGCTCGACGCAGGATGCGGCACCGGACGGCTCGCGGTCGACCTCGCCCTCGCCCGCTGGCAGGTCGTCGCCGTCGACGCCACCGAACAGCCGCTCCGAACGGCTCGCTGCCGCGCTCAGGAAGCCGGGCTCGACGCCGCGCAGTGCCGCTTCGTCAAGGGCGACGTGACCCGGCTCGAGCACATCCTCAACGGCTCGAGCTTCGACCTGGTCACCGACGTCGGCTGCCTGCACGGACTGACCCGATCCCAGCAGGAGGCCTTCGCCCGCTGGGTCACCGGCAAAACCGCGCCCGGCTCCGAGCTCGTCGTGATGGCCGTCGAACCCCGCCGGGGCCCCGGACCCAACGGTCTGGACGAAGAGCGGCTCGACCGGCTCCTGGGCCGGCACTGGTCCCTGGTCTCGGTGACCGACTCGGTCAACCAAGCCACCCGCGGCCCGATCAAGGGCTCGACCTTCCACTGGTACCGATACCAACGCTAGTCGGTCCCCGCCAGCGGAATACGACCAGACACCACGCCTTCCCAGCTCGAGTGCAGCACCTGCCCCACCCGAGACCCGGGCAGCCAGCCCACCGCCAACGAAATGAGGAACCACCATGAACGACCCCCGAGCACTGTTCACTCGGCTCATCGACGAGGCCTTCAACACCGGTAACCTCGACGTCCTGGATGAGCTCGTCTCCCCCGACCTCGTGGAGCACCAGTTCGAGAGCCCGACGCGACCGGCGCCGGTCGTCGGACCGGCCGGGGTGGCTCGGATCATCACCGAACTACGACGCGGCTCCCACGACTTCCACCTGGCCATCCAGGACGCCAGCGTCACCGGCGACACCGTGTTCGCCCGACTGCGCGCCACCGGGACCGACACCGGAGGGCAGCTCGGGAACCCGCCGACCGGCCGCACCTTCGAGATCACCGTCATCGACGTAGCCCGATACGGCCAGGACGGGCAGATGGTCGAGCACTGGGGCGTCCCCGACCGCCTCGGCCTCCTCCAACAACTCGGACTCCTCGCCCCGCCCGCGAAACCAGCAAAAGCCACCGCTGCCCCTGAAACGGGCCACGTTCAAGTCGCTCGTCCATACGCGCCCGCCGGAGGCGGGCGTCAATGAAGCCAATTCGTGGGCTGCGGTTCCTCCTCAGCATCTGCGCAGCGCTCGTCCTTACGCACGCGGACAAACGAATCGGGTAACACGTGTGCGCCGGCTCGCGGCGAAAAGGGGCGGGTCCGTCCGCCGACCCGAGCGCGAAGTCCCGGCGGATCGGCGCACCCCCTTGCTAGCAGCCGGGACGCTCGGCGGGTTCACAGGGTGTTGGTGACGCCGAGCAGTGCGCTCGGGCCAATCGTGTGACGAGCGCGGGGTCGACGGCCCGGTGTCCGCCAGCCATTGACTCCAGCATGCTAAGCGTCGACCGTGAGCCGCGGTGCGCATCCGCCGAGCTGACCCCCGAACTGCCCAGGGTGCGCCAGCCGCGGTCGGTCAGCATCTGCCCACCCTGCGTCAAGGGCCGCACCTGACACTCTGGCCGCCAGACTGAGCAGCAGCAACCACCCCGCGTCCACCTCAAACCCATTGCCGAGCGGCGGTCGCTCGAGCACCGTGGCGACGATCTCGCGGGGGTGGTCTGCGGCGGCGCGGGGCGAGCGGTCGGGGCCAACGTGCCCTTGGCCGCGCACAGCAGCCCGACTTCTTGCGCGTTCTCACGAAGTGTGGCGACTGGCCAGGTGAGGTCCTCGCCGACGTGCGTGCCTTCACAGTCGCCCCCAATCAAGAAACGGGGCACCATGGGATATGACTTTCGCCATGCACACGGCTGCAGAGCGGCCCGATCTCTGGGAGCGCAGCATTCCGTCGAACTCGGTGTGGCCCGAATACAATCTTCACGGGGATGTCTTGAATCGTTGGTGGGGATATCTGGACGAGGAACTGGACGAGTTTCAGTTCGTTCTCTATGACGAGCACAACGATGAGGTGGTGGCCGAGGGGCACACCGGCCCGCTCTGGTGGAACGGTTCGGATGGGTCGTTGCCGGATGGGATCGACGCAGCGATTCAGCAGATCTTCGGTCAAGACCGGGGGCGCGAATCGGTGAATACTCTTTGCGCGCTGGCTGCCGTGAGCCCGCGAGAGGGCCGACACCGTGGGCTGGCGCCGCAACTCCTTCATGCTATGCGCACGATCGGCCAGTGCCATGGGCTGACTCATCTGATCGCTCCGGTGCGTCCCTCGTTCAAGGATCGTTATCCGTTGACCGCCATTGATCGCTACGTCACCTGGCGACGGGAAGACGGACAGCTGTTGGACCCGTGGATGCGGGTGCATGAGCGTCTGGGCGCCCGCGTGGCGACCCCGTTGCCCACATCTCTGCAGATCTCAGGAACGGTCCACGAATGGGAGAGTTGGACCGGGATGGTCTTCCCGGAGTCAGGCGACTACGTCTTCCCCGAAGGCTTGACCACTGTTCGTATCGACCGGTCAACGGACCGGGGGTCGTACTGGGAGCCCAACGTCTGGATGGTCCATCCCGATATACATCCCTGAGCCGGCACGGCGACAGGCGACAGGAAGTGCTCGCGGTCCTGGACGGGTCTCGACTACGTCCCGTGGTTCCGGCGCAAGAACTCAAGATAACGCGCCCGTCATACTGGCTCGTGGATCATTGCTCGGTCGGCGCGCACGGTCATCATGCAAGCCAGTCGCCGCACGGCCGATCCTCCGCGCTGCTGCAATCTCGTGGGCTGGCGGTCAGGGCGAGCCTGGCCACGGCTGCAGGACCTGGCTCAACATTGAAAGCGGCGCATCGCCCCATTCGGCCAGTTCCTCTGTCGTGGTCTGACGGATGGCGGACCACCATGTCAACGAGCGGTTCACTGGCAGGGTGAGCATCGCGGCCGCGACCAGCTGGTCGAACTCGGCACGGGTGACCACGTCACTCCAGACCTCTGCATAGGCCGCGAAGACCGTGCGCCATGGGTGGTGTGTCCTGCGGGTGAGCCATCCCCACACTGCCCCGAGGACCTCAGGTGCGGCGGCCCACTGGGCGTCCCCGAAGTCGAAGAGGCGAAGGCCGCCGTCCACGGTGAGTACGTTGCCAGGGTGCAGGTCTCCGTGGTTGACGGTCGAAGGTAAGGGGGACTGCTCCAAGGCAGCGGCCGCGTCGATGACGGCCGGTCGGACGGCCTGGAACTGATTGAGCTGTCCGGCCGTGACGTGCGAAGGGTGTTCAACCTCGAGCGCCGTTCCCCTCTGATGTTCTGGATCTTGGAGAGCCCAGAACCCTCAGGGGGGAAGGGCGTGTTTGCGCCTCATCTCACGCTCAAGGCGCCCATGAATGAGTCATCGCAGCGGCCCTCACACGCAAACCTCTTCGTCGGTCCAGGCTCAGGTCAACACCTTGACGGCCGGGAGCGTGGGCGCGACGTCGGCACCGATCTCCTCCAGGGATTTGCCCTTCGTCTCCTTCGCGAAGAGGTAGATGACAGCACCGGTGAATAGCATGATCGCGAATAAGATGAATGCCGGTTCAACCGCGGCGACAGTCACATCCTGTTTGACCATGCTGCCTCCGACGATCACGCCCATGAGGGCAGGGCCGACGATCTTGGCGCTGGCACCAATGCCGTAGCCCAGGCCAAGACCCGTTGAACGAACATCGTTGGGGAACTGCTCCGCGCCAAAGGAGTTGAGGATTCCGAAGGCACCGTCGCCGAAGGCCATCAGGATCAGAAGGCCGACGAAGAACATGCCACCGCTGTGCGACAGCCCAGCCACCAGAGAACCAGCCCCGCCGATGATGCCAAAGGCGAACATCGTCCAGCGCCGACCCAACCGGTCTGACAACCAGGCGGACAGCAGACGACCCAGCAGGTCGGCGATCGAGACGCCCATGAACATGTAGCCCACCAGGGCTACCGAGTAGCCGTATCCCTCCTTGAGCAGAGTCTGGCCCCACGACTGGACCGTGAAGGACCCGAGCATGAAGCAGAACGAGCCGAGGGTGATGATCAGCAGGGATTTCCCGTACTTTGTGACGACTCGCGCGTAGGTCGCGTTCTGCGACTGCGTGATCTCGGGCAGCGTGCCCAGCTCCGACCTGGGAACCTCAAGAGCCCAGGCAAGCGAGTCCTTGGCCTCCTCCGGCCGGCCATGGGTCTGCAGGAACCGTGGCGACTCGGGCACGGTGCGCAGCCAGAGGAGGAGCAGGATCGGGACGGCTCCCAGGGCGATCAGGCCCCGCCAACCGATGATGTCGGCAAGAAATGCCTGCGCCATCGAGCCAAGCAGAAGGCCCACGGGGATGAACACCGACAACAGGCCGGTGAGCAACCCACGCTGCTTTGCCGGGACGAACTCCTGCACATATGGGATGGAGGTGATGTTCAGCCCGCCCACGCCGATGCCCACTCCGACACGCAGCACCGCCAGCAGCCACCAACCGCGGTCGGGCGTGAACACCGACAGGAAGGTGAACACCACGAACGTGATCACGCACCACTTGAAGGCCGCCTTGCGCCCGATCTTGTCAGCCAGCCGGCCCCACATGATCGCGCCAATGACCGTGCCCAAGCCCGACAACGCCAAGATGGTGCCTGATTCGAAGCCGGTGAGCTTCCAGGGTTTCACCAGCAGTGACACGACGAAGCCGATGAGGAAGATGTCGAAGAACTCGGCAACGTTTCCTGTGATCGCCAATCCGATCAATGACTTCTGATGTCTCGTCAACGGACGGGAGTCGATCTGTTGGAGCGCCGTGATCGGCACGGCGGAGGGGCTGCTCATTTCATTTCACTCCCGGATTGGTGCAACGGACTAACTCTAGGAAGACGACGCGGTGGGCGTTCATCGGAGGATGTCGGTGGTCTTCGGGATGGCCAGTTCGGCCGCTGTGATGTGCGTGAGGTCCCCGTGGTGTGTGAGGGCGAACTTCGAGGTCTGCTGGCCATAGCGGATTCCCGCCTGGACGTCTTTGTTGAGGTAGCCATGCAGAGCGCCTGCCACGAAGGAGTCACCTGCGCCCGGGCGGTCGATGACCGGCACGGGTTCCACCGGGTAGGAGAACTCTCCCTCGATCCCGCAGTAGTAGACCCCTGCGATTCCGTCGGTGGAGACGATGTGGTCGATGTTGGTCATCGCCCGCAGCTTCTGGTTGACCGTGGGCCCGTCTCCCTCCAGGCCGAAGACCGTGATCGCGTCCAGGCGCGAGCAGAACAGAACCGAGACCTTGTCGAGCAGGGGTTCCAGAACGGACCGGGCCCTTTCGGGGCTCCACAGCAGGGCGCGGTAGTTCACATCCAGGACGACGTCGACTCCCCGGCGATGGGCCTCTTCGACCGCGAAGGTGACAGTCCTGGCGGTGTTGTCGGTCAGCGCGGCGGTGATGCCGGTGACAAACATGACCCGGGTGTCGAGCAGTTTGTCCCAGTCGAAGGTTTCCGGGGTGATCTCACGAAACTGGGTGTGCAGGCGGTCGTAGGTGACCCGGGCGGGCATCGGCGGGTCACCCGGTTCCATGAAGTACAGCGCCATCCGGTCGTCCCCGGTTCGGACCACCTGGGACAGGTCAACGCCCACGGCGCGGTACTCCTCCATGAACCTCTGTGCCAGGTCGGTGGTGGGCATGACCGACGCCCACGCGGTCCGCCGTTGGAGCTGGGCTAGCAGTCCGGCGACGTTTGCCTCGGAGCCGGCCGGGGTGAGGCGAAGGGTGCGGCAGGTGGAGAGGCGTTCCCCCTTGTCGACCGTGAGCCGAATCTGGCCCTCGCCGAAGGTTGTCAGGTCGTATGTCGTCACAGGAGTACTCCCTCGCTGGCGTTCTTGGTCCCGTACCGGTTCATGTACCGGTCATGGTTCGACGCGATTTCTTCGTCGGGCAGGGTGATGAGAGTGCCAATTCCCAGTGCGATCGCGCAGGTGCGCGCCGCGTCTTCGACCATGACGGCCGCCTGCAACGCCTTTTCGATGGAGGCTCCGATGGTGAACACGCCGTGTTGCCGCATGAGGATGGCCGGGGAGGCGCCGATGGAACGGATGATCTCCTCACCGATGGCGTCACCGCCGATGGCCGCGTAGGCCCCGCACGGGATGGGCCCGCCGAACTCGTCGGCGATGGCGGTCAGGCAGCAGGGGATCGGCCTGCCGGTGGCGGCCCAAGCCGTGGCGTACGTCGAGTGCGTGTGGATGACGCTCATCACCTCGGGGCGGGCCCGGTACACGCCCAGATGGGAGGCGGTGTCGGAGGAAGGCCCGCGTTCACCGTCGATGACCCTCCCGTCCAGATCGACGATGACCATGTCGGACGGCTGCATGTCGTCGTAGAGCATTCCCGAGGGTTTGATGGCGATGTAGCCGGTATCGGGGTCACGGGCGGAAAGGTTGCCACTGGTCCAGGCGACCAGGCCGTGGCGCGGCAACTGCAGGTTGCCCTCGCACACCCGCTCGCGCAGGTCGGTGAACTTCATGTCAACTCCGTTGTTGTGGTGGGTCGGCTCAGGGGCGGGGACGTGCATGCGGTTCCCAGACCGCGATGCCTGCCCTGACCAGGGCGTTCTGGATGAATGTCTTTGCTTCGACAGATGTGGCCACCGAGTCGGGCGCATCGTCGTTCCACACCTCGACCATCATCCGACCCGACCAGTGCTGCCTGGCGAGCTCGGCGAAGGCCACCTCCCAGGGCACGATGCCGTGGCCCATGGGCACCCGGCGCGGCTCGCCGCGCCGGACGTCCTTGACGTGGATCGCGAGCATGTGGCCTTGGCCCGCCGCGAGTTCAGCCGCGACGTCGAGTCCCTGCTCGGCGAGGTTGCCGATGTCGGGATAGAGCTGCAGCCAGGGCGAGTCGACCTCATTGACGACGGTCAGTGCGGCCGTGATCGAGGTGATATCGATGCCGTCCACATTCTCGATGCCGAGGGCGACGCCCTTACGGGCTGCGTACCCGGCCCCCTTCCTGAGGCAGTCGACATACCCGTCGCGGGCGTCGTCGGGGGCGTCCTCGTAGTAGGCGAAGTACCCGGCCAGCTGCAGCACTGGGATGCCAAGGTCGGCGCAGAGGTCGATCCCACTGAAGAGCACCTCGACTGCCCTGGCCCGCATGGTCGGGTCATTGCTGCCCGGGGCGATGCGGCGATGCACGGACAGGCACAGCCCCCCGATCTGGACGCCGTTGCGCCGGGCCGATTCCCTGACCGCGAGTCGATCCTCCTGGGTCCAGGCCAGCCGCGCCTCCCGTTCGGGGGTCTCATCTACCGAGAGGTCGACGAAGGAAAAGCCGCCTTCGTTGACCTGGGCGAACAGGTCGTCGAACGAGCCCGTCCACCGCAGGGCCTTCTCATAGATCCCCAGCTCCACCCCGGTCGTCGTGAGCGATGAGCCGCCGTCGACTGTCCGGGTCGTGGTCCGGAGGGTGGCGGTGCTCATGACCAGACGTCTGCGATGGCGGCCTGCAGCTCCTGGGCGGCCTGCAGCGGCGAGTCGGCGCTGACGACCGACCGTCCGGCGATGATGATGCCAACCGGATGCCCTGCAAAGGTGGGCAGGTCCTGGGCGCTCATCCCACCGGTCACAGTGACGGTGAATCCCATGGCGGCCAGCTCGTCGACCCGGGCCACGTCCGAGGGCTTCCACGAGAGGTCCCCGGCCGCCTCCCGGTCACGGGACCGTTTAACGATGACATGCTGGACGCCGAGGTCTCGCCACTGACGTGCCTTGTCGGGGTCGTACCACTCGTCGGCGAGCTCTACCTGCACCAGCCCGCCGAACTCTTCGGCGACTGCGACCACCTGGGTGACGGTGGTCATGCTGGCTCCGGCGACGACCGAGACCAGGGAGGCCCCGGCCTCGAAGGCCATCCGGGCGATGATGGACCCGGCTTCGGCGATCCGGACGTCGGCCAGGATTGGCTTGTCGGGGAACAGTGCGCGGATCTCGCGTACCGCCCTCATCCCCTCCCCGAGGACAAGGATCGTCCCGCACTCGATGATGTCCACGGCTGGGGCCGCTTGCTGCAGCGGGCCCAGGGCGCTGGGCAGGTCGGCCTTGTCGAGGGCGATCTGCAGTCGCGGGCGCGTCTGTAGTGTGGCCTCGTCTAAGGGGATCTGCTGTCGCGCTGGCGCCGCGGTGTTGGTGCTCACTGCTGGCTCCCCTCACCGAAGGCGAAGAAGGTGGCGGCGTTGTGAATCAGCAGGTCATCGATGTAGGCACGTTCGACGCCCTCGTCCAGCAGGCGAGGGGCGAAGACGGCGGGGTCGAAGTCGAGGCCGGTGACCGAGCCATACGCCTTCTGGTAGGAACGCTTGCCTGAGTCAGTACCAAGGATGACTCGCTTGGCGTAGCCCAGGTCCTGCAGACCCTTGACGAGCTCGACGCGGTAGCTGTCGGGCAGGTACTTGATGCGGTTGGTCCCGTCGAGCTCGACATAGCAGCCGAGCTTGGTGATCTGGCTGAGATACCACAGGTCGGCGTTGCGCTGCACGTGCCCGATGGCGACCTTCTCGGGAACCGCGCCATTGGCCAGCAGGTACTGGGCCTGTTCCAAGGCGGCAGTGCCGGCAGTCGTATGGGTGTTGATCGGGCAGCCTGTCTCCTTTGACGCGATAGCGACGGCCTTGCCGGTCTTCTTCTCCCAATCGGTGATCTTGCCGTAGGCCGTCGCCCACTTCAGGACCCCAGCCTTGGCGGCGCTGCGCTGGACGAGGGGGCCCATGTAGTCGTACTCGTCGATGCCGTCGTTGATGTCGGCGATGAGCAGGTCGGCGATCTGGTTGACGCTGTACTGGCTCACCCAGCTGGTGCGTGTCTCCAGGTAGACCTTCTCCTGGTGGAACCCGGAGGCGACCACCACTTGGAGATCGGGCACCTTGGCGCTCACCTCGAGCAGCTTGGTGACCGACCGGCCGCACGACGCGGGGCACATGTCGACGACTGTTCCGCTGTCTGCCCACTTCTTCGATGCCTCGACGAAGTAGCCGGCCTCCTCGGCGGCCTTGTCGACGTCGTCAAGCAGGTGATCGGCGTCGATGTAGACCTCCCCCGCGCCGACACGGATCAGGTGGTCATGAGAGTTGACGACGCCCAGGGTGGCGGGATCGACATCTCCCTTGATGGTCCGAACAAACGACATGGTGACTCCAGCTGCGTTGTGACAAGGCCGCCAGATGACGACCTGTGCACTTGTGACGCTAGGGGGGTCCGCTTGACTCAAGCAACTTTTTGGCGCACATTTGTGCAGAGGAAGACGTCGCAAGATCGGGAGAACGCGCGTGACCTGCGAGGATGTTCAGATTGTCCCAGTTCATGAAGCGACAAGGGTGCACATAGTTGCACGCAAACGATGACAACGAGCGTCGAGCGCGAGCATCTCGAGCTTCTTCTTACGGTGGCCAGGTGGTACTACCTCGACGAGGTCAGCCAGGTAGAGATCGCTCACCGGATCAGCTTCTCCAGGTCGTCAGTCTCCCGCCTGTTGACCGAGGCACGGCGCCGCCGGATCGTCCGCTTCGAGGTGGGCCATCCGATGGAACGGGCGATGTCGCTGGAGGCCGAACTGGTGTCGCGGTACGGCATTAAGGGCGCACGGGTAGCCGAGACGTCAGGCACCGCCAACGCGATGAGTTCCGTGGCCGCCGCGGCCGCCGAGCTCGTAGTCGAGGTGACCGCAGATGCGACCGTTGTGACGGTGTCCAACGGAACGACAGTGTCAGCCCTTGTCTCGGAGCTGCCGCGGCTTCACCGACGCGACACCTGCATCGTCCAGATGATCGGGGCCCTCGGCAAGGACAACCCGCTGGATGACTCGCCGGAGGTCACCCGTCGCATGGCCGACTCACTCGGCTGCGACTTCCGGCTAATGCCCGCTCCCCTGCTGGTGGGCAACCAGCGACTAGCCAGCGCGCTGCGCCGCGAGGAATCGGTGGCCAACGCCTTGGCACTGGGCTCCCACGCCGACGTGGCCGTGACCGGCGTGGGCTCGTTCACGGCCCAAGGCTCGGGGGTGATCTTCGGGGGATGGCAGACCCCGGAAATGATCCACGACCTGGCGCGACGCGGCGCAGTGGGACACATCTGCGGCCACCACTTCACCGTCGACGGCCTCCACATCGAACACGACCTCTGCCACCGGATCATGGCAGTGCCACTGGAACGGCTCAAGGACATACGAACGGTGGTCGGCGTGGCGTTCGGGACGGCCAAGGTACCTGCGATCCGGGGCGCGCTAGCCGGCGGCTACCTTGACCTCCTGGTGACAGACACCGCGACTGCCCAGGCACTGCTTAGAGACTGAGAAACATCAACCCGCTCTGCGAAGCTGCCTGAACTCCATGACTCTTCCGGTGACCCGGTACGGGCGCCCGTTTCTTTCAGTAACTGGTCGCAGCCTTGCCCCGTATCAAGATCCGCCAACGGACAAGAACGCATACCCATCGCGGCGGCACGGAGGGGTTGCAGAGTGAGTACGGAGCCAGTCATAGGAGCCTACTGAGACTTCCCTTCAGGATCGGTGTGTGGCCAGACTCGGTCCAGACGTCCGGCGGAGGGCTCTCCACGCGGCTGCCCACCCCACTCGGGTGTGGCTCTCTTTCGGTCTGCAGTCCGTCGGGCACCGTGACGAGGCGTGGCTCGAAAGGGGACTAGCCAGCTCGTAGTAGCACTGCCCACCTCGCCGTCCCTATCGGCACCAGCAGAAGCAGGAGAACGCTATGGCGAAGGTGATCATCGGGGTCGATCCGCACAAGCTCTCGGCCACCATCGAGGTCGTCGACAATCACGAGAAGCTGCTCGGCTCTGGCCGGTTCAGCACCGACCAGGCCGGCTACACCGCGATGCGGGCCTACGCGAAGACCTGGCCCGAGCGGGTGTGGGCGATCGAGGGAAGCAACGGCGCCGGCCGACCACTGGCCCAGCGACTGCTCGAGGCCGGCGAGCACGTGGTGGATGTCCCGGCCAAGCTGGCTGCCAGGGTTCGGCTGTTCGACACCGGCCACAACCGCAAGACCGACTTGTTAACCGAACTACCTCGAGCGGGTTCTCGGGTAGGCGTGCGTTTGCCGATTGGAGTGGCTACGTTCCCTGCTCATGGTCAACGACGGGGATGGGTTGCGCGAGTTGTCGGGGTTGGTGGTGCCTCGGGTCGGGTTGCTCGAGGCGACCGGGGACCTGTTTGAGCCGTACCGGCTGCTGGACGCGGGGGGGGGCGGTCGTCGGTGGTGCTGGCGCGTTCTTCGCCGAGCTGGCGGCGTGCGGTAGGCCAGCGAGCACGCAGCGTTCCTATGGGATGGATCTGTTGCGCTGGTTCCGTTTCTTGTGGGCGATCGGTATCTGCTGGGATGAGGCGACCCGGGCTGAGGCGCGGGACTTCTGCCGATGGCTGCAGGTCGCGGGCAAGCCGGCGCAGCCGCATTGGCGTTATCCCGACGGCGGCGCCCCGGGCGTCAGCACGGCGCGGACGGCAGCGGGGACGCCGAATGCGGTGACGGGGAAGCCGTCTCCGGGTCGGGGGTATGACGCTGCGACGGTGGCTCATTGCGAGAGTGTGTTGCGCGGTTTCTACGACTTCCACCTGGAGGCGGACCGGGGGGTATCAGATGGTCTGTGTAAGTGCGGGGTCTGCAACTGAAGGAGATTGACTGTGAGCATGACCCAGCAGAAGAAGAAGGATGAGTCGGAGCCTGAGGCTCGTCGGTTGCGGCGTGAGCTGTTCGGCGACGAGATGCT
>JBBRZV010000077.1:0-14446 GCA_038236365.1 Actinomycetales bacterium | reverse complement strand
GTGGCATTGATCGGCGTCCCGTTGCTGATGACCCGCTGAGCTCAGATGATCTTGCGCAGGGCGATGAACACCCTGCCGTCGACCCGCCATTCCTCGACGGCAACGAAGCCCAGCCGGGCCGCCAGGCGCACCAGCGGCCTGGCGCCGACCCGGGCCCAGGGCGTCGGGCTGGACACGCGGCCGTCGTCGCAGTGCAGGGTCAGCGAGACCCGAAGGTCTGTGTCATCGTTGGCATCCGCCTCGACCAGGGCCACGCCGCCAGATGTCAGCAGGTCGTGGCAGCGCGACAGAAGGACTCCGGGGTCGCCGCCGATCCCGATGTTCCCATCGGCCAGCAGCACGGTTCCCCAGCGGCCCTCGCCGGGTAGGCGATGCTCAACGGCACGTTGAAGGACTGATCCGCCGCGAGCCGAGGTCTGGGTCACCGCACGTGTCGAGATATCGATCCCGAGCGTGGCCACCCCTCTGGCGGCTAGTGACTCCACCAGACGTCCAGGCCCGCAGCCAATGTCGAGCACCGGTCCCTCGCACCGCGAAAGGAGGACTTCATCGGCCGGTGCGAGGCGTTGCCAGGCGCCCACGGCCAGCCGCTCGCGTTGAACCGCGTTGGCGCCGCGGGTCTGGAAGACATGGCTTTGCGGCACATGGGTCTGCATGACAAAGACCTCCGCGCCGGTGAGCGCGTCGTCATACAGGGCCATGGGGGAGCAGCGGGCACCGGTGAGTCGACGGTGGAGACGTCCGAAGCGGCTGTCCGGCACCAACCGGGCCACGGCCGCCGCGTCTGCGGGGGTGTCGACATCGCGCATCTGGTCCAGGAGTCGGACGCGAAACCCCAGTGACTGCAGCCGTTCCAGCTGCAGCCGGCCCGTTTGCGAAGTCGACATCGGGACGCCCCTGACCGCGTCGCGGTGGAAGCGCCGCAGTCCTAACGCCCAGAAGCCGCCGTCTGGACACAGCCCAAGGACGGCGTCCGCCCCACCCCAGTCGAGACCGAGGTTCGCGGGTCGCAGCTGGGGGGTGTCCATGCCAACGAGGAGCGTCGGTGCGTGACCGAAATGGTCGAGCGCCTCCTCGAGCGCGTTGCTGATCCGCTCGTCCAGGCCGTCCCCCCGCTGGGCCAGGACGTCGACCCCGCGGGGCAGCCAGGAACGTGGCGCACCATCCCACGCGATGATTCGCCGTCCAGCAGGCGCCGCGACGACGGTGTCAAGGGTGTCGCGTAGGGAGGCTTGCGCGAGGGCGGCTGCCTGCGCCGGTGTGAAGCCGGTGGTGAGTCGAGTCTTGACCTGCCCTGCGACGGGGGACTTGGCGATCACCAGGAGCGTGCCGCCGGCCTGCTCGGTCACACCATCCCGGTTCACGAGCTGAGAATCCTCGTCATGTCGTTGACCGCCCTCAGTGCGCCCAGGGGAGTGCCGGTCACCTTGGATCGACCGGCCCGAGGGTGATAGTCCACGTCGACCGACGCGATCTTCCATCCGGACTCGGCGGCCCGGACCACGGTCTCGAGCGGGTAACCTGATCTGCGGTCCTGGATCTGCAATGCCAGCAGGGGAGCCCGTCGGGCGAGTCGCATCGGCCCGAGGTCCGCGAGGTGAAGGCCGGTCCGGGCGCCTAGTCGTCGGCAGACCGCGCGGTTGGCCAGTCGCAGATGCCAGGGCCACGCGTCGCGGCTGACCGGCCGTCGACGGCCGACCACCAGGTCGACGTCCTCGATCAGGGCGGCGCGCAGCCACTCCAGTTGGTGGGGATCCAGACTCGCGTCGGCGTCCATAAACGCGACGACGTCGGTGTTGGCCGCCTCCAGGCCTCCGTGACAGGCAGAGCCATAGCCTCGCTGCCGCACTTCGACCACAGTGGCGCCCAGCGACCTGGCGATATCAGGGGATCCATCAGTCGAGCCGTTGTCTGCCACGATAGGGCGAGCCCAACACGGCATGTGCCCGAGGACCCACGGCAAGGCCTCGGCCTCGTCCAGGCATGGCAGGATCACATCAATCGAGTCTGCTTTCACCTTTTCGACGTTAAGGCCGAAGGGCCCCGGGCGGGGGCGCCAGCTCATGACGAAACCCTTACGGATGGCCGGAAGACACGGACAAGACCGCTTACAGGGCGGGCCTGCACATAGGCTCGTAGCATGGTCGCAAGAGTGCTGGTCGTCGAGGACGACTCGACGGTGTCGAGCGTGCTGTCGGCGTACCTGGGCAAGGCCGGCTTCGACCCCCGGATCGCGGCAGACGGAGCCACAGCACTTCAGGAGTGGACGCAGTGGAAACCCGACGTAGTGATCCTGGACGTCATGCTCCCCGGAATGACGGGGCTGGAAGTATTGCAGCGCAGGCGCGCCGACGATGACGGCGCCGCGGTGATTATCTTGTCCGCGCGTGGTGACGAGGAGGACCGGCTGCTCGGGCTCGAGGTGGGTGCCGACGACTATGTGGTCAAACCGTTCAGCCCGCGCGAGGCCGTGCTGCGCGTCCAGGCACTCCTGCGGCGCTCAGAGCGGCTGGGCGCCACCTCGATGATGCCGCGGATGGTGGCTGTCGGGGGCGTGTCCGTCGACCTGCACGCTCGCACGGCCAAAGTTGATGAAGCCGCCCTGAGCCTGACCCATCGCGAGTTCGACCTGTTGGCCTATCTAATGACCCACCGAGGTGAGGCCTTCACCAAAGAGGCGTTGATGCGGCGTGTGTGGGGATGGGACTTCGGTGACACCTCAACAGTGACGGTCCACGTCCGCCGGCTCCGGGAGAAGATCGAGCGCGACCCCTCCGACCCAAAACTCGTGGTGACGGTCCGTGGCACCGGCTATCGATTTGACGCAGAGGCCGACGCATGAGCAAGGACATGCAAATGATCCTGGGACTCACGACGGCGGCGGTCCTGCTGACAGGACTCTTCGGGGCTGCTTTGCTGCAAGCGATTCGCCGCCGGTCTCTGCTGCTGTCAATCGTCGTCGCCGCGTTGGTGCCGGTGGCTGCGGTCTCGGCGGCCGTCGCCTTGAACGTCAACCGGATGGTCATCAGCTCGCACGACTCCACAGTCGTCTCGGTCGCCCTGGGCTTCTCCACACTCCTGGCTGTCGTCTTGTCCTTCGTGCTCGGCCGCCGAGTCGCCTCCGGTTCCCGGGAGCTGAAGCAGGCCCTGCGTGGACTTGCCGAAAGCCCATATGTCGGGTCCTCCGGGTCCGCGTCCGGGCCGGCACCCGCCGCCAACGGCAGGTCGTCGGCGCCAGCAGAGCTCACCGCCTTGGCCACCGAGCTGGAGACGACACGAGAGAGCCTGCGGCTCTCGCGCGACCGTGAGCGGGCGCTGGAACGGAGCCGTCGTGAGCTGGTGGCTTTCATGTCCCACGACCTGCGTACTCCTCTGGCGGGGCTGAGGGCGCTCGCCGAGGGCCTCGAGGACGGGGTGATCGAGGATCAGAACGCAGCGCTGGGTCAGATGCGTCAGACAGTTGAGAGAATGAATGGTCTGGTGGGTGATCTCTTCGAGCTGTCCCGACTCAATGCCGGACCAGATCGTCCAGCGCTGGCCCGGGGCCCGCTGAGCCTGGTCGAACTTGCCTACGACGTGGTGGGTGAGGCTCGCGAGCATGCCCGGCAGCGTCATGTTGAGCTTGCCCTCGACGTGGCCGACGACTCCGATCGTCTTGCGGTGCAGGGCAATGGCGACGAGCTCGCCCGTGCTCTGTCGAACCTCGTCGGCAACGCTGTTCGCCACACGCCCAAGGACGGGCAGGTCCGGGTCAGCGCCGGCCGGGCACCAGATGGCCGGGCGCGACTTGCCGTGACCGACGGGTGCGGAGGTATCAAGGACGACGACCTGGCCATGGTCTTCGAGATCGGCTGGCGCGGTGAGCCGGAACGGGGCACGCGGGACGCAGGAGCAGGTCTGGGACTTGCCATTGCCCGCGGGGTCGTTGAGTCACATGCGGGGTCGATCTCGGTGGCCAACATCGATGGTGGATGTCGATTCGATGTCGAGCTGCCCGCGCATGAGCCTGCCTAACCGAAGCTCAGGTCTGAGACCCCATCTGCCAGTGAAACCATTGCCCGCCAACCGAGCTCGTCTTGGATTCTCAAGCTTGAGGCGGTGATGTGACGGACGTCCCCGAGCCTGAACTCCCCGGTCACGACCGGCTCTGGCCCCTTTCGCGAAGCGGACAACGTCCGGGCCAGATCGGCGATGGTGGAGACCACGCCGGAGCCGACGTTGTATGCACGATGTGGTGGTGACTCGTCGTTCGTAGCGGCCAGAGCCGTCACGAAAGCGCGGGCGACGTCAGCGACATGTACGAAGTCCCGTCGCTGGGCGCCGTCCTCGAACACCCGGGGCGCCTCGCCCCGATCGAGGGAGGAGGAGAAGATCGACGCGACTCCGGCATACGGCGTGCAGCGTGGCATGCCTGGTCCATAGACGTTGTGCAGCCGCAGCGAGACCGCTGACCCCCCTGTCTCGCGGGACCAGATCGCAGCGAGGAGCTCTTGGGCGACCTTGGTGGCGGCGTACGTGTTGCGAGGGTCCATCGCAGCCTCCTCATGGACCAGGCCAGGGGTGAGATCGGCGCCGCAGATGGGGCACCCGGGTTCAAAAAGGCCGTGGGACAACGCTTCTCGGGTTCGTGGGGTCGGTGACACCTGTCCGTGGTCGTTGCACGTATAGCGACCCTCACCGTAGACGACCATCGAGCTTGCCTGGACCAACCGGGGGCTCCCCAAAGCCGCCAGACAGCGCATCAGCACCGCCGTCCCGTAGTCGTTGCTCGACACGTAGTCGTCCATGTCGGCGATGTCGACCCCCAGCCCGACCTTGGCCGCGAGGTGGACGACCGCGTCAACACCAGCCAGGGCGGCCCCCACGACCTCCGGGTCCCGAACGTCGCCGACCAAGAGGTCAACGCCCAGCGCCCCGAGCCTTTCCCGGGCGGACGCCCCCGCGTCTCGATGCACGTCCTTTCGCAGAGAGTCGAGCACCAGCACCCCGTCCGCGGTGTCGACGAGCTCGGCAACGACGGCCTGTCCGATGAAACCGGCTCCGCCGGTCACGAGTACACGCATCCCGCCACAGTGTCACGCCCTCTCCCGGTACCGCCGCGTTCGCCGGTTGCGGGTCGCTTACGAAGGTCGCCACCGGTTGGGTGCCATATGTCACTTGCGGGTAGCGATCCGGCATCGCGCCTGCCCTACCAACGCCAGGTAGATGCCCACCGAGGCGCCCGAGTCCGAGCGGCGCGCCCCGAACGGACCGCCCACACGCGCGGCGCGTGAACCAGGCAGCCCGTTGAAATGCTCCCGAATGATCAAGGCGGTAGCTGTGGATCGGCTGTCAACCTCGCAGAACGCAGGTTGAAGCGAATCGGCTCCGGCGCCACGAGCAGTCAACCACGTACAAGCCCAGGTGGGAGGCCTGTGAGTGCAACAACCAGATCCACCGGTAGGTTCTCGTGGCTCAGGCCTCCCAATGCGGAATGGTGACCGGAGCAGCCTCTGCACCAGGGAACATTCTTCCTGGCAGTCCTGCAAGGGATGGGTCAGCGGACAAGTCGCCGTCCCGCTCACCGATCGCATACGGACGCGGTGTGTCCCGTAGGCGACGCGTTTGCGGACACTGATTATCGGCCGCTCGGTACCTTCCGTCGTGGTCGTAGGCCGTTCCTCAGTCGGGTCGAAGGGACGACGTCAGCGCCAGATGGTCGTTGCTCGACGAGCTGCTGATCTTTCGAGATCAGGCAGATTCATCCTCGTAGGGTGCGCCGACTACCCAGCCGCCCACGCGCGTTGGGCTTTCGCGAGAGGAGACGATTCGGACTGCGTCGCCGACGTGGACTTCGCCCGGGCTGATGACCCAGGAGTTCAAGGCAATCTGGCCCCCGAAGACATCCTGAATGCGTCTGAGGACTTCGAGGTCCTGTTCGCCCGAGTCTGGATCGATGGTGGTCACGATGCATCTTTGGCGCACGGAGTGGACGCCGATGAGTGCTTCACCGACGGCCAACGCCTGGCCGGGTAGCCGCGCCTCCATCTCGGCGGGCAATCCGGACAAGACGATGTTGGGCCGCAGACGGCGAACGTCATGACCGAGGTGTTCGACAGCGCCGTCGGTCGCCACCAGCAAGTTCAGGATGTCGAAGCGCTCGGGTGTCACATCTGCAACCAGCCGTGCGTCCTGACCTGCCTGCTCTCGTACGGCTTCAGCTGCCTCAGGTGAGTCCCATCGGTGGCCCTGAACCGTTGGTACTCCGTCCGGGTCGGTGAGAGCGGGAAGCGTGAGCAGCCCATGCCGGGTACGGCCCGTAAGGGGGCCGCGTCGGCCGGCGACGTGGACGATGCGATCGCCTTCTACGCCGTCAAGAGTGAGGATCGCGGAGTTCAGCCGCTCACCTTTGAGTGACTTCACCGGGTAGCGCCACAGCTGAGCTACGCGGACTTCCTCCACCACTGGCCTTCGTCGCCTCAGTGGTGGGCGAGGTGCGGGTTGTCCGGCCAGATCCCGTCGCCCGGCATCTCGAGACGGTCGGTCATGGGCACGCGCCACTCCGGCGTCGGAGTTGGCTCGCCCCAGTAATCGGTCACCCGAATGGCCCTATCGTCCTGCAGCTCACCGATCGTGACGTTGCGATACAGGCGTCCATCGCCGTAGTTGCACGTCCACTCGACGACGACGACGTCGCCAAGGTGATGACGCCTCCCAACCTCGAGAGTGAGCTCAGGGAAGTTGCCTTCGACATCGGCGATTAGTCGGCTCGTGCGGACGATCTCCTGCATCTGCGGCCATTGCCGGACGACCTCCGGGGCTAGGGGCACGCCCAGAATGTACGCAACTCGGGTCGCGCCATCGGAGTCCTGCTGTGCTTGTGTCATTCGACTCGCCTTTCTCGGTGGGGCGGTGAGGGTCGGCGCTCGACCAGGGAGGCCGAGCGCCGCCCCTGCTAGCTGGATGTGGACGATGGAGCGTGCACCCTGGAGTCGTAGAAGCGCGCAATGTTGTCGGCGATCGTCTCGAGGTTGTCCTCGACGGCGAAGTGCCCAGAGTCCAAACGGATGAGCTCGGCGTCGGGCAGGTCGCGTAAGTAGGCCTCCCCGCCGGCAGGGGCAAAGAAGATGTCTCCCTGGCCCCAGAAGATCAACGTGAGCGGCTGCCGTTCGCGCAGCGACGCCTGCCATGTGTCATATAGCGCCGCGTTGGTCCGATAGTCGTAGAACAGGTCCAGCTGTACCCGGTGAGCATGCGGACGTGAAAGGAAGAAGAGGTCGGTGGTCCAGTTGTCCGGGCTGATCTTGCTGGGGTCAGGGTGCCCCGTGGTGTAGATCGCCTTAACGGTCTCCGGCTGCAGGAAGGCCTCGAGCGCGGCCTCGTTCGCGGGGCTGCGATCAGTCCACAGCGCGTGGCGAATGCCGTCCCAGGCTTCGGTGAAACCCTCCTCGTAGGAGTTGGCGTTCTGGATGACTTGCCACTGCAGCCAGTCCGGGTGTTGGGAGATCAGCCTGTTGCCGATGGGGCCGCCATAGTCCTGCATGAAGACGCCCATCGGTCCGGTAAAGCCCACCGCGTCCAAGAGCCCCTCGACGATCTCCGCGAGGTGATCGAACGTGTAGTCCCACGTTGCAGGATCCGGCATCTCGGTGTTGCCGAAGCCAGGGTAATCCGGGGAGAGGACGTGAAACTTCTCCGAGAGCGCTGGGATGAGGTTGCGGAACTGGTGCGACGACGCCGGGAACCCGCCAAGCAGCAGGAGCTTGGGGTTCCCTGGGTCTCCAGGCTCACGGTAGAACACGTCCAAGGACTGGACCTTGGCAGAGCGGTATGTCGTCATGCGATCCTCCAAATGTTGGGGAAGCGGGTTACCCGCTCGAGGGGTGGAAAATGTGTTGCATGTTTGGTGTCGAGCCGCGCTGGAGTCTTACCTCGTGCAACGGCGCAGTCTTGGCTCGGTTGCGAACTGTCGCAAGTGGGCGCTCAAGACCCGAGTCGACCGCAGCTTGTGGACGTTCGGCCGAATGACTCTTGAGAGGTCAGCGTCATTGGGCTCGTCCCACCAGCAAGCGCTGCTCCGTAGGGACACCCATACGACTGACTGCGTTAAGGGCAGGGAAGCTACTTGACGGTGGGGTCGGCGTCGCCGAACGCCTCGGCCACCTCGATCAGTCCGAGGTAATCTTCACGACAGGCGGGGCAGCTGTTGAGGTGGGCTGCGAGGCCGGGGTGCGAGCGCTGCGACTGGCCACCGGACAGCTCCTCGTCGACGTAGCGGTGGAGCACCTCGAATCCGGCGGCGCAGCCAGCGTCCACGGGCTCTGCGGCGAGCAGAGCATCAATGTCGCGGTCCTGGCTCATCCTGAGCTCGTTGCGACGCGCAGTAGGACCGCCTGCTGGACAGACACACAGCCCTCGCGACGCCGGCCGGATGCCCGCAGACCTTCGACCCATCGCCCGGAGACCTCGACAAGCTCCGCGCCATCACCTGGGCCGAGAGCCGGTCCGATGGGGACCTCGACGGGCACTGCCAACCAACTCTCGTGAAGTCGATGAAGAACGGCGGCGGGTCGAACTGGCAACGCCATTCCAGTCAAGCCACTCTTCGCGGCCGGAAGTCCGGAAGTGCTGACTTTGCCCAGGTCAGGGGTCATGCAACCCTCGGCTAGTTGAAGAAGTGGGTCTTGGGCCGGTCAAGCCTGGTGCCATCAAGAACGATGTCCACCTTCTCGTTGTAGAAGGCGATCATCCCGGCGACCGGGGAGAGCTGACGAGTTGGGAAGTCGTACGACCACGCCAGATCGTTGTAGACCGCTTCGCCGACCTGGATGGACCAGTAGCCTGAGGTGGTCCCCTTGTAGGGACACTCGGTGATCGTCCCGGTCTCGACCAGGTACTCGAAGTTCACCTCGGTGCGAGCGATGTAGTAGCGGGTCGGGAGACCGGTCTCGAAGACCATCACGGGGGATGCAGACTGCGCCAACACGACGCCATCCAGCTCGACCCGGACCGGTCGCGTGGACCGGAGCGCATCGACGCGGACATACGGGTTCCTGGGATGGACGAAGACCTCTTCGTCCTCCTCAAACCAGCGGTCCAAGCCAGTCCACTCCAAACGAACCATGCCGGTCAGGCCCTCGACCGGCGAATCGGTGAGGACACGAGCTGAGCGATCGCGTCGGATACCTCTCGCCTCCACGCTGTGCAGCCTGACAGGTCCCCGCCTGGTCTGCTGGACGTGTTCCTCATCGACGAGAGCCCCTGGACGGATGTCCTCAAACGGGATGTAGTACTGCGGGTAGTTGGCCCATTCCCACACATACAACGCGCGAACGGTGTCGACGATGAGCTCATCCGCGAGGAACCCGCGGATGCGCCGGGGAACGGGCTCCACCTGGTTGACGCGCGCGACCATCGCCGGATAGCGGGCCGGGTCTGCCGCGTCGTGAGGTCGAGGGACGGTGCTTTCCAAAGGGGTCATGTGTGTTTAGTGTCCTGATCCAGCCGGTTCTTACCGGCGTCTTTCCAGGAGTCGCCGCTGGATACGTGTCTTGGTCAGCAACCCACCCGCGTACTTCGCTCCCGGAGTGGAAGGGACCCAGGCCTCGCGCCTCACCGGCGAGGTCACGAGGCGCGGAGGCCCCGCTCCTTCATCACATCAGGTGGCGTGGATGGACAGCTCGTAGACGTCCGAGCGGATGAAGGTTGGCAGTGCCATTCCGGTCGGGTTCATGTCCGGGTCCGATTCACCAGCCAGAGCCCGGTCGTTCGCCTTATCGACAGACTCCCTGCAGGCACAGGTGCCGAGCACCGTCACCGTCTCATGCACCGCCGCCAAGGGTTTCAGGCGAGGGGTCACCACAAACGTACCGGCGCCTGCGGTAGGGGGATTGGGGATGCGAGTGAACATCTGGAACTGCGGCCAGAGGGCGCGAACGTCGCCGAGGACATGGCCAAATAGCGGCTGCCCACTCATTCAGAGGGACCCCTTGGTGTGTCATTCTGAAACAGTTCCGGGCCCGCGCGGGTGGCATGCTTGAGCCACGACAGCAAAACCTGAGAATCGAGGTGGCACGGTGCCCAAGGCCCAGTTGACACACACACCCGGTGACCTCTTGCGTCTGGCGCGGCTCGCACTTCACGACGGCTCCGACTTTCCGCCCGACTTGCGACGTACGGTCAGCCAGTCGTGGGCACGCAGCCGACTCGCTGCCGTGCGACCGGACAAGATGGACGTTCCCTATCAGCCGGACGTCGGGATCGGCGAACGCCTGCTGCAGGCGGCGCGACCAGTCCTCGAGCGATTCGCTGAGCAGCTTGACGGCACCAGGGTGACCGTCGTGTTAGCAGACCCTGAGGCCCGCGTCGTCGGTCGATGGGCCGGGGACCACTCGGCTCTGGACCAGATGCCAACCGTCTCCATCGAAGTCGGTTTTCTCCTAAGTGAGGACACGGTCGGAACCAACGGTGTAGGCACTGTCCTGGAGGATCTCGCCCCGTTGGTGATCCACGGTGGTGAGCACTATGCGGAACCCCTTGAGGGCTTGGTCTGCGTCGGAGTGCCTATCCGCAACCCGATCACCAGGCGACTTGAAGGGGTGCTCGACCTCGCCTGCCCGACCGACATGGCGAGCGGCCTGCTGCTGCCAACGGCGCTCAGCCTCGGCGCGCAGATCGAGAGTGAGCTAGCGTCCCGCATGTCGCGACGGGAGACCGCCGTCTTCACGGAGTTCTTGGCGCGCAACCGGGAGACCGCCGTCCCGTTGATTGCGCTGGGGGAGCAATTCATGCTCACCAACGCTGCGGCGGCCAACTTCCTTGAGCCAAGCGACCAAGCACTGTTCTGGGACCAAGCAGGAGAGGCCTTCGGTGACGGGCATTCGGTAACTCAGCAGTTCCGACTCGGGTCTGGGGTCGAGGTGCGTGCTCTCTGCAAGCCCATTCGCATCGGTGAGGTCTCCGTCGGGGCCATGATCGAAGTGGCCTCACCTATACGCCCGGAGGTTGCCCGACTCGCCGCTGAACTGACCGGCATGGATCACGTCCGTAGCCAGATTGCCACGGCATTGCACCGCCCGATGTCTGATGAAGCCGGGTCGCCAGCCGTGCGCGTGCGAGTCGAGGGTGAAGTGGGCACCGGGAAGTTCTCCCTCGTGGAGGAGCTGGCGATCGCGGCAGATCGGAACGGACCACTGACCGTCCTCCGCTGCACGTCAGCCCGGGCTGAGGGTCCCGATGCTTGGCTGTCCGCGTTCTCGCAGCGGCTCATCGACCCCACGGGCACCCTCGTATTGCGCAACCTGGATCAGTTGCCCGTCGGTATCGCCGACACGGTCGTCGGCCTCTTGGACGACTGCAAGGATCCGCCGGCGACGATCACCACAGTCACTCTCGCGCCGAGTCAGCCAGCGGTCGTGGGCGTCGAGCGGTTCCGAGGTGTCGTCATTCGGGTGCCCGCTCTGCGAGAGCGCCGCGAGGACATCCCAGGGTTGGTCTCACAGCTCCTCCGGGGACGCGAAGCACTCGGTGTGCGGGTGTCACAACGTGCCTTGACGGCGCTCGTCGGCTACAGCTGGCCGGGCAACCTGCGCCAGCTGGCCGCGACGTTGGAGGACTCGGCGTCACGGACGAACTCGTCGACCATCGAGTTGGAGAACCTTCCCGTCGAGGTGACAAAGGGCTCCCGACGTCGACGCCCGTTGAGCCGCATCCAGGCAGTGGAACGCGACGCGATCGAGCAGGGGCTGAAGGAGAGCCTGGGCAACAAGATCCAGGCTGCAGAGGCATTGGGGATGAGTCGTTCGACGCTGTACCGGAGGCTGCGCTACTTCGGGCTGGACGTCGACCGGGCCGTGCTCTAGCGGTGGTGGCGTCAACAACATCAGCACTGCAACAGCACGATCTCCTGCTGCGCCCACCTGCGACAGGTGGGGTCACATCGGTTGCACCTTCTGGTGCTAGCCAGGCTTCGAAGCTTGTGGAGAAAGGGATCCCATGTCTCTTCCCGTTGCGCGTTTCACTCCGCCAACGACCGACCGAGGTCAGTTCTTGAGCGTACGTGATACGACCCGATCCGGCATGGGCCATGCGCGCCCGCGATCAGCACGATGACCAGGGCCAGGGCGCGACTCTCAGTCGAGGCGCAACGCGACGACGCCTCGATCGCGTGGGTCAACGGACTTCAGGCGACTGGCAGCGCCCACGAAGAGTGCGTTGTCGCTCTGCATGCGTTGTTACTGAGGGTCGCGCGACATGAGGTGGCTCGCCGCGCAGGCTCGCTTCAGCTGGGCGGCCCAGAGCTCGAGGACGTGGCCCAGCAGGCGACGGATGACGCCATCATGGCGATCAGGAGAAGGGTCACCGAGTTCCGTGGCGAAAGTCGGTTCACGACATGGGCTTTCCGATTCGTGATCTTCGAAGTCTCAACGAAGATGGGCCGCCACTTCTGGCGAGAGAGACGGGCGGTCTGGGATGAGGACGCGTGGGAGCGTCTGCCGTCCGGGCTCGCCGACTCACCGGAATTGCGCGTTGAACAACGCGAGCTGTTCTCTACGCTCAGGCGAGCTATCGACGTTGACCTGACCCCTTTGCAGCGTCGCGTGTTCGTGGCCATTGCCCTGAACGAAGTCCCGATGGATGCGTTCGCTCGCGAACTCGGAGTCAACCGGAATGCCCTCTACAAGACACTTTTCGACGCACGACGAAAGCTCCAGACCAGCCTTCTCGCGGCCGGTCACTCGCGGCCCTACCCCATCTCCGCCACACGATGACTGACGAGTGGAACCCGAATGTTGAGTTGGCAGCGTCGCCGAACGATCCAGGCTGCGAGGCCGTGTTCAGGCAGCAGCACGAGTATGTCGACGCGCTGCTCGCTAGTGCAGAACCGAGTCAGGTGTACCCGGGCGTGGAAAGTCATCTCCTCAGCTGTCCGGCTTGCCGCGAGGACTACCTCGGGCTGATCGACGCGGCCGAGCGGTTCGCGCCTGCGCATCCAGCCGACTCCTTCGCCGACCCCGACCCCTAGCCATTCTCCAAGCTACAGGCCAGGCCCGCGCCGGCCGCGGCAACGAGGACGCATCGTCGATTCAGCGATGCGTCGCACGCCTCGCCCTCGCACCAACAGATCTGCGCCCGAGAAGAAATGGCCCAGCCGCTGATCGGCATCATCCAGCGCGGACATCAGACCCGCGTGGTCAGTTGTGGGCGAGAGTCGGGCCACCGGGAGGCGAGTGACAGTCGGGCAAGGGAGGTGCCAGATTGTGTGCGTAGAGAGTGCGACATTGATTTGAAGGAGTCTTATGGTGTGCGTGACCGATGAACACAAGTCGGGACTCGCCTTCGCCTGCTCAACGGAGCCGGCCAGAGCCCGTGATGCGCTCAACACGATAATCCGTACCGGATCGGTTCATCTCGCTCCTGGCCTTCCCCGAGCCAGTGCGCAAGATCATTTACACCACCAACGCGATCGAGTCGCTGAACTACCAGCTGCGCAAGATCATCAGGAACCGCGGACAATTCTCCAACGACACCGCGGTGGTCAAACTACGGGTGACGGTCACCGACCCGCAGGTCTGCCCCGTATGCCTGACCGAGACCGAGGCCGGGCTCGCGAACGCGGCCTCGACGTGCGCACGCTCACCTACACTCGTTCCCCACCATCAGCGAAGTGTGGCTACGCCCTCTCGAGCAGCACGGCTTCTAAGGACCTCACATGCCTAACGTCGCATTCACCAACCTGTTCGTCGTCTGCCTGGTCGGGGCACTCGCCCCGCTCGCGCTGGGCTTCGCTCCCCGGCTTCGGTTCCCCTCGGTCGTGCTCGAGATCGTCGCCGGGATCGTGCTGGGCCCCTCGGTGCTGGGCTGGGTGGAGGTCGACCTGCCGGTGCAGGTGCTGTCCCTGATCGGGTTGGCGTTCCTTCTCTTCCTGTCCGGGCTGGAGATCGACCCGCGCCGGCTGAGCGGACCCGTGCTACGAGTGGCGCTGCTGGGCTACCTGATCACCTTGGCTCTGGGCGTGCCGATCGGCCTAGGGCTGAAAGCCGCCGGCTGGGTCAGCAGCCCGCTCCTGCTGGTGATCGCGCTGTCCGCGACGTCGCTGGGCCTGGTGGTGCCGGTACTCAAGGACGCCGGGCGCACGGAGGGAGAGGTCGGCCAGAGGGTCATCGTGGCCGCAACCGTCGCCGACTTCACCGCGATCGTCCTTCTGTCGCTGCTGTTCTCGGCGTCAGGCGGCAGCACAGGCAGCCGCCTGATCCTGGTGGGAGTCTTCGCCATGCTGGTGCTCGCCACCGCTCTGGTGGTCGGCCGGGCCGGCATGTCCATGGGCCTCGGCGACGTGCTTCGGCGGCTCCAGGACACGACGGCCGAGATCAGGGTGCGCTTCGCCGTCGTCCTCCTGATTGCCTTCACCGCCCTGGCGGAACGCTTCGGCCTTGAGAGCATCCTCGGCGCCTTCCTTGCCGGCGTG
>JBBRZV010000076.1:0-14776 GCA_038236365.1 Actinomycetales bacterium | reverse complement strand
GGCTCGATCGACTGGTTGTGCCTGCCCCGGTTCGACTCTCCGGCGTGCTTTGCGGCGCTGCTCGGCTCGCCGGAGAACGGTCGCTGGCTGCTGGGACCAGCAGAACCGGCGAAGACCACACGCAGATACCTCGGCGACAGCTTTGTCCTGGAGACCACCCATGAGACCACAACGGGCGAGGTCCGCATCACGGACTTCATGCCGATCGGCGATGGTCGCGCCGACCTTGTGCGCAGGATCGACGGGGTGCGTGGCACGGTGCGCATCCGCCATGAATGGGTGGTCCGGTTCGGGTACGGCAAGGTCCGCCCCTGGGTCAGCCGTCGCGCGGACTCCCCCCAGATCGGCGCCGGAGAGATGATCACGGCCATCGCGGGGCCAGACCTGCTGGTGCTTCGCGGTTCGCGCCTCCCCCATGCCGTCGATGGGCGCCACGAGGACGAGTTCGACGTCGCGGCTGGCGAGCACCTGACCTTCTCCACCACCTGGCTCAAGTCACATCACGAGGTGCCGCCGCCGGTGGACATGGACGACGAGGTCAAACAGACCGTGGAGCACTGGAACCATTGGGCTCGCTCCTGCGACCACACCGGGCCCTATCGACGGGACGTCGTGCGCTCGTTGCTCGTCCTGCGGGTGCTGACCCACGCCGGCACAGGAGGCATCGTGGCGGCCCCCACGACCTCCCTTCCCGAACAGTTCGGCGGCCCGCGCAACTGGGACTACCGCTTCTGCTGGCTGCGCGACGCATCGCTGACCCTCGAGGCCTTGCTTCGTTCCGGCTATAACGACGAGACCGTCCTCTGGCGCAACTGGCTGTTGCGCGCCGTTGCCGGAGACCCTGAGGACATGCAGATCATGTATGCCGTCGATGGCGCGCGCGAACTACCCGAAAGGGAGCTGAGTCACCTTGAGGGGTATGCGAAGTCGCGTCCGGTGAGGGTCGGCAACGCCGCCGTCGACCAGCGACAGACGGACGTCATGGGAGAGATCATGGCTGCTCTGGATCTGGCCCGGGAGCAAGGCCTGGAGGACACCCCCGAGTCATGGTCGCTCCAACGCGCGCTCGTCAACAACCTTACAAAGCACTGGGACGAGCCCGATAACGGCCTATGGGAGATCCGGGGACCGCTGCGCCACTTCACCCACTCGCGCGTGATGGTGTGGGTGGCGTTGGACCGTGCCATCAACGCCGTCGAGCGGCATGGTCACAAAGGTCCGGTCGAGAGGTGGCGCTCACTTCGATCCACAGTGCGCACGGAAGTGATGGACCGCGGATACAACGTCGCGAGAGGGTGTTTCACCCAGCACTACGACACCAGCGAGGTGGACGCCTCACTGCTGGTCCTACCCAGCGTCGGGTTCATCGCCGCTGACGACCCGCGATTCCTGGGCACGGTCCGGGCAGTCGAGCAGGACCTGTTACGCAACGGCCTGGTGATGCGCTACCGCACACGGGCCGGCGTGGACGGCCTGCCGGGTGACGAGCATCCGTTCCTGGCCTGTTCCTTCTGGCTGGTGACTGCCTACGCTGGTGCTGGACGTCTCAAAGAAGCCCACGCGCTCATGCGCCGAATCGTGGCGCTGGCCAACGACGTTGGGCTCCTGTCCGAGGAGTACGACCCGGTGAGCTCCCGAATGGTCGGAAACTTCCCGCAGGCGTTCTCGCACCTGGCACTGATCGGCGCTGCGCTGGCACTTCACGAGGCCAACCCGCAGATTCTGAAGACAACCACCTCCTGAAAGGACCATGAGCCGATGAGCAGCTCCTCGCACCTGTCCGACAACCTGGCGTTGCTGGAACACGAAACCAGCCTGCTGGTCCACACAGCTGGGGGTCTGGACGACGAGACGATCAGGGTGGCGAGCTTCTGCGAGGGCTGGACGCGTGCCCATGTGCTGTCCCATCTCGCACGGAATGCGGACGCGTTGGGCAACCTCGTCGGCTGGGCCGTCACCGGCACACCTCGAGCGATGTATGACTCGCCCGACTCAAGGGACGCCGACATCGCAGCGGGGGCGAACCGCGGGGCGCAGGAGATCTTTACCGATCTCAACGACTCTTCGGCACGGTTTGCCTCTGCCGCCGCAAGTCTCGCGGGCCCTCCGGAGAAGGCCGAGGTCGAGATGCGAGGCAGCCGAGTGGTGAGCGGGGCACAGCTGCCGACACTTCGACTGATGGAGGTCGTGTTCCATCACGTCGACCTGGACGCCGGATACACATTCGCGGATGCCGACCCCGGATTCGTCAAACGGGCCATCACCATCGCCGTCGAACGGTTCAGGACCCGCGGTCAGGTGCCGTCGATCACCCTGCGCGGTGAGGACGACGAGACATGGGCCCTCGGTGACGGCGCCCAGCACATCAGCGGGGCCAACGCCGCGCTCCTGCTCTGGCTCTCAAGAGGCCAGCGAAATGGGCTCACCAGCGCGGAACCCCTGCCCGCGTTACCTGCCTGGGGGTGAAGCTTCAACACGCTTGGTGTGGCCAGCTCTCACACAGTGCTAAGGAGCGAAGGTCAGGATCGTTGCCAGCCAGCTGCCGCTAGCTGTGCCCGTCGCAGTGAAGGCGCCTGTGGTTGTGGGCAACTGGTACGCCCGCCCGAGGTAGTTGGGTATGACGGAATACGTGGTCATGTCCTTCCACCCGGCGGCCCATGTGGGGTTGGCGGTCCCGCCGTATATCGCGACCGAGCCATAGACCACCTCACGCGCGACCGTGGTGGTCGTCGTAGGCCCGGGACTGAACGTCGTCGCCGTACCGCTCGCCGTGGCTGTGGCGTCGACTTGTCTGACCCCGCTGAACTCGTCGCCCAGCATCCGGTAGCCGGTAGCGGTGGGGAAAGTGGCTGTGATGACGTCACCGACTGCCAATGGCTGCAGGGCGATCCCGGTCAGGACGACCAGACGTCCTCCTGTGGTGTTCGCGACGCTGGATGTGACGGTGTATCTGTTGCCCTTGGTGTCTGTTGCGGTGACGAGGCCGGTCGGGGGGGTGCTCGACAGCTGCAGGGTGAGAACCACGAAGTCCCCTGCCTTGACTCCTGCTGAGCGCCACACCGTGATCGAGCCCGACGTCCTGGTGGATGTCGAGTAGTTGGTCGCGATCTGGTTGACGTAGGCCGGTGGACTCGTCGCCGCGGTGACAGTGACCGCGGCGGTCGCGGTAGCACTGAGCCCGGAGGTGTTGGTCACCGTCACTTTCACCGTGTACGTCCCGGCGCTGGTGTAGCTGTGGGTCGCACTGGCCCCGGCCTGGGCCGCCAAGCTGGTGCCATCACCGAAGTTGAACGCGTAGGACAGGCTCTGACCCTGAGGATCGGCGGAACCCGAAGCATCCGCAGTCACCCCCAGCGGCGCCACCCCACTGGCCGGAGTCACACTCAGGGCCGCGACCGGCGCCAGAGCCGGCGCGCTCACGCTCACCGCGGCGGTCGCGGTAGCACTGAGCCCGGAGGTGTTGGTCACCGTCACTTTCAGCGTGTACGTCCCGGCGCTGGTGTAGCTGTGGGTCGCACCGGCCCCGGCCTGGGCCGCCAAGCTGGTGCCATCACCGAAGTTGAACGCGTAGGACAGGCTCTGACCCTGAGGGTCGGCGGAACCCGAAGCATCCGCAGTCACCCCCAGCGGCGCCACCCCACTGGCCGGAGTCACACTCAGGGCCGCGACCGGCGCCAGAGCCGGCACGGTGGGCTGGAACTCGTAGGCGCCCAGGTCGTCATACCGCCTTGGCCCTGCTGCGAAGGTGTTGCTGACGTTGGGATCGCGCACCCTGGGGTTGCCCAGGATGTCGGCGGGTTGTTCGCCGGTGAGCCCGGAGTCTGCGCGGTCGATCGCAGCGGAACCCTCGTTCAGCTGGAGGTTGTTGCCAACGGTGCTGACGAACTTCGGATCGGCTTGGACGCCGGCCTTTTCCTGGCCGGTGGCGGCCTGCATCGCCGATAGCGACGTGTACGAAGAGCCGAAGACATACATCGTCCCGGCCTTGGTCAGCCGCACGAGGTTGTGATCGACCGTGGTGGTCGCTGGAGCCGAGTCCCAGATCCCGATGTTGCCTTTGCGCCGTGAGCATGAGATGCCGTTGTAGGCCGGGTACACGGCGTTGTCGACGGCCACGTTGTTCCCCACCACGAAGTTCCCTGAGGTTCCCTCGACGTTGATGCCGGTGGTGCAGTTGTGATACACCGTGTTCCCGATCAGCCGTCCCCCGGTGACGTTGAGGTTGTCGATGCCGTGGTCGCCGTTGTTGTACAGGACGTTGAGCGTCGCAAGGTTGTTGTTGCCACCTGGATAGAACTGCAGGCCCGAGTCTTCGTTGTCGTGTGCAACGTTGCCGATGATGGTGTTACCTGCGCTGATCACATCGATTCCGTTGGCATTGCGCTGCCAGCCGTTGGCGTTCCAGCTGGTCTCGTTGTAGCTCACCGTCGACGTGGTGCTGCCGCTCGTGACGAGGATCCCGTGGTCGCTGTTGTGGTCGCTGGTGTTGCCGGTGACAAGGGACGCGCTGCTGCCGCGCAGGCTGATACCGGGAGCGGTCAGGCTCTGTGCGGGCTTGCCGGAGGCCGTGACCCGATTGCCGGAGATGGTGATGTGGTCACTGTTCGTGACGTTGATCCCGTCCTTGCTGGTGCCGGTAAACGTCAGGTTCGAGATGGTGATGTAACTGCGACCCGACACAAATGCGCCGTTGGCCACCCCTGCACCGATCACAGGTGAGCGGCCGGGCCAGGCGGTGACCAGCAAGCCGGCCGACGAGGTCCCCGAGACGCCGGGCTTGATGGTCTCGGCGTAAGTGCCGTTCCCGATATCCAACTCCATGCCAGGGGACAGTTTCGAGACACCTTTGGCAATGGTGCAGAACGGCGCGGACTGAGTGCCAGAACCGCTGTCCGAGCACGCCGAGACTGTGCGGTCGACGTACAAGACGGTGACCGGCGCGGCGTGGCTTGTCGTGGCGCCGGCGATCAGCGTCATCATGACGCAGGTCATAACGGCGACCGTTCGCCGAAATATGCCTCGCGCCCACAACTCTGGCCCACGAACTTCCGCCGCCCCCAAGCGAGGCGTATCCAACCCCATGATTGAGCGTAGGGCTGTACCCCGGAGGTCCACCTCCACCAAAGTGCGTACCCGCCGCTGCGTCTAAGCGCGTACCAATGAATGGACTATTGGCGTAGCGCAGTCAATCGGCGACCAGCGCCTCAACGACCCTGTGACTCGGAGCAGCTAGCCAGCTGCGCCCTGTGGAGGCTCTCGTCTGACCAGGTGGCGCGCCGTCTCGATCAGGACTCGAAACACGGCCGCGACGGTGGGATGGTCGAGGAATGTCGCGTCCATCGTCACGCGCTGAGGGACCAGATGCTCGAGATACCACTGCTCGGTGTCGACCACGTCAAGCGGGATGTTGTTGAGGTCGCGCGACCGTGCCTGGGTCGGGCCGGTCAGTCCCGGTCGGTGTTCAAACACCCATCGGCACTCCGGCGGGTAACGCACAGCCAGCGCGGGGGTCTCCGGACGGGGTCCCACCAGCGTCATTTCGCCGCGAAGGATGTTGACCAGCTGGGGCAGCTCGTCGAGATGACTCCGCCTCAGCACACGACCGACTGCGGTGATCCGCGCGTCTCTGTGCGCGGTGATCTCGGGACCGCCTTGGGTGACTCGCATCGTCCGGAACTTGAGGATCGAGAACTCCCGCCATCCGCCCGTCAAGCGAACCTGTTGGAACAGAACCGGGCCCGAGCTGGTCACCTTGACGGCCACAGCGATAGTCAGCAGCAGGGGCACGAGCAGTGCCATCGCGACAGCGGAGCCCACGACGTCCAGCGTCCGCCGCCAGATGCCCACGCCAGTATGCCGAGAGGTAACCGCAGACCCCGCCCCCGAGGAGGCCAGCCGCGAGGCCCAAGCCCTCATCCTGCACCCGCCGCGACGAAGACACTGGTGAAGATGTCGGTGGCTGCAGGGACGTCAGTCCCGGCGCTGACGAACAGCGACGAGGGTGTCATGTGGGTAAACAGGTGCGCCCCGGCCGCCCGCCGCCGGGCCAGCCCGACAATCAGCGCGTTCGTGGCCAGCCCCGGATCGTAGAGCTGGTAGGTCGTTCCCTTGTAGGGCTGGGCCCACGTCCAGATGTCAACGGCCTGGGCACCATTCGCAAGCGGGATGTCGACGTAGGTCCGCAGGTCCTGCTCCGCCTGGACGGGGTCGCCTTGGTAGAACCCGGGGTGCGCTAGCGCCTTGCGTGCCTGAAGCGTGACCAGAGTGCCCCAGTGACGCCGCATGACCTCAGTCCAGACAAGGCGCATGGCCTCGTCCGGGGTCGTCCTCCAGCTGTCGTATTGCGCCGGTTCCCGAAGTCCCGCGCTGAGGTCGAGCACGTCAATGGTCTTGGACCGCAGATAGCTTTCAACCGCGGTGATCGTGGTGGCGGGGCTGGCGGCGGCCTGCGAGGTGGAGCAGTCGCGCCTTTCGGTCGCCGTGGCCGGTTGGACCACCCAGGCGAGGCAGCCGAGCTGCGGCACGATCATGTCGATCAGAATCTTGGTGCGAGGAAGCCGGGACCGGATGTCCTTGGAGGCCTGTGTGAGGAACTCCTGCGCCAGCGCCGGAGTGTCGATGCCGGGGTGGTACCCCAGCTCGTCAGCGATCTTGATGCCTACTACTCCGGGACGGCTGGCAAGCTTGACGGCAATGTTGAGGGCGTCGCCATATCGCTGCCCTCCCAGCAGCCATGCTTTGACCAGGTCAACCTCAACCCACACGGCCGTCTTCCGTGCCGCGATCCTGTCGGCCAGGTCGGTGTACGGGGCGCGCGGCAGGGCCGTGGATGCGACGGCCAAGCCCCCCGATCCCCCCCGCCCCACGGCAACGGGCACATTCCCGGACCGGCAGCCGGACAACACAAGCACAGTGCAGACCACCACAGCAACGGCCGCAAGTCGGGGCGAGGGGCGCGTCATGACCGCGGCCTTGTCAGGCGCCACATGACCAAAACGAGAAGCACGTCGGTCGACAGGTAGGCCGCCGTCGACGCCCACCCCGCCCCGACGGCTGCATGGGCAGGGATCAACAGCACGTCCAGCACCAGAGTGACGACCAGTCCGGCGCCCAGCAGCAGCGAGTTGAGCCCCGGCCGCCCTGACCCAAGTAGAAAGGCGCTACCGACTCCGGCGGCGGGCTCCACGACCAGCCCGCCCAGAAGGATGATCGCTGGCCAGATTGCGCTGTGGAACTGGGGGCCGAACACCCATGGGAACAGAGGGAACGCCAGCAGGGAAAGGACTACGGCCATCAACAGTCCCCCGGCCAGCAGTGGCGCCACCAGTCGTCGCGCTCGAGGCCCGAAGCTCGATGAGCCCATCCGTGCCACTCTCGGATAGGTCACCCAGGTGACAGCAAGCGCCGGTAGGCGCAGTATCTCGGCATACTTGGAGGCAACGGCGTAGGTGCCGACGGCGGCGGGCCCGGCCATCGCCCCCAGGACCACAAAGTCGAGGCGCAGGTTCAGCAGCCCCATCACCCCACCCACCTGGCTACGCCCTCCGAACCGAAAGACTCGACGGGCAAGCCCGAGGTCAACGCGGCCGAACAGATGCGACCCGGAGGCGCGGACCCGGCGTGAGATTCGGACCCACGCGGGGACCGCCACCGCGACGTCCGCCACCAACAGTGAGAAAATAATGAGCCAGGGTCCGCGCAAACCAAACAGATACCCGCCAACGTATGGCGGCAGGAACGCGACCTCTTCGCAGGCCGTGACCCAGTTGGATCCACGTAGGTCCTCAAGGGCCTGAAGACCCGCCTTGGCCACCGACACCGGAAGCTGAGTGAGCACAGTGACACCCGCTGCGGCCACGACAGCAACAGTCGTGGACGAGATGAGGCGCTTCTGGATCAGGGGCGCCAGCGCAACCCACACGAACATCCCGGCTAAGCCCCCCAAAGCCATGACCCCGATGAGTGTCGGCCACAGCCTGGGATGGTCGCTGTCCGGCCCCGCGATGAAGTAGCCCACGGCGGTGGGCAGCCCCCAGGCAGCCACGACGCCGACAACACCTGGCAGAACCCGCAGGAGCGCCAGAACGCCGACATCGCTGGGTCCCCCGGAACGCGCAACGAGAACAGTGATGGCGGTGACAGCAGCCATTGCGACGATCCGGCTGCCGAGATTGTCCAGCACGGCTCGCCCCGGCAGCCCGCGACGTTTTTGACCCAGTAACCCGAACCTCTTGGTCAGGGTCAGCGAGGCCATGGACGACGCACCATCAGGTCGAGGCCAGCGACAAGCCCGAGGAACGCCCAGAGCTGCCGAAAGTGCAGAATCTCGTAGAAGAACCCTGCGGCCAGCAGCGCAAACCCCAACCCCAGCAGATACTCCGGCCTGGGGACCAGCGCCGCCACCTCCGCCGGAAGGCGTCGGAAGGTCACTCGCGTCAGCCGTACGCCGGCAGCCGAGATCAGGAGGATGAGCCCGACGCCCCCGAGCACCCCACGTTCCACCAGTGTGGCGACGTAGTCGTCGTGTGCCTCCTTGACGTACGAGGCCCCTTCACTGGCCAGGGTTTCCTTGGTCCGACCGGGGCCAATGCCCAGGAGGTCTCCGGCGCGGAACAGGCGCAAGCCCTCGGAGACCAGGATCTTCCGCTCGCTGCCCGACGTGTCGCTTCGACCCAGCGAGTCATGCAGCGGCTGGATGCTGTCAGCGGCCTGTTGCTGTATCGCAGCTACGTCGATGTTCGGTCCGGCAACTCCCGCCAACGCCAGTCCAAGAGCCGCGACCGCCATGGCGAAGACTGGGCCTCGGGCCTTGTACATGTGAACCGTGCCACCCACAACGAGGGCGATGCCCACCCCGACCAACGCTCCATTGGAGCCAGTGAGACCGATAGCGAGGATGATCAAGATCGCCCCGAGGAAACGTATCCAACCGGCTTGGATCGCGGAGGTTGCCAGCAAGACCATCAGAGCGCACATGAAGTAGTTGCCGGCCATGTTGGGGTCGATCATGGTCAACGCGGCACGACCGCCGTTCTTGGGATTGATGCCGGCCAAGGCATTGACCCCGGCCACCACACCGATGAGCATGGCGGCCGCCCCGGCGATGGCGCTCCAGCACCAGGCCTGCAGAAAGACCCGCAACAGCCATGGCCGCTGCACCGCGTTGGCGATAGCAGCGGCCCACAACAACATGAGCAGGTCCGGCATGAGCGGAAAGGCTGCACTCACGACCTCGTGATGGAACGCGGCGATGGCCCCCGCCAGCATGAATATTCCCAAGCCCACCGAGTAGGGAAGGCTCACTTTGGCGCGGGTGCGGCGAAGCAACAGCACGGTCATCACCACCGCTACGCCGATGGTGACATCGGGCAGCGCCGTGTTCATGGGGCCGGACGGGGTCAGGAGGGGCACGGTCCAGACCGCGAGAGCCAGCACATAGCCCACACGTCGCACGTGTCGCGGTACAACGGCTGCGCCGACGAAGGAGGCCTCAACCGGTGTCCGGCTTTCTTGACGGACGCTCAGGGTGCTCATTGGACCAGCTCCCGGAGCAGCTCGAGATGTTCCCTGGCGAAAGCGTCATGGTCGCTGCGCACGACAATCTCCGCGATCCCTGTGAGCATCGCGGCGCGCCACAGATCAGGCGAACGACCGGTAGCCTCCAGCCCGTCGCCGACGAACCCGGTTACCAGCTCTGGGTACCAGCCCTGCCCCTGCATGGCGTAACGGATCCCCGCGCCCCATGGTCCCGCGAGCAGTCCCTCATGGCCGTGTACGCGCGACCCGGCGCGCGTGTGACGGTCGAGATACAAGGAGTGGCTGAGCACGAATCGGGCACGGTCCCTGACCGGGTCCCCACCGACCATGGCGTGCTCCCAGTCCACGACGCCCGACACCACCCCGGCGGTGTGCAGGATGTTGCCGCACCAGAAGTCGCCATGGACGACCGCACACAGATCAGGACCTTCGAGTTCGCGCTCGATGGGTTGTATTGCCCCTGCTACATACTCACCAACCACATCGGATGGGAAACGCGCACGTATGGCGTCTGCCCACCGAAGCGGGACCGCGGACGGCCCGGTCCTGAGGGCTAGCTGGCGCAACCATCGATCGGCCCGCGCGAAGTCATGGCGCACTCGCTCAGGTTTGCTGTTGTGTCTCCACCGGTGGTAGTCGACGTTCATCGGCACGCCGGTACGGGCGGTCATCACCAGCGCAGTACCCAGCGGGGCATCGCGCAGTTCGAGGCACCTCGGTGCCGTGTGGTGAACCATGGTCGGGTCGACAGCCGCGAGTGCCCGAAGAGCTCTTGCCTCGGCCTCAACGGAGCGACATGCACCATCAGTGAGTCCGACCTTCAACGCCAGCAAGGGGGACGGCGCCCCGTCGACGAAGACCATGACAGTTGCTTTGGGGTTGGCGTCCTTGGACATGGCAACAACCACGGTTCGCGTCTGCCGCTTGGGCAGATGGTCCCGGACGATATCCCGCACAAGGGCCCCGAGCGCCGGCCCCGTCGCAACGGCAGTCATCGTCTGCTTGCAATCACGACACGACCCGGAGCGACGCTGCCAAGGGCGCCCAGGACGAGCCAGTGGCGGCCTGCTCGCACCGCGACGTCCGCCAGGAAGGACCCACGGCTCACACCAGGCGGGACGATAGCCAGGGTCGCCCACAGCCAGGTGAGCGTCGTCGGGTGGTCCTCGATGACGAACGAGGGTCGACCCCACGAGGGGAGGACGATGTACTCCCTGGAGATCTCAAGCCCGAGCCGAGCTGCCTTGCGGCGCAACCGGAAGCGGCCACCAGGGCGGTCATCTGTAAGTACGACCGTGGAACCGGGAGTGAGAGCGGCGATCCCTGTTCGATCCGCCCGGCCACGAGGCTCGATGACCAGATCGCCGGGCTCTGTGACCAGACGCACGGACTCGGGCACCCCGTTCATCACGACGCCTTCGACCAGGATCGCCGGGTCTGCGCCGGCTCCTGCCTCGGGGAGTAGACCTCGTCCAGAACCACCGCTAGCGTCTCGGGGGCGTAGCGAGCACCGAGCTGGGTGCGGGCATTGAGTACCCACTGACGAGCCAGGTCTGGGTTGGCCAGCGCGTGGTCCAGCGCGCCGGCCAAGAGGTCGGGCCGGCCTGCCGGGACGAGCAGTCCCGTCTCCCCCGGGATCACCACGTCGGAGACCGCGTTGACGGCCGTGGCGACCACTGGGATGCCGCTCTGTTGTGCCTCGACGATGACACATGGCAGCCCCTCGTAACGACTGGCCATGGCAAACACGTCAAACGCGGGAAGGATCGTCGGCACATCAGTTCGGTTGCCCAAAAAGAGGATTCGATCCTGCAGTCCGAGTGCAGCGACCTGCCGCTGTGCCGCCTCGATCAGTGGCCCGTCGCCGACCCACACCAGCATCGCCCCAGATGTGAGTTGTGATATCGCCTCGATCAAGACCTCAGGCGCCTTCTGGTAGTCCATTCGCCCCACGGTGCCGACCACAAGCACGTCGTCTTGGACCCCGAGCAGCAACCTGGCTCTTGCGCGTGTCGCCGGTGTGGTGGTCACTGACGGTGGGTCCACCGCGGGACCGATGGTCCGAATCTGATCAGGCCGGGCCAGGCCCCGCCGGATCATCTCAACGGCAACGCCCGTGCCAATCGCAAGGAAGGCGTCAGTCAGCCCGGACATTCTCCGTTCGATCTGGATATACGTCGCCCGCTTCAGCGCAGGCTGGAACTCGTGGAAGGGGAATCCGTGCATCGTGTGAACCACCTGGCTCACCCCCACCCTGCGCGCAGCCATCCGGCCAAGGACTCCCGCTTTGGCGCTGTGGGTATGCACCACGTCGATCTGCCGCTCACGAAGAACTTGGATGATCCGCGCGAAGGCAATGGCGTCCTGGCGGGGACTGATCGGAGAGACCAGCTCAGGGATGACCACGACGTCTACGCCATGGGAGCGCGCCTCGTCCAGCAGCGGTCCCCCACTGCCGGTAACGATCGTCCCGTGGTACCGCTGAGGATCGATGCAGATGGCGCCACGCACGGCAACACCGCCTGCCCCTGCGATACAGCGTGTGACGATGTGGGCAACGCTGACAGCCATGGTGCTCACGCCCCCGTGGGGATCTGCTTGCCGAGGCCGACCGCGCGGGAGCCCTGGATCAGATCAATCAGAGGAGCGCTAGGGGTGGCCGGCAACTGCACCTCGGAACACGGTATGCCGTTCGCCAGGTCACCGGCGCTGCCCACGACTGGAGGGTGGGCAGGGCCAAGACCCGTTCCAAGCGCAAGGGTTGACGCGAAAGCCCAATAACGACGCAGCTCACCGGCGGCATACGTCCCAGCGGCGATGACACGCGCGGCCTCGCCAGTGGGTATCGGCACCATGTTGGCCTCGGTCTCCGACCCGCGACGCAGGACCAGGATCCGACCTGCGTCCACGCGTTCCAGTCTCGCAGCCCAGGCGGTCTCGCGACGTCCGTGAGGCATTCGACGACCCGTCCCGCCGGCAGTACGCAGGGGCTCGAGCACGCCGTACAACGTCGATCCAAAGCAGACACAAAGGTTGTCGCTGAGAGCCTGCGCCCCATCGCTCGTCGCCTGGGCCAGGAGCGTGGACTTGCCCACGCCGCCAGGACCGGCAAGTACCACCCCCTCACCGTCCACGCTCAGCGCCGACACATGCATCGGCACCCCGCCCTTGACACCTGCCCACCAAAGGACCGGGTACTGCAAGATGGCCGCCCGCCAGAGCAGCTGGGTCCGTCCCGGCGCGAGCAGGGCAAGTCCGCGCTGGCTGGGCCTCGGGCGTGGGCGGGCCTCAACCGCCAGGGAGTCTGCGCCAATGGTGAACCGAAGGTCCAGGCCACTTGCGCACGCATCCTCGATCACGACACGTTCCCCGCCCACCCAGGCTCCCCGGGTCAAGGGGTCCATGCCTTCCACGGGAAACGGCCCGGAACCGACCTCGAGGCGAACGTGGATATCCACTGAGCCCAACGGCGTTCCCTTTACCACCTGTCCGGCGCACGCCTCAACCACTCGCTGCTGCCAGGGCCCTCTGGGTGCTTCGACCGCGACGGTGACTCCCCCGCTGCGGTAGCTCAGGCTCACGCGGTCCTCCGATGTACCAGTGCATGCTTCACCGGATTGACGTGCGGATTGACGGCCGCGTGGCCGGACGCCTCGGCGGCCGCGCCGGACGCCCTTCGGCGTGTGAACGGGAACCGGTGCGGCCGGTCGTAGGTCACCACCCCGAGCACGGGCCAGTCAAGCGAGTCGATCAGCTCCTGGACCGGCCGCAGCTGCCTTGCGCGAATCTTCGCAGGGCTGAAGACGACGATCACAGGATGATCGCCCGGCTCAACCCAATGCCCGTTCATGGCCGCGCATTGCAGGCGATGGCTCGTTCTGACGTCCCCGTTGGTCCCCAACGCAACAGCCATCTGCCCAGCCAGGGGCTGGTCGCCCACTCGCACCGGCACAAGCATCGCCCGCGAGCTGCCGTATTTGATGCCGAACAGTGCCATCCGGTCGGCGACTTGGCTGATCGCTGCGCCCCCAAGCGGATGCCCCAGATCATGGAGCCTGAGGTGTCCGATCAGCGGCGCGCCCACGGCATACACGATGGCCTTGGAGTTGCGCAGCCTGGGACGCACGGTCTCCAGTCCGGCGGCGAGTCCGAGGCCGACGATCAGGCCCAGGAGCCCCGCGAGGGCTGACATCTGCATGGTGCTCCCGGGGATTGGGACCGTTGGGGTCCGCACGGGGTCGAGCAGAGCGGTCGATGGCCGCGCGGCCGCGGCGACGAGAAGGTTGGAGCGTTGCTGCAAGACATCTGCCAGGCTGGCCTGGATGCCGCCGATCTGTGCCTGCAGACTGAGCTGCCGTCCCGGCGTCGTCAGGGTCACCGTGCGCAATTGGGGGATCAGGTCGTCACGTTGCTTGGTCAGGGTGGCGATCACGGCGTCCAGGCTCTTGACCTGGTCGGTCCCGGTCTTCCAGCTGGCGGAGTTGGAGAAGTCCAGCAACTGTTTGATCAGCGACTTGTCGATGAGGGCAGCCTTCCCAGGGTTCTGCTGCGTGACCGAGACCTCGATGACCGGTGAGACGCCAACCCTGCTGACATTGACGTGATCGAGGGCAAACTGCGTGGGGTCAGCCGCGACGTGGGCCTCTGCCAGCGCCTGCTGGATGACACCTGGACTGGTGACGATGCCCAGCGCCCGTGTGCTCGCTGCATCCGCCTCGACGTTGGACGATGCGAGAGTGCTGCCGAACTGCAGACGTCCGACCGCCTGGTACAAGACCAGCTGCTTGCCGCCCAGATAGAACATTGCAGTCACCGGGACCACAATGCAGGTCAGGATGAGCAGCCAATGGCCACGCACCACCCGATGGAACAGTTCGTCAATAGTCATAGAATTCCCTGCTTCTTCGGAAAGGTGATTTGACGCTACGGTCACGTACGCTGGATCGGTTCGCACCGCCAGATGAGCCCGATCTACGCTTATTGCATGAGGGTTTGGACGAGGTCCGCGACGATCCCCGCGCTCGTCGGGGTCACCCTGAGTGCGACCGCGGTGGCCCCTAGAAGTACCGGCTCCGGTGGGGGATAGTTAGGGCCCGGTGCTGTAGTACCCCGAGACGTCCATCAGGATCCGCGCCGAACCCGCCGACACCTTCACCTGAACCTTCCCCCCGACCAACTTGACCACCACCAGGTTCGAGATCGTCTGACCCCGGGCGAACTCCTGCACCGCCACACCAGG
>JBBRZV010000075.1:0-14839 GCA_038236365.1 Actinomycetales bacterium | reverse complement strand
GGCACTTCTCCTGCGCCGCCGAGGGGGTGGCGCAGGACGAACCATCCGGCACGTCCTTGGCCACGGCGACCTGCTCGTCATGGGTGGGTCATGCCAGCGGACCTGGGAGCATGCCGTCTCCAAGACAGCCAAGCCGGTCGGCCCCCGGATCAGCATCCAGTTCAGGCCACGTGGCGTGCGCTGAACGCCGGCCGCCGCGCTGCGTTCCCTGATCGCCGAGCCACGCGGCGTGCGCTGAACGGCACCCGCCGAGCTGCGTTCCCGGAACGCCGAGCCACGCGGCGTGCTTTGAACGCCGGCATCAAGCCATCCGTTGGATCTCAGCCAGCCTGAGCTACGACTGCCTTCTCGCGCTCGAAGCGGTTGACCGCCGAGACGACCGCCTTGAGTGAGGCGATGACGATGCTGGCATCGAGTCCGACTCCCCACAGCACCCGCTCGCCAACCGCGCACTCGACATAGGCCGCAGCCTTGGCATCGCCACCCGCGGACAGCGCGTGCTCGGCATAGTCAAGGACGCGGACGTCGACGTCGAGGGTCGACAGCGCTGAGACGAAGGCAGCAATCGGGCCATTGCCACTGCCTTCGAGAGTGATCTCCTTGCCGTGATCAGTGAGCCTGAGCGAGATGGTGTCCCCACCCTCGACGGTCGACTCCGAACGCATGCTCAGCAGCGAGAACCGGCCCCACTTTTCGTTATCGGTCGCTACGGCATCCGCCACACTGACCGGCAGATACTCATCCTGGAACGCCGACCACAACACGGCGGGCAAGATCTCGCCGCCGTCGGACTCGGTCCGCTTCTGGACGACACCGCTGAACTCAATCTGCAGCCGGCGCGGCAGGTCGAGCTGATGCTCACTCTTGAGGATGTAGGCCACCCCACCCTTGCCGGACTGGCTGTTGACGCGCACCACAGCCTCGTAGGACCGGCCCAGGTCGTGCGGGTCGATAGGCAGGTAGGGCACGCCCCAGACCAGGTCGTCCACGGACGTGCCGGCTTCCTTCGCGTCCTTCTCCATGAACTCGAAGCCTTTCTTGATCGCATCCTGGTGCGAACCGGAGAAGGCCGTGAACACCAGGTCGCCACCGTAGGGATGACGCTCGTGAACGGGCAGCTGTGTGCAGTGCTCAACGGTGCGCCGGACCTCGTCGATGTCCGAGAAGTCGATCTGGGGGTCGATGCCCTGGGTGAACATGTTCATCCCGAGCGTCACCAGGCAGACGTTGCCGGTGCGCTCGCCGTTACCGAACAGGCAGCCCTCGATCCGGTCGGCGCCGGCGAGAAATCCCAGCTCGGCTGCAGCCACACCGGTTCCGCGGTCGTTGTGCGGGTGCAACGAAAGCACGATCGAGTCGCGGCGGGTCAGGTGACGCGACATCCACTCGATGGAGTCGGCGTAGACGTTGGGAGTTGCCATCTCGACTGTCGCCGGCAGGTTGATGATCACCTTGTGGTCAGGCCGGGCGTCGAGGACCTCGACCACCGCGTTGCAGATCCGCGCCGCGAAGTCGAGCTCGGTGCCGGTGAAGGACTCTGGTGAGTACTCGTAGTAGAGCGTCGTGTCAGGGATGGTCTCCTCGAGCTTGCGGCACAGGCGCGCGCCCTCGAGAGCGACATCGATGATGCCGTCCTGGTCGAGGCCGAAGACCACACGCCGCTGCAGCACCGAAGTCGAGTTGTAGAGATGGACGATCGCCTGCTTGGCTCCTCGGATGGAGTCATAGGTGCGCTCGATGAGGTGCTCACGTGCCTGGGTCAGCACCTGGATGGTCACATCGTCGGGGATGTGTCCGCCATCGATCAGCATCCGCACAAAGTCGTAGTCGGTCTGGCTCGCCGAAGGGAAACCGACCTCGATCTCCTTGTAGCCCATCCGCACCAGCAGGTCGAACATGCGCTTCTTGCGATCAGGGGTCATCGGGTCGATCAGGGCCTGGTTGCCGTCCCGCAGGTCGACCGCACACCAGCGCGGGGCCTTCGTCATATGCCTTGTCGGCCATGTGCGATCGGGGAGCTCCACCGAGATCTGCTGCTCAAAGGGAACGTACTTGCCCACCGGCATACCGCTGGGCTGTTGGTGATTGATCATTTCTCGCCTCTAACGTCTGGTTGCATTCGGTGAGGCCCGGCAACGCAAAACTCCGCGACGAGGGGCGGCCTTCTTAGAGGGCCCCGCCGCGGCAGCGAAGAAGGAGCATTGCTCCAGACGCGATGCGCACGCGAACACCGTATGCCGGGAAGCGGGTCATCGTCCACCAACCGGGCACGAGTCCCGCATCGTGGACACACGTCACGGCACGGAGGGACGCGGGCCGCTGGACCTGCTCGCAGGCTCCCTTGATGGGCTGAGCGACCCTCGCATCCTCCCGCGACCCCTTAGAAACCGAGTCGCTGGAGCTGCTTGGGGTCGCGCTGCCAGTCCTTCGCGATCTTGACGTGCAGGTCCAGATAGACCCGTTGACCAAGGAGAGCCTCGATCGCGATGCGCGCGTTGGTGCCGACCTCGCGAAGGCGCGATCCGCCCCGGCCGATGATGATGGCCTTCTGGCTGGAGCGTTCGACGAAGACGTTGACCCGGATGTCCAGCAGCGGGGAGCCTTCTGGCCGGCCCTCGCGGGGCAGCATCTCGTCGACGACGACCGCAAGGCTGTGCGGCATCTCGTCACGTACGCCCTCGAGCGCCGCCTCGCGAACAAGCTCAGCGATCATGATGATGTTGGGCTCGTCGGTCAGGACGCCCTCGGGATAGAGCATCGGCGAGACGGGCAGGTAGGACGAGAGCACCGAGGCGACCTCGCTGACCTGGTCGCCCCGTACCGCCGAGCAGGGGATGATGTCCGCCCAGTCGCCGAGCTGGTCGATGGCGATCAGGTGCTCGGCCAGGCGCTGCTTGTCGACCAGGTCGATCTTGGTCGCGATCGCCACGACCGGACGGCGCCTGGCCTGCTGCAGCTCGGTGAGCTCCCTCGCAATGTAGCTGTCGCCGGGCCCGACCCGCTGGTTGGCCGGGAGGCAGAAGCCGATCACATCGACGTCCAGCAACGTCTCGCGGACAAGGTCGTTCAGGCGCTGGCCCAGCAGGGTCCGGGGTTTGTGCAGTCCTGGGGTATCGACCAGGATCAGCTGCGCGGTCTTGGAGGTGGCGATCCCACGGATCGTATGCCGCGTGGTCTGCGGCTTGCTCGAGATGATGGCGACCTTCTGGCCAACCAGTGCGTTGGTCAAAGACGACTTGCCGGCGTTGGGACGCCCGACCAGACACGCGAAACCAGCCCGGAACTCCTGGCTCACGACGCCTCCTCCTGGTTTGACCCGCGTCCATCCTTGTCGGCCAAGCGTCGCACGACGACCGTAGCGATGCGGTGGCGACGCCCAGCCATGCGCTCTGCGGTCAGTGACAGGCCCGAAACCACGGCGTGTGACCCCGGGATCGGAACCAGACCGATTGTCTTTCCGAGCAGACCACCGACGGTGTCCACCTCGTCCTCGTCGATGGTCACGTCGAAGAGCTCGGCCAGGTCGTCGACGTGCATCGTGGCGGGCACCCGGGTTGAGCCGTCCTCGAGCTCCTCGACACCTGGGGCTTCGCGGTCGTACTCGTCGGAGATCTCACCGACGATCTCCTCGAGAATGTCCTCGAGTGTGACCAGGCCTGCGGTTCCTCCGTATTCGTCGATGACGATGGCAAAGTGGTTCTGGTCCCGCTGCATCTCACGCAGCAGGTCGTCGATCGGCTTGCTCTCGGGAATGTACTTGGCGGGCCGCATCTGTTGTTGGGCCGGCACGGCGGCTGCGGCGGCGTCGGCGTAGACGCGGCGAGCCACGTCCTTGAAGTAGAGCAGCCCCAGAACATCGTCGGGCCCTTCACCGACCACCGGGATGCGCGAGAACCCCGATCGCAGGAACAAGGACATCGCCTGACGAAGGGTCCTGTCCTGATCCACGGTCACCATGTCGGTGCGCGGCACCATGACCTCGCGAGCCACGGTGTCACCCAGCTCGAAGACCGAGTGGATCATCTGGCGTTCCCCGGCCTCGATCAGCGACGCCTCCCCCGCAAGGTCGACGAGGTCGCGCAGCTCTGCCTCTGACTCGAACGGCCCATCGCGATAACCGCGCCCGGGGGTCACCGCGTTGGCGACCATCACCAGCAGGCGCGCCACCGGACCAAGCACCCGGCGCAGCTGGACAAGGATCGGCGCAGACAGCAACGCGACGCGGTCGGCATGCTGACGGCCCAATGTCCGTGGCGATACCCCGACGATGACGAAGGAGACGACCACCATCACCCCGATGGAGATCAACAGGTCCGGCCAGAAGCCGTCGACCACATCGACCACGGCCAGGGTGATCAGGACAGCCGTCGTAGCCTCCGCTGCGACCCGCACAAAGGAGGCCACGGACAGGTATGCCGCGCTGTCGGCGAGGATGGTGGCCAGCGCCGACGCCCCACGCCGGGCCTCTTCGAAGAGCTCACCGGCGCGGTGGCGGGAGAGCCGCGAAAGGGCTGCCTCTGAGGCTGCGATCACGAAAGCGACCAGGATGCTGGCCAACGCCGCGAAGATGAGCTTGGTAACCATGGCAGGGGGGAGGGCGCCGGGGTCAGACGGCGGCGCGGCGGCCGCGGCCAGCGAGGAACGTCAGCAACAGGGTGCGCTGAAGCTCGAACATCTCGCGTTTCGCGTCGGGTTCGGCATGGTCGTAGCCGAGCAGATGCAAGATGCCGTGGGTCAGCAGCAGCAACAGCTCCTCCTCCGTGGCATGACCGGCCCCGATCGCCTGCCGGGCCGCCACGGATGGACACAGCACGATGTCGCCGAGCACCCCGTCGGCCGGTTCCTGCCCATCGCGGCCTGGACGAAGCTCATCCATCGGGAAGCTCATGACGTCGGTAGGGCCGGGCAGGTCCATCCACTGCCGGTGAAGGACCTCCATCACCGACTCATCCACGAGCTTGATGCAGAGGTCGGCCTGCGGGTGAACCTTCATCTCGCCCATGACATACCTGGCGCAGGCCACGAGCTCCATCTCGTCAAGTGCGAGCTCGCTCTCGTTAAGAACGTCGATGCTCATGGGCGTTCACCGCCTTGACCTCCGGGTGGGTCCAGCGCTCATAGGCCTCCACGATGGCCCCGACCAGGCGATGACGCACGACGTCATGGGAGTTCAGCTCAGCAAAGTGCACGTCCTCGACCCCTGCCAGCACGTCGCGGACCACCTTCAGGCCTGACGGGGTCCCGGTGGGCAGGTCGATCTGGGTCACGTCACCGGTCACGACCATCTTGGAGGCGAAGCCAAGACGGGTCAGGAACATCTTCATCTGCTCCTGCGAGGTGTTCTGGGCCTCGTCCAGGATGATGAACGCGTCACTGAGAGTGCGTCCTCGCATATAGCCCAGCGGAGCGACCTCGATGGTGCCCGCAGCCAGCAGCCGCGGGATCGACTCCGGGTCGACCATGTCGTGCAGTGCGTCGTACAGCGGCCGGAGGTAGGGGTCGATCTTGTCGTTGAGCGTGCCCGGCAGGAAACCCAGCCGTTCGCCGGCCTCGACTGCAGGCCGAGTGAGGATGATCCGGCTCACCTGCTTGTTCTGAAGGGCCGCGACCGCCTTGGCCACCGCCAGATAGGTCTTGCCGGTTCCGGCCGGGCCGATCGCGAACACGATGGTGTTCTTGTCGATCGCGTCGACGTAGTGCTTCTGGTTGACGGTCTTGGGTCGGATCGTGCGGCCACGGTTGGACAGGATGTTCATGGTGAGCACGTCCGCGGGACGCTCCTTGGTCTGCGCGCGGAGCATGGAGGCCGAGCGTTCGACCGCATCGCGGCTCAGCGACTGGCCCGTCGCCAGAACGACGAGCAGCTCATCGATCAGCCGCTCCAGAAGAGCCACCTCGGCGGCTGCGCCAGTGACGTGGAACTCGTTACCGCGCACCAGAAGGTCGAGGTGCGGGAAGGAGTGCTCCATCGCACGTAACAACTCGTCACTCGGTCCGAGCAGGCTCACCATGGACAGCTCTGGTGGAAGGACGATGGTGTGCCTCGGGGAGTCTTCAGTCATCTTGAACCCAGTCTACGTGGCTTCTCAACCCGGCGGCCAGGTCATCGGCCGGCCCCCGAGCACGTGTACGTGGGCGTGAAACACGGTTTGCTGCGAAAGGGCACCGGTGTTGAACACGCTGCGGTACCCGGCTCCGAGCCCCTCCTGGGCCGCGACGCGGCCGACCGCCTCGAAGAGCTCCACCAGTCCCTGAGGCGACGACGCCCCCAACGTCACAACATCGGGCTGATGTTCCTTGGGGATCACCAGCACGTGCGTGGGCGCCTGTGGCTCGACGTCACGAAACGTCAGCGTACTGGCCGTCTCATGAATGATCTCGGCCGGAATCTCGCGGGCGATGATCTTGCAGAACACGCACTCGCTCGCCGCCGGAGCCTGCTTGTTGCTCATGGGACGAGGGTAACGGCGCGTCAACCGCGTAATGCAGCAGCGCGTCATACCAGCGTGAGAATGTTGACCGTGATGGAACGGGCAGAGAGCGGCGTTGCCCCGGCCGGGGGGTGGGAAGCCGATTCGGCCCTCACTGCGCTGTATGCCGCCCACTGGCAGTCACTCGTGCGGCTCTCGTGGCTCTTCGTCAGGGATCAGCAGGTGGCCGAGGAGACGGTGCAGGACGCGTTCGTGGCCATGCACTCGCGCTGGTCCCAGCTCCGGGACCAGGATCGGGCTCTGGCCTACCTCCGGCGTTGTGTCGTCAACAGCTCGCGATCGGCCCTGCGTCACCGAGCCGTCGAGACCCGCTATCTGAAGGCCGAGACCAACGCCCGAACCGCTTATGGCACAACGAGTGCGCCGAGCGCCGAGACCCAGGCCCTCGAGCACGCTACCGGCGACCGGCTGATTGCCGCCCTCGGGCGACTGCCCCGGCGGCAGCAAGAGGTGCTGACACTGCGCTATTTCCTTGACCTCAACGAAGCTCAGATCGCCGAGGCCCTGAGTATCTCTGCCGGCTCGGTCAAGGCTCATGCTCATCGGGGCCTGACCAGCCTGCGATCCGACGTAGAGGGCACCTCATGACCGGCAACAGCACCAACGACAGTGACTTCGAGCGCCAGCTGCGTGAAAGCCTGCGCCGAGACGCCGATCGAATCAGCCCGCGTGACAAAAGATTGGAGATCCTGGCCATGGTCCACGACGACACAAAAGTTGCCCAGCCCTCGCGACGATGGTTCATCCCCGTCGCCGCTGCGGCGTCGGTGGCCCTCATCGGAGCTGTCGCCTGGGGCGTCTCCAACACCGGTGGTGGTCAGCCCGTCGGGCAACCGGTCTCGCCGGCAACATCGTCCTCATCCTCGTTGTCCTCGTCATCGCCCACGTCATCGTCGTCACCTGCGACTGGTGTCACCTCCCAGGTGGCGCTGCCGGCATACTTCGTTGGCGCAGTCTCCGATACCGGGGACCGGTTCGGCCTCTACCGGGAGTTCGTCAAGACCGCCGTTCCCGTTGGTGCCACGCCCGCGCAGAAGGCCAAGGCTGCGGTCGCGGTGGCGATGAACGCTCAGCCCTTCACAAACTTCGAGCCCTACGTCCAGCCCTGGTCGGGCCAGTCGGTCAAGGACGTCAGCGTGACGCCAAGCCTGATCACCCTCACCCTCAGCGGCTCCAGCGCAAGCGGCTTCACGAGCGCGCAGACTCAGCTGGCCGTTCAGGAGCTGGTCTGGACCGCCCAGGCGGCTGTCGGACAAGGAACGATTCCGGTGAAGTTCGTGGTCGCCGACGGCTCCTCGACATTGTTCGGGACCTACCCCACCAGCCAGACCTACAACCGCCCGGCCAAGGACCTCCAGTACCAGGACCTCGCGCCGATCTGGATCACGGCCCCTGAGCGCGCTCACATGTACAAGGCCGGCACATCCGTGGTGGTCACCGGCGAGTCCTGCGCCTTCGAGGCCACGACCCAATGGCAGCTGAAGAAGAGCGGAGCTGCTCTCAAGTCCGGAACGACAACTGCGTCCAGCGGTTGCCCGACGCGAGGTACCTGGACCGTTAACCTGGGTGCGCTCGCAGCTGGCGACTACAGCTTCCGGATGTTCGAGGTCAGCATGCAGGACGGAAAAGGGATCGTCGCAGAGACGTCAAAGCCGTTCACCGTCAGGTAGTTTCGCCAACTGGGCGTTGCCCGGACTCAGCGTTCAAACGGCTCAGCGCCAGCGACCGGCTGCACTGATCACCGCGAGTGCGGCCGGCCCGGCGCTGGATGAACGCAGGACGCCAGACCCCAGGCGCACAGCCACCGCTCCCGCGTCGACGAAAGCGCCGAGCTCGTCCGGACTGATCCCCCCCTCGGGACCCACGATGACCACTACCTCCCCGGACGGCGGAAGGTCGAGCCCAGCGAGGGGCAATGAAGCCTCCTCGTGCAGAACCAGTGCCCACGCTGCCTTTTCGATCCGCTGTATGACGTCGGCCGGGTTCGCCAGGGCTCCCACCAACGGGGTCCGTGCACGCCGCGACTGCTTGGTCGCCGCCAGAACGACCGACTCCCACTTGCGCAGGGACCTGGCGGCGCGCTCTCCGCGCCAGATCACGATGCTTCGCATGGCCTGCCACGGAACGACTTCGTCGACCCCGAGCTCAGTCGCGGCCTCGATGGCCTGCTCATCCCGATCGCCCTTGGTCAGCGCCTGGATGAGCACGAAGCGCGGATCCGGTTGCGGTTCCTGCGTGACCGCCCGCACGCGCAGGTGCAGCTCGCCGGCACCGACACTCTCGACGACGGCTTCTGCGCGACCGCCGAACCCGTCACCGAGCAGAACCTGCTCGCCGACGCCGATCCGCTTCACGGTGGCACCATGACGCCCTTCTGGACCGCCCAGGACGATCACCGACCCGTGGGTGGCCCCGGCCAGCTGGTCCGCAGCCACGAAGAACAGCGGGGCAGTCACGACTGGGCCTATTTGCCCAGGAAGGCGTCGCGCAGCTTGCCGAAAAGACCATTCGACGCCGGGGTGAGCCGGCCAACGGGTCGTTCCTCGCCGCGAAGGACCGCGAGCTGGCGAAGGACGTCCTCCTGCTCAGGGGTGAGCCTGGTCGGGGTCTGGATGCTCGCGTGGACCAGGATGTCGCCGCGCCCCGTGCCACGCAGGTGTGTCACGCCCTTGCCCTTCAGGGTCATAATGTCGCCCGGTTGGATGCCGGGCTTGATCTCGAGGTCGGTGATCCCGTCAAAGGTGTCGAGCTTGATGGTGGTGCCCAGGGCAGCCGCGGTCATCGGGAGCTCGACGGAACAGTGCAGGTCGTCGCCACGGCGCTGGAAGGTCTCGTGCGGCGTCACGACGACCTCGACATACAGGTCACCGGCTGGCCCTGCACCCGTTCCGACCTCACCCTCGCCGGTGAGCTGGATCCGGGTGCCGGTGTCGACACCGGCCGGGACGCGGAGATTGAGGTTGCGCCGGGTTCGGACGCGGCCCTCACCGGAGCACTCGAAGCAGGGGTTGGCGATCACGACGCCGTAGCCCTGGCACGCCGTGCATGGACGCGAGGTCATGACCTGGCCGAGGAAGGATCGCTGGACCTGCTGTATCTCGCCCCTGCCCCCACAGACGTCACACGTGCGGGTCCCGGTGCCCGGTTGCGACCCGTCGCCGTGACAGGTTCCGCAGGCGACCGCTGTGTCTATCGTCAGCTCGCGCTCCGCACCGAAGACGGCCTGGCCGAGGTCGATGTCGATACGGATCAGGGCGTCCTGGCCCCGCCGCTGGCGCGACCGGGGTCCGCGTCCTGCCCCGCCGCCGGCCTGGCTGAAGAAGGCCTCCATGATGTCGCTGAACGAGAAGCCCTGCCCGAAACCGCCGCTCGCGCCGCCGTAGGGGTCCGAGCCGGCGTCGTAGGAGCGGCGCTTCTCGGCATCCGACAGCACGTCATACGCCTGGGAGACCTTCTTGAACTGCTCCTCGGCATCGGGCTCGACATTGACATCCGGGTGCAGCTTGCGCGCCAGACGGCGGTAGGCCCTCTTGATGTCCTCGGCGCTGGCGCCACGATCGACGCCGAGGTCCTTGTAGTAGTCGTTCAAGATTGTCCTTTTGAGCGTTGGTTGAGGAGATTGTTGGCCCAGGTCTCAGGAGCGACCCGGGTCATGGGGCCAGAATCTGGGAGACGTAGCGGGCTACAGCCCGCACTGAGGCCATGGTCGTCGGGTAGTCCATCCGGGTCGGACCGAGCACCCCGAGGCCCGCCACGACATTGGCGCCGCCCCCGTAGCCGGTGCTGACCACCGAGGTGGCGCTCAGCCCGGCGTGCGCGTTCTCGTGACCGATGCGGACCGCCACGGTGTCACCCTCGTTGCCCATGGTGACGAGGAGCTTGAGCAGCACGACGTGCTCCTCCAGAGCCTCCAGGACTGGCCCGATGGTGAGGGGGAAGTCGGCGCCGAAGCGCATGAGGTTGGACGTCCCGGCCAGAACGATGCGCTCCTCGCTCTCCTCGACCAGGGCGTCATCCAAGGAGCGCACGACCGCCCGGACCAGGTCGCGATCGGCGGGCGCGAAGTTCTCGGGCAGGGACTGGAGTCGTGAGGCAGCCTCGCTGAGCTGATGTCCACTGGCCTCGGTGTTCAGCCACGACCGTAGGTCGGCAATGAACTGCTCGCCGTCGGCTGCCAACAGGTCGCGCGAGGACTCGATGACCCGCTGTTCGACCCGGCCGGTGTTGACGATGAGTACCACCATGAGGCGATATGCGCCGATCGGCACCAGCTCGACGTGACGCACAGAGGACCGGGTCAGTGACGGGTACTGCATGACGGCGACCTGATGGGTGAGGGAGGCCAGCAGCCGAACAGTCCGGTCCACCACGTCGTCGAGGTCCACAGCGCCGACGAGGAACGCCGAGATTGCCGCGCGCTCCGGGCCACTCATCGGCTTCAGCTCGCTGAGCCGGTCGACGAACAGCCGGTAGCCGGCGTCGGTGGGGATCCGCCCCGCACTCGTGTGCGGCGCCGAGATCAGTCCCTCGTCCTCCAGTGCAGCCATGTCGTTGCGTACGGTGGCAGCAGAGACACCCAGCTGGTGGCGTTCCAGCAGCGCCTTGGAGCCGACCGGCTCGGAGGTTTGGACGTAGTCCTGGACGATGGCGCGCAGCACGGCCATCCTTCGTTCGCCGACCATCCGCCCCACCTCCTTGTTCTCGACTCATCGCAACGGCTCAGGTCATCCCAAGCCACCGGTAGCGTGCACGGCGCGTTGGCACTCCGGTATGTCGAGTGCCAAGTCTACGATGCCACGGTGAACGATCGTTACGGCGCCGATGTCCTTTCGGGAGACTGGCGCGCCCCCAAGGGCGGACACGCCCGCGAGATTGAGGCCGAGACCGGCCTTGTTGTCGAGGATGTCGAGACCGGTTGGTGTGGCGCGGTGGTCAGGGTCGAGAAGGCCGGGGGCATGCAGGTCGTCCACCTTCAGGACCGACTCGGACGCAGCAAGGGGTTCCCCCTTGGACCCGGCTTCCTGCTCGAAGGTGCCCCCGTCACCCTGACCTTGCCGACTGCGGCGGTTCGAGCGGCTGCGGAGGCGGCCAGGGCGGTCAGGTCGCGGACCGCCAGTGGCTCGAGGTCGGTCCAGGGCGCGCGGACCCGGGTCGCGTCGGGATCACGCATCTTCGTTGAGGGCAAGCACGACGCCGAGCTGGTCGAGAAGATCTGGGGCGATGACCTGAGGATCGAGGGTGTGGTCGTCGAGATGCTGAACGGCGTCGACGATCTCGCCGCAGTCATCCGCGACTTCCAGCCCTCGCCGCGTCGGCGTCTGGGTGTCCTGGTCGACCACCTCGTCCCCGGGACCAAGGAGACCAGGCTGGTTGACGAGGCGCGTGCGATCCGCCGCTACGCGCCACACGTCACGATCCTGGGCCACCCATATGTCGATGTGTGGCAGTCCGTTAGACCGGAGCGCCTCGGTCTCGAGAGCTGGCCGGTCATCCCCCGCGGGCAGTCCTGGAAGCACGGGATCGTCGCCGCGCTCGGGTGGCCGCACGAGACCCAGACCGACATCGCACAGGCGTGGAAGCGGATCCTCGCCACCGTGCGCACCTATGCCGATCTCGAGCCGACGCTGCTGGCCAGTGTCGAGGAGCTGATCGACTTCGTGACGACACGGGAGTCGTAGCCAAACAGCCTCAGGGTCACTGCTCGGAGCAGTAGGTTCGTCTCTACCAAGCGCACTATGTGCGCCCGATCTTCTCAAGGGACATGTGATGAGTGAAGGCCCGCAGGACACACCCGCCCAGAGTGATCCCCCACAGCGGCCCGACGCCCCGCCTCCTGCTCCCCCCATGGCCGGACCGGCACCGGCATACGGGATGCAGGGACAACAGTCGGTCTCCCCGAGTGACGCCCGCATGTGGTCGCTTTTTGCTCACATCGGGGGCATCTTCTTCAGCTTCATCCCGTCTCTGATCATCTACCTGATCTACAAGGACCGCGACACCTTTATCCGTCGTCACGCCGCCCAGGCGCTGAGCTTTCAGATCGTCGTGACAATCGCCTTCATCATCTCGGCGGCATTGCAGTTCATTGTCATCGGCTATCTGACTGGTTTCGTCACCTGGATCTGCCTTCTGGTGTTCAGCATCAAGGGCGCGATCGCCGCGAACAAGGGCGCGGAGTACACCTACCCCGTGATTCCCAAGATCGTCACGTAGAACCCGAGCCACACGACGAAGTCGGGCAGCGGGCAAAGTGCGCCCGTCCGGTCAGGGTCGACCCTGACCGGACCCTGAAACCGACCCTGAACCTGCCTCAACAGGGCCACGAGTGCGACCAGCGGTGTCAACATGGACCTAAGGCCAGTTCGACAAGGGAAGTGACAGAGGGAAGCCATGACTGAGAACCCGCAGGACCAACAGCCCCAGCAGCCGGTCTACGGTCAGCAGCCTGGCGCACCGACACCGCCGTACGGCCCTGCGTCACCTCAGTACTCCGGCGCGCAGCCGCCCTACCAGCCGGTGATGATGAGCCCGGCGGACCAGCGCACATGGGCCATCTGGGCGCACCTGTCGGCGTTCCTCGCCGCAATCGTCGCACTGTCGTTCCTTGGCCCGCTGATCATCTACGTGATCTTCAAGGACCGCGGCGCCTTCGTTCGGCACCACTCGGCAGAGGCCCTCAACTTCCAGCTGACCATGTGGATCGGGCTGCTCATCTCCTTCCCGCTCATGCTCGTGCTGGTCGGATTCCTGACGGCGGCCATCATCGCGGTTTCAATGCTCGTGTTCCAGATCCTCGGTGCTGTGGCCGCCAGCGACGGTCGCGACTACCACTACCCGCTCACGATTCACTTCGTCAGCTAGAACCCCAACAGACGCCGCACCACGGTGTCCGCGAGCAGGCGTCCGCGCAGGGTGAGGACGACCCGGCGCGGCCGCAGCGTGTCCGACCTCAGTGCGCTCGGCCCGTCGACCAGGCCCTCAGCGATCAGGCCAGCCAGCACCGACCGTCCTTCGGGACGCAGCTCGTCGACCGGCAGTCCGTCTACCAGCCGCACCCCCAGCAGCACTCTCTCGTCGTACCGCTGCTCGTCCGTCAGCAGCTCACGACCGACTGCCGGCGAGACGCCGCCATTCAGCCTGGTGGCAAAGGCATTCGGGTGCCGGACATTCCACCATCGGACCCCCCCAACGTGGCTGTGAGCTCCCGGACCCACGCCCCACCAGTCGCCATCGGTCCAGTAGCCCTCGTTGTGTCGACACCGGTCAGCCGGGCTCCGCGCCCAGTTGCTCACTTCGTACCAGCCATAGCCGGCGGCGCTCAGGGTCTGGTCGGCAAGCTCGTACTTGGTGGCTTCGTCGTCGTCATCGGGCGCGGGCACCTGGCCCCGACGAACCTGGGCCCCCAGCTTGGTGCCCCCCTCGACGACCAGCGCGTAGGCCGAGATGTGGTCCGGTGCCAGGTCGATGGCAGCGTCCAGGCTCGTGCGCCAGTCCGACGGTGACTCCCCCGGCGTCCCATAGATCAGGTCGACGCTGACCTTGAGACCAGCGCCCTTTGCGGCCTGGACCGCTTTGGTCACGTTGACCGGGTTGTGCGTTCGTTCAAGCGTTGCCAGTACGTGCGGCACCGCAGACTGCATGCCCATACTGATCCGGGTGAACCCGCCGGCAGCCAATGCCTCCAACGACTTTGGGGTGATCGAGTCGGGGTTGGCTTCGGTGGTCACCTCCGCACCAGGGGCCAGACCGAACCGGGTCCGTATTCCGTCCAGCACCTTCACGAGGTCGCTCGCCGCCAGCATGGTCGGGGTGCCTCCCCCGAAGAACACCGTCTCGACCACCGGCGCCCCAGGGCCGAGCACTCGCGTGGCAAGGTCCAGCTCGCTCAGGGCGGCGTCCGCGTAGGTCCCGAGGCTGGCACCGTCGACACCGAGCTCCGTCAGCGTGTAGGTGTTGAAGTCGCAGTAGCCGCAACGGACGGTACAGAACGGAACGTGGACGTAGATTCCAAAAGGCCCTGACCCCAACGTTCTCAGCGCGTACTGCGGAAGCTCCCCGGACGGCGGGGCAGGTTCGCCCTCGGGCAAGGCACTCGGCATACGTCCATCCTCGCAGGACCCAGCCCGAGTGGGTCAGCACTCCATGGCGTGCGGGTGCGCAGGGCCCGGGCGAAGGCCGGCACCATCAGTGCGCTGGCAGGAGCGATCAGACCACGGAGGTCGAACCCGCCGGCATCCGGGCTACCTCGGTCAGCCCTCACCTCATCACTTGAAACTCTCTTTACCCTCCCGTATCGGCGTGTCGATGCCGAAACGCCGGTTCCTCGAAGGTAGTTCCATCAGACCCCT
>JBBRZV010000074.1:0-15290 GCA_038236365.1 Actinomycetales bacterium | reverse complement strand
CAGCTCAGAACCTATGCGGGAACGGCGTGTTGCACCCCAGCAGCCCCCCAAACCACCCACGGATGCGTCACAAGAGCCATTAAGTCGCGGGTTTTCCTGCAGGCTGCTGACCGGGTAGTAGTCGAGCGAAGCGGAGGACGTCAGAGTGTTGTTCGTCGGAGATGACTGGGCCGAGGACCACCACGATGTGGAGATCCAGGACGAGACCGGGCGGCGACTTACCAAAGGCCGCCTAGCGGAAGGGATTTCAGGGATAACCAGGTTCCATAGCCTGGTCGGGAGGTTCCTTCCCGAAGACGGCGACCCCGCCGGGGTGAAGATCGGGATCGAGACCGACCGTGGCCCGTGGGTCGCCGCGCTGGTCGCCTGCGGGTATCAGGTGTACGCGGTCAACCCTTTGCAGTCCGCCCGGGCCCGGCAGGGCCGCGACGTCTCAGGGGCCAAGAGCGACGCCGGTGACGCTCACGTGCTGGCTGACCTGGTCCGCACCCAGTCCCACCAGCTGCGCACCGTCGCCGGGGACAGCCAGAACGCCGGCGCGACCAAGGTCCTGGCCCGGATGCACCAGAGCCTGATCTGGGACCGCACCCGCCAGGTGCTGCGGCTGCGCTCGGCCCTGCGGGAGTTCTTCCCCGCAGCGTTGGAAGCCTACGAGGACCTCGCCTTCCCCGACGTGCCTGGCCGAGCAGTGGTGCCCTGACTGCTCACGGCCATGCAGGCGCCTGGGCGCCGGCGGCACCTGCCCCAGCTGCGAGGAGATGATCACCGTCGAGGAGTTGACCCCAGACGCCGTCGCGAGCTCACCTTTGCGCCTGCGGCCAACCTCCCCCATCCACCCTTGAAGGAACCTCCACGATTCGAGGAGTGAAGCCAAAGGCTTGACATCTAAGCCGATGGGATGCCTCGCACGTTGACGTCACGACCTTCGAAGAGGGCGACCATGACCGGCCTTTGCCGTCGCAGATGACGATCCTTGGATTTACGCGGCCGATCCCTTCCCTGCGCCCTCCCCCGACGAGGGCCCAAGGAGAAGTCGCCGTTGGCGAGGGACCGAGGGGGGCGGTGTTGACGGTCCATGAATAAGTAACCCCGTCGAGAGCCGGAGGGATCAGGCCAGTTCGGTCTGCTGGCGATCACCAACACGCCCGCCTTTGGCCGCTCCCCGATGTCCCTCAAGCCAGAAGACGAAAGACAAGAGTCAGGTGGCCAGAGCAGGCGTGCCGTATAGCGCCCCGGTCAGCGTTGAGTAGTCGGAGGTCAGCCGCCGACGGTGACGCCGCGGCGTCGTCGGATGCCGCGCTCGAACCCTGAGAACACTGCGTCGACGGCGATGCCGATCGCCAGGATCGCGATCATCAGGACGATCATGTATGCCGTGTCGCCTAGCTCGCGGCTCTGGGTCAGGAACATGCCCAGGCTGGGTCGGTTGGCGATGGAGACTAGGAGCTCGCCGGCAAGCAGGGAACGCCAGGCGAAGGCCCATCCCTGTTTGAGTCCCGACACGATGTTGGGCAGAGCGGCGGGCAGGACGACGTGTCGGTAGAGAGACAGGCCGTTGGCGCCGATGTTGCGTCCGGCCCTCACGAGCAGTGCGGGGACGTAGTCGACGCCGTTGATGACACCGTTGGCGATCGAGGGCACCGCGCCGATCAGGATCACGAACAGGATGGCCTGTTCGGAGAGCTGGAACAGCAGGATTGCCTGGGGAAACCACGCGATCGACGGCATCGTCTGCAACCCGGTGATCAGCGACCCTATGGCGGTCCGGAGTGTCCGCGACCGCGCCACGAGAACACCCAGCACCAGCCCGAACACGGCGGCCAGCGCGAAGCCGATGATGCCGCGGGTCATCGTGATCCCGACGGCGCTCCAGAAGTCCGCCTTCACCAGCTGGTGGGACAGCTCGGCGAAGACCGGTGCCGGGCCGGGCAGGACGTAGCTGGGCCGCCACCCGCTAAGGGCCACCCCTTGCCAGGTGCCCAGGGCCATGGCCAGAGCGGCCAGCTTGGGCCACGTCGCCTGCCAGAGTGCGTGCGCGGCCGGCGCGACCGCGGAACCGGCATCGAGGGCGTCAAGTCCCCGGATCTGGTTCTCCTGCAGATCAAGTGCCATGACGGGCCACCTCGTGTCGCAGTGCCGCGGTGATCCGTCCGGCCAGTGACGAGACGTCCCGGTCCTCGATGCGACGCGGCCGGGCGATGTCCACGTCGTACTCCGCGACGATCCGCCCCGGGCGGCTCGAGAGCAGCACTACCCGGTCGCCGAGGCGGACGGCCTCGCGGACGTTGTGGGTGACGAACAGGACGGTCAGGTTGCGCTCCCGCCAGATCGACTCCAGCTCGTCGTGCAGGAGGTCACGGGTCATCGCATCCAGGGCACCGAAAGGCTCGTCCATCAACAGCACCGGCGCCCGGGTCGCCAGGGTGCGCGCGATCGCGACCCGCTGTTTCATCCCGCCGGAAAGCTCGTGGGGGCGGCGGCCGGCGAAGTCGCTCAGGTGAACCGCCTTGAGATAGCCGCGTGCCTGGGCCTCGCGATCCTTCTTGCCAACTCCCTTGAGCCGCATCGGTGTTGCCACATTGTCCAGGGCCGACAGCCACGGGAACAGGGCGTGCTCCTGGAACATGAACGCCGCCTGTCCCTGGACCTGAATCGACCCGGCGGTGGGCTGGTCCAGGCCGGCAACCAGGTTGAGCAAGGTCGACTTGCCACACCCCGACGCCCCGACCAGGGTCACGAACTCCCCAGGCTGAACGCCCAGGCTGACGCCGTCCAGGGCAAGCACGCCGGAACCACCGGCATACCGCTTGGTGACGCCCTCCAGGGCCACAGCCGGCGTCACCCGGCCCAGCCTCGCGGGCCGCACATTCGTCGAAGTTGCCGTCGTCATGGCGCTATCTCCTTCTCTCCCCGTGCCTTGAGCAGGCCGTTGAGCAAACTGAGGTCGACCAGCTTGTCGAGCCGTGGCTCCTTCCTGAGCACGCCGACCTCGAAGGCGTGCCGGGCGCCCAGAAGCAGCGAGGAGGGCACCGGGTCGACGGTGAACTCAAGCTGCTTCCACGCCGCCTGGATGACAGCCAGTTTCAACGGCTTGCCGGAGATCTTGGCGATCACGTCCCCTACGTCCTGCTGCGCCTTGGCCGGGTTCTTGACGATGAAGTCCGCGGCGTCGAGGTGACCAGCGAGCAGCGCCCTGACCGTAGCCGGGTGTGATGTGAGGAAGTCGGTCCGTACTGCAAGCAACGTGATGGCGAAACGCTTGCCCGGCCACAGGTCGCGCTCGTCGACCAGGACCTTGCCGCCGGCCTGAACCAGCCGCGTGGCATAGGGCTCGGGCACCCACGCGCCGGCAATCAGCTTGGCCTTGAACGCATCGACGATCTGGGCGCTGTCCTGGGGCAGCACGCTGACATCGCCGCCGCCCTGCAGATCGGTGCTCAGACCCTGGGCCTTGAGCCAGTACCGCAAGGCGATGTCCTGGGTGTTGCCGAGCTGCGGAGAGCTCACCTTCTTACCCTTGAGGTCGGCGGCGCTGCTGATCGACGGATCGACCACCAGGGACGTGCCGCCGGTCGCAGCGCCCGCCACGACGGTCAGAGCCTGGCCACCGGAGTTGATGAAGGCGTTGGTGGCAGGACCCGGGCCGACATACGTGGCGTCGATGGCGCCGGACTTCAGCGCCTCGATGGCAGCGGGCCCCGCGTTGAACGTCGAGACCTTCAGCCTGGTCGCACCGAGGCGCTTGCCGAAGAAGCCCTCCCGATCGGCCACGATTGCCGTGGCGTGGGTGAGGTTCGGGAAGTACCCCAGTCGCACCTCGGCCGGATCAGTGCCGCTGGCCTGCGACACGCCCCCGCACGCCGACAGACCCACGGTCGCGAAGACGGCGCCGAGCGCCATTGCCACGCGAACAGCGGGTCGAAACATCAGAACCTCCAGGTATGCCGCGGCCGTGGCCGCCATGGATGCCATGACCCGCACCTCGGCGGCGCATGGTCATGTTCTACGTGTCAGAGAGGAGTTTCATATAGTCTTGCGTTATTGATCAAATAACCTATCGTTATGTCTCGCATGTTGATACGAATTCATTAGACAATGTTTGGATCTGCCAAACTTCCCGTTATGACCGCTTCAACCGGACAGGCGACCGCGACCAAAGGCGGCCAGGGACAGTGGGCTCTTGGCGAGCTCGAGCCCCTGAACGCCAACGAGAAGCTCAAGCTCGAAGACGACGCACTCAACGTGCGCGCACGCGTCGAGCAGATCTACGCCAAGGAGGGTTTCGAGTCGATACCGGCGGCGGACCTGCACGGCCGGCTGCGCTGGTGGGGCCTTTACACCCAGCGCAAGCAGGGCATCGACGGCGGCAGGACCGCCACGCTCGAGCCGCACGAGCTCGAGGACAAGTACTTCATGTTGCGCATCCGGATCGACGGCGGCGCACTGACCACCGGGCAGCTGCGCGTCATCGGCCAGGCCTCCCGCGACTTCGCCCGCGATACCGCCGACCTCACCGACCGGCAGAACATCCAGCTGCACTGGGTCGGCATCGAGGACGCGCCCGAGATCTGGGCGCGGCTGGAGGCGGTCGGCCTGCAGACCACGGAGGCCTGCGGGGACTGCCCGCGAGTTGTGCTCGGCTCTCCCGTCGCCGGTATCTCCAGGGATGAGCTGATCGACCCGACCTGGGCGATCGAGGAGATCAGGCGCCGGTTCGTCGGCAACCCCGACTTCTCCAACCTCCCCCGCAAGTTCAAGACGGCGCTGACCGGCATGCTCAGCAACGACGTGGTGCACGAGATCAACGACATCTCGTTCGTCGGGGTCGAGCATCCCGAGCTGGGCCCCGGCTTCGACCTGTGGGTCGGCGGCGGGCTGTCCACCGACCCCCGCCTGGCCGAGCGACTGGGCGCCTTCGTGGCCGAGCAGGACGTGCCCGACGTCTGGGCCGCGGTGGCCTCGCTCTTTCGGGACTATGGGTATCGACGGATGCGCCACAAGGCCCGGATGAAGTACCTGCTCGCCGACTGGGGTGTCGCGAAGTTCCGACAGATCCTCGAGCAGGAGTACCTCCATCGCACCCTGCCAGACGGTCCGGCTCCGGCACCCTCCTCAGAGCTGGGCGACCACATCGGGGTCCACGAACAAAAGGATGGCAGGTTCTACATCGGCGCCGCCCCGGTGGTCGGACGCGTATCGGGCACCACCCTGCTCGAGCTGGCTGACCTCGTCGAGGCGCACGGCTCCTCCCGGGTCCGGCTCACGCCCCACCAGAAGATCCTGGTGCTGGATGTCGAGGCCCCGCAGGTCGAACCACTGGTTTCGGCTCTGAACGGTGTCGGCCTCGAAGCGCGCCCATCCCTCTTCCGCCGACACACCATGGCCTGCACCGGTATCAAGTACTGCAAGCTCGCCATCGTCGAGACCAAGGGTCTGGCCGCCAATACCGTTGCCCTCCTTGAGGATCGACTGTCGGATATCATCGATCAGATCGATGTCCCGCTGACCATCAACGTCAACGGCTGCCCGAACTCGTGCGCTCGCGTCCAGGTCGCCGACATCGGGCTCAAGGGTCAGCTGGTCACCGACGCCCACGGCAACCAGGTCGACGGGTTCCAGGTCCATCTCGGCGGGACCCTGGGACTGGACGCAGGGTTCGGCCGCAAGGTGCGTGGGCTCAAGACCACCGCCGACGAGCTGCCCGTGTACGTCGAACGGGTCGTGCGCAACTTCGTGGGCGACCGGGAGCCGGGCGAACGCTTCGCGACGTGGGCCCTGCGCGCAGACGAGGACCTGCTCGTATGACGACCGCCCCCCTTCATCACGTCAGGCTGGACCTCACCGGCGTCCGCGATCTGGCCGCCACAGAGCGGGATCGGGCCCTCGCCGACGTCTCGGCAGCACTCGAGGGACGCTCCGCCGCTGGGATCGCAGCCTGGACGGCCAGTGCGTTCGGCACGGACGTACTCGTTGCCGCATCAATGCAGGATGTCGTCCTGCCGCATCTCTTCGCGCAGGTGATCCCCGGGGTCGAAGTCCTGTTCCTGGACACCGGCTATCACTTCCACGAAACCCTGCAGACCCGCGACGCGGCGGCCCTGGCTCTGCCGATCACGATCGTCCAGGCACTGTCCCGTCAGAGCGTGGCCGAGCAGGACGACGAGTACGGGGAGAAGCTGCACGACCGCGACCCCGACCTGTGCTGCTTCCTGCGCAAGGTCGAGCCGCTCGCCAGCGCCCTGGATGGCCGGGCCGCCTGGGTCACCGGCGTCCGCCGGATCGAGGGACCGACCAGAGCCAACACGCCGATCGTCTCCTGGGACGACAAACATCACCTGGTCAAGGTCAACCCCCTGGTGGCCTGGTCCGACGAGGATGTCGAGACATATCAGGTCGCGTATGACCTGCCGCGTAATCTCCTTGTCGCACAGGGCTATCCGTCAATCGGATGCGCTCCCTGCACCAGCAAGGTCGCCCCTGGCGAAGACCCCCGGGCCGGACGCTGGTCCGGCACCGACAAGACCGAATGCGGGATTCACTGATGAGCACGCCGACCCTGACTCTGAGTCTGACCCTGGATCACCTGGACACCCTCGAGTCCGAGTCGATCCACATCTTCCGCGAGGTCGCGGCGGAGTTCGAACGGCCGGTGCTGTTGTTCTCCGGCGGCAAGGACTCGGTGGTCATGCTGCACCTGGCGGCGAAGGCCTTCTGGCCCGGGCCGGTCCCGTTCCCGCTACTGCACATCGACACCGGCCACAACTTCCCCGAGGTACTGGCCTATCGCGACCGAGCCGTCGCCGCCACAGGCGTTCGCCTCGAGGTCGCCATGGTCCAGGACTACATCGACGACGGGCGACTGACCGACCGTACCGACGGCACCCGTAACCCGCTGCAGACCCAGCCCTTGCTGGACGCGATCGCCGACCACAGGTTCGATGCCGTGTTCGGCGGGGGACGTCGCGATGAGGAGAAGGCCCGGGCCAAGGAGCGCATCTTCAGCCTCCGCGACGAGTTCGGGGCTTGGGACCCGCGCAACCAGCGCCCTGAGCTGTGGAACCTCTACAACGGCAGGCATCGCCCGGGCGAGCACGTGCGGGTGTTCCCGCTGTCCAACTGGACCGAGCTTGATGTCTGGCGCTACATCGCTCGCGAGGACATCTCGCTGCCCGCCCTGTACTACGCCCATGACCGTGAGGTCTTCGAGCGCGACGGGATGCTCTTGGCCCTCGGTCCGGTCTCCCAGCCGAGGGAGAGCGAAACAGTTGTCACCAAACAGGTTCGCTACCGAACCGTTGGCGACATGTCATGCACCGGTGCTGTCGAGTCCGACGCCTTGAACGTCCATGACGTGGTCATCGAGGTCGCCGCCACCCGCCTGACCGAACGCGGCGCCACGCGCGCCGACGACCGCATCTCCGAAGCGGCGATGGAAGACCGCAAGAAAGAGGGGTACTTCTAGATGCCGACCACAGCGACCACCGCAACCACAGCGACCACCGCAACCACAGCGACCACCACGCCGACGAGCACGCCGACCACTCGCCACGGGCATCCCACCCTCCTGCGCCTGGCGACAGCGGGCTCGGTCGACGATGGCAAGTCCACCCTTGTCGGGCGCCTGCTGCACGACTCCAAGTCGGTCCTGGCGGACCAGCTCGATGCGCTCGAGCGCGTGTCACGCGAGCGCGGTCTGGCGCACGCTGACCTGGCCCTGCTGACCGATGGTCTGCGCGCCGAGCGTGAGCAGGGCATCACCATCGACGTGGCCTATCGCTACTTCGCCACGGCCGACCGGTCGTTCATCCTGGCCGACTGCCCCGGGCACGTGCAGTACACCCGCAACACCGTCACCGGGGCCTCGACGGCCGATGCGGTGGTGCTCCTGGTGGACGCACGCAAGGGCGTTCTGGAGCAGACCCGCCGGCACCTGGCCGTTGCCGCGCTTCTTCGCGTCCCGCACGTGATCGTTGCCGTCAACAAGATAGATCTCGTCGACTTCGACGAAGACGTCTACGCGCAGGTCGCCTCAGACCTGGGCGCCGTGGCGACCGACCTCGGGCTGCCCGATCTGCGCACCGTCCCGGTGTCGGCGCTCAACGGCGACAACGTCGTTGACCGCTCGTCTCGCACTGACTGGTATGCCGGGCCGACCTTGCTCGAGATCCTCGAAAACCTTCCGGTTGCTGACGATCCGGGCCAAGAGCAGTTTCGCTTTCCCGTCCAGCTGACCCTGCGACCACAAGAGGCGGCACGGACCGCGGCCCACCGCGAATACCGCGGGTACGCCGGCCAGATCGCCTCCGGCATCGTCCGGGTGGGCGACGAGGTCGTGGTCCTGCCCGGCGGACGACGAACCACCATCGCGGGCATCGACACCGCCGACGGCGAGCTGACTCACGCCTTCGCGCCGCGCTCGGTCTCGCTGCGCCTCACCGATGACATCGACGTGGCTCGTGGAGACCTCATCGCGGCAGCCTCTTGCGCGCCCGAACCAACCCGTGACCTGCTGGCCACCGTCTGCTGGCTCGCGGACGTCCCCCTGAGCAAATGCGGCAGGGTCCTGCTGAAGCACACCACCCGAACAACCCGGGCCATCATCAGCGCTGTCAACGGAATCCTGGACCTCGATGCCGTGAAGATCGTGCCAGCGCAGGACCTGGTCCTCAACGACATCGGACGCCTGCGCATCCGCACCGCCGACCCGATCGCGGCCGAACCGTACGCCCGGCACCGTCGTACCGGTGCGTTCCTTCTGATCGACCCACAAAGCGGGCAGACCCTTGCCGCGGGCATGCTCGAAGACCCGTTGGCCGGCGAGGGTGACCACGCCGACCAGTGGGACATATAGGGGGGCCGTGACCAGAAACGACGCGATCCTGCTCCTGTCCCACGGAAGCCGCGACCCTCGGGCGGCCTACGTCGTGGCAGAGCTCGTCGCCGCCGTCGCAGAACGCACTGGGCGTGAGGTCCGCGCCGCACACCTGGACTTCACCACGCCCACCCCGGACGTCGCGCTCCGGGACCTCGCAGCCGACGGCTTCAGCGCTGTTCGGGTTGTGCCATTGTTGTTCACCCCTGGATACCACCTGACCCATGACGTACCAAGGGCGATCGTGGCAAGCGGGGTCGCGGAGACGGTCGCGGTCACTGTCGCACTGCCACTTCTCACCGGCAGACACCGGCAGCGCGACCTGCTGGTGAAGGCGCTGACCGACCGGCTTGCCCAGTCCGGGGCGAACCGTCAGATTGACACGCTGGTTCTGGCATCGGCCGGCTCAAGCTCCGAGACGGCCCGCCGGCACGTGGAGAGCCTCGCCCGCGACCTCGCCCAGGCACACGCCATACCGGTCATCCTTGCCTTCGCGTCGGCTGCCACTCCCTCGCTTTCGCAGGTACTGGAAACCTTGTCCGACAGGGGAGTTCAGCGACCGGCGGTCGCTTCGCTCTTCGTGGCACCGGGGAGGTTGTCCGACTCGGTGGTGGCGGCGTGCCCGGATCTGCCGGTCGCAGACCCGTTGGGCGTGAGCCCGGCGTTCGTCGAGCTGCTCGTGGCACAGACGCGGGTGCTGTCCGAGAAGCGCTAGCCGGCCGCGAAGGCGGCGACCGCACCGATGACTGTGACCGCAGGAGAGCGCAGCTCGGGCGGCGGTCCGGAGCTGACGATGGCGGCCAGAGTGGTCAGGACGACTTTCTGACCGGGCAGACCCCCGTCCATGACGCAGGCCACCGGGGTGTCGCCGTCACGACCGGCGTCCACGAGGGCGTCGACGATCGCACCGAGATTGTCGGCGCCCATCAGAATGACGAGAGTGGTGCCTCCGTGAGCCAGGGCGTCCCAGTCCAGGGTGCTGCCGGGATCATCTGGAGGCACGTGTCCGGAGACCACCGTGAACCCCTGTGAGATGCCGCGGTGAGTCAGCGGGATGCCGGCCAGCTCAGGTGCGGCGACGGCCGAGGTGACACCGGGGATGACCTCGACCGGGACTGCGGCCTCCGTGCAGGCGATGACCTCTTCCATCCCGCGTCCGAACACGAATGGGTCTCCGCCCTTGAGCCGGACCACGACCCGGCCCTCACGCGCCCGGCTGACCATGACCTCGTTGATCTGTTCCTGCGGCGTGAACCGTCCCCGCGGGTTCTTCGAGACGTCGATGATCTCGACACCCTCACGCAGCCCGTCCAGGACTGCCAGCGGTGCCAGCCGGTCGACCACGACGACATCGGCATCGGCCAACGCCTGAAAACCCTTTAGTGTCAACAGCCCTGGATCCCCCGGGCCCCCGCCGACCAGGATCACCCTACCGGAGCCGGTAGCCTGAGCCCGCCGCCCGGCACGCAGAGCAGGGTCCTGGCGCAACGCCGCCTCCACCGCCGCGAGAGCCGCATCACGCAACGCTGCCGCCGTGTGTGGGTCCCGGTCGCCGTGCACGCTGACAGTGGCTCGCCCGCTGCGACCAGTAGCCGGCATCCAGGCCGAAGCTCGAGACGCGTCATCGGCTCGCAGGCAGAAGATGCGGGCCTCGTCCGCTTCGGCGAGAACCTCCGCGTTGACTGCGGCGTCCGCAGTACAGGCCATGGCAAGCCAGGCGTCCTGCAGGTCACCCCACGCGTAGGGCCGTGCCACCCACTGGATCTGGCCGCGGTCCGCAAGGTCCTCCAAGGCCGCCACAGCTTCGGGAGAGACCAGGGTGACCCTGGCACGCGCAGCCAGCAGAGCACCGACCCGGCGAAGCGCCACCGCCCCCCCGCCCACGACGACAACGCGACGGCCCGCCAGACGCAACCCCAACGGCAGCAAGGGTTCTGGCCGCGGCGACAGGGTCATCCCTTGACCCTACAAGTCGTCCGAACAATTCAGGCCCAGCTCACCGTGCCGGCAGCTCGAACTCCACCGACTCACCCGCCCCAGCATGAGCGCCTCGTCGCCGCAGGAGACCTGGATCGCGGGAACGTCATCGGACATCGCGCTGACGCGCAACTGGGTGCTGCTGATCCGGGCGAGGCCATTGCCGATGTCACGGGTTCGGCACAACGCGGCCGGTGCGGTCGTAGCCTCAGCGCCAGGACATTGCCCGAATTTCTGCTGGCACGGATAGCTGAGGACGATGAGCAGTTTGTGACATGGCCGACATGGCCGACATCGCCGACGACGTCAGGGCCTGGTATGAGAGATGCAAAGCTCAACCCGTTCCGACAGCGAGGAGCGAGTTCTCGCCGCCCTGATCGCCGCTTCTCGACGACTCACAGTCGAGTGCGCCGCAAAACGTCGCAGTCCACCACGCGGCCCAAGCAGCGAGCGCCCCTCTGGCATTGCCGACCGAGAGCCTTTGTGTCTTCACCGCGGTCTACACCGACCAACTGGACTACCGGCCCGAGTGGATGCCCTGATCCCCTGTGTGATCTCGGACAGCATCGGCCTGAGGACCTATCCGCTAGTCCTGGCGAGCGTGGCGGTGTTGACGGTCCATGAATAAGTAACCCAGTCGAGAGCCGACAGGATCACGCCACCCAGGTCCCGCTGCTAATCACCAACACGCCGCTCTTGGCTTGCTCCCCACGCGCAAACCAGAATGTGAGAGACAAGAGTCAGGCGGTCAGCGCTGGCGTGCCGCACATCGGCTCGGCGTCACCAAGGCAAGACGACGCTCGAAATCGGCTGTCGCAAGGGTAAGCGCGGCCAAAACTTCCACGTCCTGATAGTAGAAGCAACCGTCCCGACGAACGATGGCGAGTTCAATCGGTCGTCGATCCGCAATCGAGACGCTTGGACAACTACGAGGAGCTACCGGATCTGCTTGATGAGCGAGCGCGTCTTTCCGGCTCCCCTCTGTTGTCAAGAGGGCGGTTTCGGCACCGCCGAGCGTGCGCCGGCGCTTGTCGCCGTCAAGGTCGTTCGTCCGGTGGGGCGCTCCACCTTGACGGCTCCGGCGCGTCGTGGCGATGGGCGAGGAGCCGAAGCCGCGCAGGGGTTCGCATGCGGCTTGGTGCCGGGTAGCGTTGGGTGTGCGGGTCCGGGAAGTGGCTGATCCGAAGTGTCGATGTGCGGGGGTAGGTCGACCGCGCTGGATTCTTGAGACGCCCCGCAGTGCCCACCCGGACCCGCTCCACGCTTCGCAGCACCAGGACGCTGTTGGTCGGCGATCAGCTGTCGATAGATGCCGTCGGAGATCCTGCGCTTGAGACACCGCATCGCCTCCATCGGCTTCTTGCCCTCAGCCCGCTTGCGTCGGTAGTAGGCCCGACCCTCGGTATCGAGACGGAGCTGGGTAACCGCGGCGATGTGGATCATGTGGTTCATCCGTCGGTTCCCCGCCCGGGAGAGCCGGTGGCGGTTCTGCTCACCGGAGGACGCGTCCAAGGGTGGTTCCTGGGCCGGGCGGCCGGGACCAAGGTCAAGAAGGGCGCCAAGCCGGGGATGGCGTACATCCACCACGCCATGGATGACCACTCCAGGCTGGTGTACTCCGAGATCCTGGCCGATGAGCGTAAGGAGACCGCGTCGGCGTTCTGGACCCGGGCCAACGCCTACTTCAACGGCTGTGGGATCACCGTCCTTAGGGTGTTGACCGACAACGGGTCCCCATACAGGTCAAAGCTCTTCGCCCAAACCCCGGGCCCGATCACCCACAAGCGGACCCGCCCTTACCGGCCACAAACCAACGGCAAGGTCGAACGCTTCAACCGCACCCTGGGCGAGGAATGGGCCTACGCCCGCCTCTACCTCAGCGAAGCCGAACGCGTGGCGGCCTACGCCACCTTCATCCACACCTACATCATCACCGCGGCCACACCTCACTCGGAGGCAAGTCAGCAGCCGACCGTGTTCCTAACCTGTGTGGTCAGTACGTCTAGGCGACTGGTTGCAGGCGACGTCTAGGCGACTGGTTGCAGGCGGCGGACCTTCGGGGTGCCTGCGGCTCGCTCTGTGGCGAGGTCGTAGGCCGTTTGCATGGCGAGCCACGCGCGTGCGGTTCCCACGCCGGCCTCTTCAAGGCGGACAGCGAGGTTAGAACTGATCCGGGCATGACCGTGCAACACGCGACTCAACGTCACACGCGAGATGCCGAGCCTTGAAGCGGCCTCACTGACGCTGAGGCCAATCTCGGCGAGCACGTCCGCGCGCAGGATCTCGCCGGGATGGACGGGGTTCTTCATCATGGGCCTCTCCTTCCTGTTCAGTGGTAATCCTGATAGTCGACCAGTTCCACATCCGATTCGACGAACCGGAATGTGATCCGCCAGTTTCCGTTGACCCAGATCGAGTAGTAGCCGGCCAGGTCGCTTTTGAGTCGGTGGGTCCGAAACGATGGGATCGCCAGGTCGTCGGGGCCTTGTGCCACGTCCAGGACTGAAAGGATTCGGAGCAGTTTGGGGACGTGGTCGGCTTGGACGCCCTTCTTCGTACCGTCGCGATACAGCTTCTCCAGACCCTTGTGCCGGAAGCTCAAGATCACTCACTAACTGTAACGCGTAACGTGACGCGATACAATCGTTTCACCACCGAGCTCGAGGCCCAGAGCGCGACCCGCCTCGGCGCAACCTGCGTCACTTCGCCGCGATTGACGCGATTGCTGAGCCGCCGCCTTCCCAAGCCCCGCGGCCGAACGCACTCATCTGGCGCGGATAGTGCGCTTTGATGTACCGATGGCCGATCGTCATCTGCGACGGCAAAGGCCGGTCATGGTCGCCCTCTTCGAAGGTCGTGACGTCAACGTGGGAGGTTCCGCAATCCGGACACGTGGCGCCCGACCACGAAATGCGTCTGACTCTGGTTGAGACCCCATGAAGGCTGACCCCGGGCTGGACTCGCCTGCGGCAAGACCGTGACGGTGAACCAATCGGCCCCCGTTCGTTTCCGCCCCGGCAGCAGGTCAGCGCCGTACACCTCTAGCACAAGGCTAGAGGCGGGTGATGATGGGTTCTCGTTGGAAGCGTCCGACGACCATCTTGAACACCGCGGCGTCGATCAGGAGGAGTACTGCGGACGCAATGAGGGCGATGGAAGTATCGAACAGCAGCAGCCCGGTCGCCTGGCTGACGACGAGGGCAATGACGGGTAGGACGATCAGTACTGCCGACCCTTGAGCGCCTTGCATTGTCGTGGAGCGCCCGGAAACAGCCACGATGAGGGATGTTGCCAGGAAGGCCACGAGTGGAACCAACGCGCGGATGATGATCGCCCACGTCCAGGTCGGGAAGAAGATGCCGCCCATCAGTGGTGCCCCGAGTGCGTTCACCAGGACGGTGTATATGAGGAAAGAGATCCAAGCGAGTATCACGGAGGGTGTGACAGAGACGAGTACTTTTGCTAGCACGATTTCGCGATCGGTGAGCGGTGTGTAGAGCAGCCCTTCGATCGTTCGCCGTTCCTTCTCTCCAACGAAGCTGGAACTGGCGGTGATGCTGGCGACCATCACGGGGATGATGAGGAAGAACGGTGCCATGAAGTAGACGATGACGGCGTAGACCACGGTCTGTTCGGTTGAGAATCCGGGTGGGACTATTCCCTGCGGGAGGTTGTCCAGGAAGCCCTGCAGCCCGGTGATGGATGACCTGAGCGCGGTGTTGTTGCCGAGCAGGATCACTGCGGTCGGGATGATCACGACGAACAGGAGCGGGATAATGACCAACGGGGCGACGACTTGTTTGTTGCGGGCCAGCTCCTGCCAGTCCTTGCGCATCAGAGCCCACATTCGGTGGCGGTTGATCATCGGAGGCTCCCGTCGTTGATGGTCGCGAAATAGAGGTCTTGGATCGTGGGCGGTTGGGGGATGACTGCTCGCACCTGTACCCCTTTGTGGACCAGAGCGGCCACCGTCGCTGAAATTGCTTCCTCATCCGCTACGGAGAAGTGAAGGTGACCATCGGTTTTTGCGATCTCCACTGTTGTTCGGCCAAACGCTCACCCGTTCCAACGCCGACGCGTTGCGGGCGAGGGTCGGTGTACAGACTGACACCAACCTCTATGAGGCATTGAGTGTGCGCGACAACCTCCGCACCTGGGGCGAGCTCTACGGACTTGACCGGCGCACTGTGACCCGCAGAACCGGGGAAGTTCTCGACGTGCTGGGTTTGTCGGAGCGCGTCGACTCCTTGGTCGGGGAACTGAGCAAAGGAATGCGGCAGAAGCTCTCGGTCGGGCGTGCGGTGCTGCACGAACCCGAGCTGCTTTTCCTCGATGAGCCCACTGCCGGCCTGGACCCGGAGGCATCCGCCGATCTGATCGACTACCTCAAGGAGATGATCCGAACGCTGCACACCACCGTGATCATCTGCACCCACCAGCT
>JBBRZV010000073.1:0-15378 GCA_038236365.1 Actinomycetales bacterium | reverse complement strand
GCGGCTGTCCCTGATCGAGCTGTCACTGGTCAAGGAGCGTGGCCGCTGGGTGGTCCGGACCGTCGGGTCCAGCGTGCTCAACAGCAACACCGTGGCTGAGGATCCCGCCGTCGTCGCCCTGCTCACGGCCGACCACGACACGGTCGTCGCGTACGTCAACTCGGTCATCGGCAGCTGCACCGCGGCGATGTCGTGCGCCACGGCCCGCTACCAGGACACGGCGGCGCTGGACTTCATCAACCTGGTTCAGGGCGGGGCGGTGCGCGCGGCGATTGCCGGCACCCCGGCCGCAGTGCTGCCGATGCTCTCGATCGCGGCGCCGTTCAACCGTGAGGCGGCGATCCCGGCCGGACAGGTCAGCCTGCGCGATGTCGCCGGGCTGTACAGCTTCGACAACACGCTGGTCGGTATCACCCTCACCGGTGCGCAGGTCAAGGCGTACCTCGAGAAGTCGGCCACGTACTTCAAGCAGGTATCGGGGGCGGGTCCCTTCCTCCCGGACCAGCTCACCAACGCCATCACTGATGTCGCGCCGACCGGCACGCCGGACTACAACTACGACGTCATGGGTGGCCTGGAGGCAGCGCTGACCTACGACATCGACGTCGCCCAGGCCGCCGGCTCGAGGATCGTGAACCTGGCCTACGCGGGGCTGTCGATCGACCCGGCGGCGCAGTTCGTCGTGGCGATCAACAACTACCGCCAGTCCGGTGGCGGCGGGTTCCCCGGCGTGTCGACGGCCCCGGTGGTGTACAACGCCCAGCAGGAGATCCGTCAGCTGATCATCGACTGGGTCACCAGCCACAAGGTCATCGACCCCCCTGTTTTCGAGTCCAACGACTGGAAACTGGTTTCCGGTGGCGCACCTGTGCTGATCAGCGGCTAACGTGGTCGTCAGGGTCGGCGACACGCTTGCCAAACCGCGCTCGACGCTTGCCAAACCGCGCTCGCAAAAGCGCTGTCGGGTGAGCCGAAACCGACCCTGATTTCAGATCCGGGTCCAGGACCGTGTAGGTTTCTGGACGCATCACCGGGCGGGGAACAGGTCGCCCGGATGCCCCTATAGCTCAGACGGTAGAGCGTCTCCATGGTAAGGAGAAGGTCAACGGTTCGATTCCGTTTGGGGGCTCTGTTCGAAGCAGGCCCAGAGACTGCGCCAGGCGGTCTGGCAGGGTCGATGGCCCAGGGTTTGTTGGCGCAGAGCTGTCGACACACAGCCTTCGGACCCCTTGGCGGGGTAGCTCAGGTGGTTAGAGCACACGACTCATAATCGTGGTGTCGCGGGTTCAAGTCCCGCTCCCGCTACTGACGCGATTTCGGGTTTGCCCCCGTCATCGCGTATTCTGGAGCGTCGCCGCGCGGGAGCAGGCGACCACCCAGATTCTTTCAGGTCCAAGAGTTCTCCCCTGAGTTCCGAGAGCAGGTTTCGCCCGTGGCTAGCAAGAGCTCCGACGTCCGTCCCAAGATCACGATGGCGTGCGTGGACTGCAAGGACCGCAACTACATCACCAAGAAGAACCGCCGCAACAACCCTGACCGGTTGGAGCTCGCCAAGTTCTGCCCGCGGTGCACCAAGCAGACCACTCACCGCGAGACTCGCTGATCCCAGCGTCATCCGACCGTCTCCGCCACTGGCGGGGGCGGTCGTTGCTGACTCTGTCACCGGTGGGGACGGTCGTCCGACCCACCGCCTAGGGTGGTCGCTATGGCTGTCAATGCAGGTTTTGTCGGGCGCACCTACCCGCCCACCACGCCGTATGCCGTGGGCCGCGAGAAGATCCGCGAGTTCGCCGAGGCGGTGGGCTCCGTTGATGTCGTTCACTTCGATGCGGCTCAGGCCCGGGCTCGTGGATACGCGGACGTCATCGCACCCCCCACCTTCGCCGTCCTGATCGCCCAGAAGTGCGACCGGCAGTTCATCGCCGATCCCGAGGCCGGGGTCGACTTCAGCAGGCTGGTCCACGGTGAGCAGCGGTTCGTCCACCATCGTCCGATCACTGCCGGCGACGAGATCGTCGGCGTGCTGACGGTGGACTCGGTCAAGTCGGTCGGCGGCAACTCGATGGTCACCACCCGCAGCGAGCTGTCCACCGTTGACGGCGAGCCCGTCTGCACGGCCACCTCGACCGTCGTGATCCGTGGGGGCGAGTGAATAGATGAGCAGCAACGACCACACGAGCAGCGAGCAGACGAGCAGCGAGCAGACCGGCCACCGGGTGCTCTCGGTCAAGGATGTCCAGGTCGGTCAGCAGCTGCCGACGCGCACGATCCACATCGACCGGGCGGCCCTGGTGCGTTATACCGGGGCCAGTCTCGACCGCAACCCGATCCACTGGGACGAGCGGTTCGCACGGTCTGTCGGGCTTCCCGATGTCATCGCGCACGGCATGTTCACGATGGGCACCGCGGTCAACCTGGTCGGCGAGTGGGCCGGCGACGTCGGCCGGGTGGTGGAGTACGGCGCCCGGTTCACCAAGCCCGTGGTCGTGCCTTACGACAGCGGCGCCGATGTCCAGGCGACCGGGGTGGTCACCGCGGTGGACGAGCTGACCAGGCGCGCCACGGTCGACCTGCGGGTGACCTGCGGCACCGACAAGGTGCTGGGACGCGCCATCGCCGTCGTCGTGCTGGACTGACCCACCCCATGCGTGAAGAACATGGAGTCCCCCTGTCCGGGCTGACCACCATGCGGGTCGGCGGCCCCGCTCAGCGCCTGGTGACCGCCCGGACCACCGATGAGCTGGTCGACGCGATCCGTGAGGTCGACGACGCGGACGAGCCGTTGCTGGTTCTGGCCGGAGGCTCGAACCTGATCGTCTCCGACGAGGGGTTCGCCGGTTCAGTGGTCCGGGTGGCGACCCGCGGCATATCGGTCGAGGCCTCCGACCCCGGCTCCGGCCACGGCTCTGGCGGCCTGGTGTCGGTCCGGGTGGCTGCCGGTGAGGTCTGGGACGACGTGGTGGTCCGGGCCGTCGCCGAGGGCTGGTCGGGGATCGAGGCCCTCTCAGGCATCCCGGGATGTGCCGGCGCGACCCCCGTTCAGAACGTGGGCGCCTACGGCCAGGAGGTGGCCCAGGCCATCTCCTCGGTTCGGGTCTGGGATCGCCGCGAGCAGCAGGTCATCATCCTCAGCAATGCGGACTGCCAGTTCACCTACCGCCATTCCCTCTTCAAGGCAGAGCCGCGCTACGTCGTGCTGGACGTGCTCTTCCTGCTCCGGCGCAGCGTCCTGTCCGGGCCTGTCGCCTATGCCGATCTCGCCCGCGCCCTGGGCGTCGAGGCGGGGGAGCAGGTGCCGATGGCGGACGCCCGTGAGGCCGTGCTGGCCCAGCGGCGCCAGCGGGGGATGGTGCTGGACGCCGCGGACCACGACACCTGGAGCTGCGGATCGTTCTTCACCAACCCGATCGTGTCAGCCGCCTCCTTCGCCGCGTTGCAGGAACGGGTCCAGACCCGGCTCGTTGACAGCGGCGCCCCCGGAGCCCCCGGCGTGCCGCGGTTCGACGCGCCGTTCGGCCAGGTCAAGACCAGCGCGGCCTGGCTGATCGACAAGGCAGGCTTCGGCAAGGGGTACGGCATGCCCGGGCCGGCCGCCGTGTCGTCCAAGCACCCGCTGGCGGTGACCAACCGGGGTTCTGCGACCACTGCCGACGTGCTTGCCCTGGCTCGTGAGATCCGCGACGGCGTCCACGACGCGTTCGGGGTGAGCCTGGTCAACGAGCCCGTCCTGGTCGGCACCTCGCTCTGAGCGCCAGGAGCGGCAACGAAGCTGAGTGACGCCGTTGCGAAGCTGCCGTGGGTGACCGCCACCTGACGCGGTTCCGACACGTGTTGCGGCCAGCCGGAGGTCAGCTGCTGAGCCAGCCGTCGATGTCCGCGAGGATCTGGCCGCGCACCGGTTCCGGCGCCCGAGAGCCGCGCACCGAGCCCCGGGCAAGCTCAGCCAGCTCACTGTCCGTCAGTCCGTGAGTGCCGCGGGCGGTCTCGTACTGCTCGTTGAGGCGCGAACCGAACAGCAACGGGTCATCCGCGCCCAGCGCGATCTGCGCGCCGGCCTTCATCAGCTGGCGCAGCGGGACGTCCCCGGCCCGCCTGTACACGCCCAGAGCCACGTTGCTGCCGGGGCAGACCTCCAGCGTGACGCCGCGCCGCACGACCTCGTCCAGCACCCGCGGGTCCTCGGCGCTGCGGATGCCGTGGCCCAGCCGGTCAGGGCTCAGGGCCGTCAGCGTCTCGGCGACGGCGGCGGCCCCGAGCAGCTCGCCGCCGTGCGGCACGCAGGCCAGTCCGGCTCGCCGGGCGATGTCGAAGGCCTGGCCGAACTCGGCGGTGGTCCCGCGGCGCTCGTCGTTGCTCAGCCCGAAGCCGACGACGTGCCCCGGACCCTCACCGGCGTGCAAAGCGGCGAGCCGGGCCAGGATGCGTGCATCCAGGGGGTGCCGGATCCGGTTGGCGGCGACGATGACGGCGACTCCGATGCCGGTCTCCCGCGAGACCGTCACTGCCTCGTCCAGGACGATCTCCAGCGCCGGGGTGATGCCGCCCACGAACGGCGCATACGACGTGGGGTCGACCTGGATCTCCAGCCACCGGGAGCCCTCGGCGGCGTCGTCGACGGCTGCCTCACGAACGATGCGGCGCATGTCCGCCTCGTCCCGGACGCAGGCACGCGCTGTGTCGTACAGGCGCTGGAACCGGAACCAGCCTCGCTCGTCGGTGGCGCTCAGAGTCGGCGGCCAGGACCGGGTCAGCACGTCCGGCAGCCGCAGGCCGTGCTTGTCGGCCAGGGCGATCAGCGTGGCTGGCCGCATGGACCCTGTGAAGTGGAGGTGCAGGTGAGCCTTGGGGAGCAGGCCCACGGGTCGGGGCACGGGTCAGCGCGCCTCGGCGAACAGCTTCTGCATCCTGGCGACGCCCTCGGTGAGGTCGGCGTCGCTCAGCGCATAGGACATCCGCAGATAGCCACTAGGCCCGAACGCCTCACCTGGCACGACCGCCACCTCGACCTCATCCAGGATCAGGGCCGCCAGCTCGACCGACGTGGTGCTCACCCTGCCCCGGATCGTCTTGCCGAGCAGGCCCTTGACCGACGGGTAGGCATAGAACGCCCCGGCCGGCACCGGGCACTCGACGCCCTCGATCTCGTTGAGCATGCGGACGATCAGGCGCCGGCGGCGGTCGAAGGCCACCCGCATCTCCTCGACAGCGTCCAGCGAGCCGTTGAGAGCGGCGATCGCGGCCCGCTGCGAGACGTTGGCCACGTTCGAGGTCGTGTGCGACTGCAGGTTGGTGGCCGCCTTGATCACGTCGCGCGGGCCGATCATCCAGCCCACCCGCCATCCCGTCATGGCGTAGGTCTTGGCCACCCCGTTGACCACGACGCACGTGTCGGCGAGCTCTGGCACCTCGACCGGCATCGAGGCGGAGCGCACCCCGTCATAGGTCAGGTGCTCGTAGATCTCGTCGGTGATGACCCAGATTCCGTGGTCGACCGCCCAGCGGCCGATCGCCCGGATCTGCTCGGGGGAGTAGACCGCGCCGGTCGGGTTGGACGGCGAGCAGAAGAGCAGCGCCTTGGTCCGGGGGGTTCGCCCGGCCTCAAGCTGTTCGACGGTGACCAGGTAGTCCTGGTCCTCGCCGGCGAACACCTCCACGACCGTCCCGCCTGCGAGCTTGATCGCCTCGGGGTAGGTGGTCCAGTACGGCGCGGGCAGCAGCACCTCGTCGCCCGGGTCCAGCAGGGTGGCGAACGCGTTGTAGACGGCGTGCTTGCCGCCGTTGGTGACCAGCACCTGGTCGGTTGCCACCTCGTAGTGGCTGTCACGCAGGGTCTTCCTGACGATCGCCTTCTTCAGGTCCGGCAGACCAGAGGCCGGTGTGTAACGGTGGTTTACCGGGTCCTGCGCCGCCTCGACGGCGGCCGCGACGATGTAGTCCGGGGTCGCAAAGTCTGGCTCTCCGGCACCGAAACCGATGACCGGACGGCCTTCGGCCTTGAGTGCTTTGGCCTTGGCGTCGACGGCCAGAGTGGCTGACTCAGTGATGGAGCCGATGCGGCGGGAGACACGGTTGCGGGGTGCGGGCTCAGTCATGAGCCCATGTTGGCAGAAGTCGGGTATGTCGTGTGGTACGAGTCCACCGGCTCGGTGGCCGCCGGCGGCCAAGTTCGCATTGGGCTGCTGACCTCGCGTATGCTCAGCCACTGAGTGGTTGACGTCTGAAACGGCACGGCCGCGCTATAGCTCAAAGGGCAGTGGCTCAATTGGTAGAGCATCGGTCTCCAAAACCGGCGGTTGGGGGTTCGAGTCCCTCCTGCCCTGCGTAGTTTGAACGACGAAGCGGTCTGGCGGAGCGATCCGACAGACCGTTACATATGACAGAACGTTGGATCCGACAGGTCGGGCCGGCGGCTCACGCGCCTGGCGCGTGAGTGTCCACCCGATTCAGCAGAGATGAGGAACTGTGACCGAGACGAGCACGGCAGGCGCCGCTGGCTCAGGTCGCACACGCCGTGACAACCCCCGGCGGGGCAACCCGGTGGGCCGTTTCTTCGGGGCTATCTCTCGTTTCTTCGCGGCGATCGCCCTGTTCGTGCGTCAGATCCTGGACGAGCTCCGCAAGGTCGTTCGTCCGACGCGTCATGAGCTGGTGGTCTACACCAGCGTGGTGATTGTCTTCGTCTCGACTGTCATGATGTACGTATATGGACTCGACCGGCTGTGCATCAGGCTGGTTGCGCTCATGTTCGGCAAGTAGAGCAACAAGCGACAGCACAGACAGACCGTAGTACAGACAGCACGTACAAGAATCAGGAAGTGGGTTATCAGCGTGTCCGAGCAGTGGACCTCCGAGGTCTCCGCCGACCAACCCGCCGAGAGCGGGCAGGGCGTCGACGTGGTCGAGCAGGCTGACGTCGCCGTCGACAATGATGACCAGGCTGTGGATGTCTCCAGCGCGGACGTTGCCACCATCCCCGAGGTTGCCACCCCCGAGGTTGCCACCCCCGAGGTTGCCACCCCCGAGGTTGCCACCACCGAGGTTGCCGACGCCGATGGTGAGGACTCAGTCGAGGACGAGGCTGCCTTCCGGGCCAGGCTTCGTATCCAGGAGGGCGACTGGTTCGTCATCCACTCCTACGCAGGCTACGAGAACCGGGTCAAGGCCAATCTCCAGACCCGGGTGACCTCCCTGAACATGGAGCCGTACATCTTCGATGTGCAGGTCCCGATGGAGACGGTCACGGAGATCAAGAACGGCCAGCGCAAGCAGGTCGCCCGGGTTCGGATGCCCGGCTACGTCCTGGTCAGGATGGAGCTGACCGACGAGAGCTGGGGGGCCGTGCGGCACACCCCCGGTGTCACCGGCTTCGTGGGGCACACCCACCAGCCGGTGCCGCTGTCGCACGATGAGATCTACACCATGCTCAACCCGACCTTCGAGAGCGCTGACGAGGCCTCCGGCGAGTCCGGCAGGGCAAAGTCCAGCGAGACCAGCATCGTCGACTTCGAGGTCGGCGAGTCCGTCACCGTCATGGAGGGGCCTTTCGAGACCCTTCCTGCCACCATCTCCGAGATCAACCCCGAGAGCCAGAAGCTCAAGGTGCTGGTTTCGATCTTCGGCCGCGAAACGCCGGTCGAGCTCTCGTTCAGCCAGGTCGCCAAGATCTGAGTGAGCGGACGCATGGCTGTCCTCTGATGGCGACCATGCGGCAGCAGTCAGAGTCACCCGCAACATCCCCAGCAAATAAGGACCCAGATAATGCCTCCCAAGAAGAAGAAGGTCTCCGGCTTCATCAAGCTGCAGATCCAGGCCGGTGCGGCGACACCGGCTCCGCCCGTGGGCCCCGCCCTCGGTCAGCACGGCGTGAACATCATGGAGTTCGTCAAGGCGTATAACGCCGCGACGGAGTCCCAGCGTGGCAACGTCATCCCGGTGGAGATCACGGTCTATGAAGACCGCTCGTTCACCTTCATCACCAAGACTCCTCCGGCCGCCGAGCTGATCAAGAAGGCTGCCGGCGTGCCCAAGGGCTCGGGTGAGCCGCACAAGACCAAGGTCGGCCACCTCACGGCCGAGCAGGTCCGTGAGATCGCGGCTGTGAAGATGGAAGACCTCAACGCCAACGACATCGACCAGGCGGCCAAGATCATCGCCGGCACTGCACGGTCGATGGGCGTCACCACAGGCTGAACCAGATCCATCAGTGGCAGGGCCAGCGCTGGTCCGTTCCACCACGAACTCCACACCTCATTCAGACCGTCGCCTGACGACTGGATGACCGTACCGAAGCACCAGGAGCAGAGATGAAGCGCAGCAAGGCATATCGGGCCGCCGCCGAGAAGATCGGCACCGACAAGTTCTACACACCTCTTCAGGCCGTCCGGCTGGCCAAGGGCACCACGAGCACCAAGTACGACTCGACCGTCGAGGTCGCCATGCACATGGGCATCGACCCGCGCAAGGCCGATCAGATGGTCCGTGGCACCGTCAACCTCCCGCACGGCACCGGCAAGACCGCCAGGGTCCTGGTCTTTGCCACCGGCGAGCGGGCAGAGCAGGCGAAGGCCGCTGGGGCCGACTACGTCGGCTCGGACGACCTGCTGGCGAAGGTATCCGGCGGATGGCTTGACTTCGACGCTGTCGTGGCCACACCGGACCTCATGGGCAAAGTCGGCCGCCTCGGTAAGGTGCTGGGCCCGCGTGGCCTCATGCCGAACCCCAAGACCGGCACCGTGACGATGGACGTCGCCAAGGCTGTCACCGAGATCAAGGGCGGCAAGATCGAGTTCCGCTCCGACAAGCACGCCAACCTGCACTTCATCATCGGCAAGGCCTCCTTCGAGGAGGTCAAGCTGGTGGAGAACTACGGTGCGGCACTGGACGAGATCCGGCGTCTGAAGCCCTCGGCTTCCAAGGGCCGATACATCGAGCGGGCAGTGATGTCGACGAGCATGGGCCCCGGCATCCCGCTGGAACACACCAAGTGGCGCAACCTGATGGACGAGGAAGAGTCCGACTAGAAGCGCGCTGAGTTCTGAAGCAGGGCCGCACCGGATCATCGGTGCGGCCCTGCTGTCCGTCCCAGAGGCTCCTCCCCGGGGGGCTGGCCGGCCCTGCCTCGGTACGGGCAGCTGAGGCTCGATTTTGCCTGTGGCCGCCCGCCACGTACGCTTGGCCTCGACCAAAGACCGCCGGTTGTCAGCCTGCCCCTTGCAGGCTGATCGAAGGCTCCGCAGCTTGCGGACAACCAGCGCAGGATCCGTACGTGACCGGCATACCTCTTGGATGTGCTGTGAGCCCCGCGCCCTGCGCCGGGGCTCCTCTTGTTTGTGGCCGCCTTCTCCGGCGTTTCATTTCGGAAGGAGGCCCAGTGGCAAAGCCCGAAAAGGCAGCAGCCATCGCCGAGTTGACGGACAAGTTCCGCAACTCGGGTGCGGCCGTGCTCACGGAGTACCGCGGCCTGACCGTGGCGCAGCTGACCACGCTGCGGAGCAGTATCCGCGAGCACGCTACGTACGCCGTCGTGAAGAACACGCTTACCGAGATTGCAGCCAAGGAAGCCGGCGTTACGGCTTTTGACGGTTACCTCTCGGGCCCGTCCGCGATCGCTTTCATCACCGGCGATCCGGTGGGGGCGGCCAAGGGCCTGCGTGACTTCGCCAAGGCAAATCCTCTGCTCGTGATCAAGGCCGGCGTCATGGACGGCAAGGCCTTGTCTCCTGCAGAGATCTCCAAGCTCGCGGACCTCGAGTCCCGCGAGGTTCTCCTGGCCAAGCTGGCAGGCGCCATGAAGGCGTCGCTGAGCAACGCTGTCTACCTCTTTGCCGCTCCGCTGTCCCAGACGGCGCGAGTGATCGACGCCCTCCGGGCCAAGGTCGAGGCAGAGGGTCCCGCGCCGGTTGAGCAGGACGCTGTTGAAGCGCCCGCAGAAGCCGTCGCAGACAACACCGCGGACGCGGAGAGCACTGAAGGCGTCGCCACGGGTGGCGACGAGAGCTGAGCGACCTGTTCGCCCAGCCTGATCCACCAGCAACGTCACTCACGGCACAAGAACACTCATGGCATGTGAATCCTCATGACATATGAACGCATCCAGAAAGGAACTGCCACCATGGCAAAGCTCAGCACTGACGAGCTCATCGAGTCTTTCAAGGCAATGACCCTCATCGAGCTCTCCGAGTTCGTGAAGCTCTTCGAGGACACCTTCGACGTCACCGCTGCGGCCCCCGTTGCCGTTGCCGCTGCCGGCGGCGCCGGCGGCGCTGCCGAAGAGGTCGAGGAGCAGGACGAGTTCGACGTCGTCCTGGAGACCGTTGGCGACAAGAAGATCCAGGTCATCAAGGAGGTCCGCGCCCTGACGAGCCTCGGTCTCAAGGAGGCCAAGGACGTCGTTGACGGCGCCCCCAAGGTCGTTCTGGAGAAGGTCGCCAAGGACGTCGCGGAGAAGGCAAAGGCTGCCCTCGAGGGCGCCGGCGCCACCGTCACGCTCAAGTGATCTAACCTCCCGCAGGTGCTCGCACGGGCCACGGGAGACGCTTCAAGAAGGCGGGACAGACCATCGGGTCTGTCCCGCCTTTCTGATGGGAGGGTGCTTCGATTCATCCAAGAAGTGTCCCGGATCACACCTCAGACGTTTGGTGCAGGCCTGGACCCAAGATAGATCGCGGCTGTACCTCCTGGACCTCGCACTCTTAGGACGGTCTTATCGTCTGCTTAGGATGGATTTATCGGGCTCTTAGGCCGGTCCTTTTTAGGGTCTGCCCCCAAGATGCCATCCGTGCAGGTCAGGGGGCTGTAGCGGCATTCTCGTGCTGAATAATCGGGCGACTTGGTGCAAGCCAATCCAATCCTCGGGCGGACTCGTTCGATGCATAGCCAGTTTCTTTCACTGTGCCGGACATGTGCCTTTAAGCGGATGTGTGAACCTCAAAAGCCCGACATCATCGTGGAGTCAACAAAGTGTGTGCCCGGACCCTTGGGCCTGCTTGCGAATATGTCGGACCCTTGGAGGATCGATGCTTACCCTTAGCCTGAAACGAAAGACCATCCCGAAGGTTGCGGTGATGGCAACTGGATTGGCGGCCGCGTTCTTGGTGGTCACTGTCCAGGCAGCGCCCGCAGAAGCCCACGTGGGCTACACGCAGACATGCGACGGGTGCCACAGCGCGGGCGGATCGGTCAAGGCGACACCAAGCAGCGCCACCCCGGCGCCCGGCGCCGCCTACACGGTCGCCCTCGCCTTCACGGGAGGCAGTAGCCCATCCGGGTTCTGGATCTCCGGTAACGGCGTGAACGTGACTGGTTCCAGCTCGACCTCGGCGTCGATGACAGCCCCGACCGCGGCAGGCACATACACCTACACCGTCTGGGTGCGCTCCGGCGTCGTTGCCTCAAGCACCTACTCGATCACGGTCGCTCCCGTCGCGACCACGCCGCCGGTCACCACGACCACCGCGCCGCCGGTCACCACGACCACCCCGCCGGTGACCACGACCACCGCGCCTCCGGTGACCACGACCACCGCGCCTCCGGTGACCACGACCACCGCGCCTCCGGTGACCACGACCACCGCGCCTCCGGTCACCACGACCACCGCGCCGCCGGTGACCACGACCACCCCGCCGGTGACCACGACCACCGCGCCTCCGGTGACCACGACCACCGCGCCTCCGGTCACCACGACCACCGCGCCTCCGGTCACCACGACCACCCCGCCGGTGACCACCGCCACGGCCAGGATCACCCGGATGTCGCCTGATGAGGGCTACGCCGGAATGAAGGTCACGATCAAGGGAAGCGGTTTCGGGACTCCCGGAGCAGTGACGTTCGGCACCGTCAACGCGAAGGTCTCTTCCTGGACCGGCACGTCGATCGTCGTCAGGGTTCCCGAGCAGCCCCGTGTCATGGTCTTGTCCGGTTCCAAGCACTCGGAGCCCGTTTGGTACCGCCACGACCAGGAGGTCCGGGTGACAGTCACCCCCAAGGCCGCAGCGGCATCCAAGAGCGTGGAGTTCGAGATGAAGGCAACCTCTCGTCACCACCGGTGACCACGATCAGCACACCGACTGATCAGTCAATGAAGCCGGTCGGATAGACGACCAGCGTCGCAGCACGGGCCGCTCGATTATCGAAAGCTTGCGAAAGCCGACGATGACGAGCGGCCCGTGCTGCGTTGCCGTCTCCTCTTCTCGTCCATCCGGGGATCGATCGAGAGAAGTGCGAAGGCAGGAATCTGCTGCGATAGGACTGCTCTGCCGGCCAGGCTGCCCTCGATCACCTTCAAAGAGTCGAGGAGCAGGACGAGTTTGACGTCGTCCTGGAGACCGTTGGCGGCAGGAAGGTCCAGGTCATCAAGGAGGTCCGCCCTCACCAGCCGGAGACCCCGGCTCTCCCATGATCGGGGGTGGCTGGATACATAGGCGGGGTGTCCGGGATCACACCTCAATCGCGCGACTTAGGCTTGGACCCAAGACCGACATGGTCTCTACCCAGAGACCTCGCACTAAGAGCGCGAATTTAACGTCCGCTTAGGATCGATTTATGGTGCGCTTAGGGTGGGCCTTTTGACGGTCCGCCCAAAGATGCCATCCGTGCAGGTCAGTGGGTTGTGGCGGAAATTCGTGAGCTGAAGACCGGGCGATTTGGTGGATTCAGGACTAATCCCACGGCGGACTCATTCGATGCACAGCTCGTTGGTTTAGCTGTGCCGAAGTTGTGCCTTCGAGTGGATGCGCGATTCTCACCCGCTGGAAATCATCGTGGAGTTACAAGATGTGTGCCCGGGCTCCCGGGCCTGCTAGTGAAAACATCTCGGCTCCCTGGAGGACCGTTGAGAATGCACAGAGTGAAACGAATGTCCATCCCGAAGTTGGCAGTCCTGGCAACCGGCCTGACCGCCGCAATGCTCGCGGTCACGATGACCCCTCACGCTGCCCAGGCAATGCCCACCTACGGGACCGGCTGCACTGGTTGTCACACCGCCGGTGGCTCGGTGACGGCGACACCAAGCGTCACCTCCCTGGCGCCTGGCGCCGCCTACACAGTTGCTCTCAGATTCACGGGAGGCAGCAGCCCGGTCGGGTACGCGATCACCGGTAATGGCGCGAATGTTACTGCCAGCAATGCGGGCCCCGCGTCCATGACAGCCCCCGCCGCCGTGGGTTCGTACACCTACACCGTATGGATGCGCTCCGGCGTCGTGGCCACCACCACCTACACGGTCACCGTCGCCGCAGCTCCTGTGGTGATCACCACCACCACGGCCCTGACCATGGCTCCGACGGCCGTAACGGCTGTGGCACCGGCAGCTAGGACGCTGACCGCCGCGGTCAGTGGCGCGGGCGCCGCAGGGACCGTGCAGTTCTTCAACGGCACCACGTCGCTGGGCAGCAGCGCGGTCGCCTCCGGCTCCGCCACCATGGCGCTGAGCAACATTGCCGTGGGCAGCTACTCCTACCATGCGGTCTTCACCCCGGCCAACGCGGCGCTGTTCACCTCGAGCACCTCAGGGAACACCGGCTTCACGGTCACGGCAGCCCCGATCACCACGGTTCCGGTGGGTAGCTTCACCGCTTCGACCGTCTCCGGGACCTCCCCGCTGACGGTTTCGTTCGCCGACACCTCTTCGGGCGTTCCAACGACCTGGGCGTGGGATTTCGGCAACGGCACCACGTCCGCGGCCAAGAACGCATCGGCGACGTACGCAGCGGCGGGCACATACGCGGTCACCCTGATCGCCAGCAACTCAGCTGGATCCAGTGTCCCGGTGACCAAGAGCATCACCGTCACGGACTCGACACCTGTACCGTCGGCCGCGCACATCTACCGGATTTCCCCCGATGAAGGATCGGCCGGAAACCTTGTGACGATCCGCGGCACCGGCTTCGGGACCGCTGGGGTCGTCAGCTTCGGCACCCTCACCGCGACGGTATCGTCCTGGACCGACACCACGATCGTCGTCAAGGTACCTGCGGTCACCGGCGTTTCGGTACGTACGGGTGACGATCACTACTCGGTGCCGGTGTGGTATCGCCACGAGCAGGAGGTTTCCGTCACGGTCACCCCTCTGGGCGGAGCCGCCTCCAACGGCGTGGAGTTCGAGTTGAAGTCGAGCCACCACGACGACTGATCAGTTGGCAGCCTGACCTGCACGGGCCCCTCATCAGCGAAGGACTTGCCAAGTCCATCGTTTGATGAGGGGCCCGCGCTGCGTTGTCTCCAGTCCGGCCCGACCGTCAAACCCGTCTGCCCAAGATGTCACCGGTGCGCGTTGGGCATTATGCCGAATCATATCGAGGATTATTCTGCGCAGACCTCATCCGAAAGGTCAGCGAATATGGGCCGAAGTGTCTAGGTATAGCTATCGAAATGTCCAGGTATATATCTAGGCGCCTTGGTGTTTCTTCCACCCAGCCCCGAGGTTTGCCGCGTCTCGCATGATCCCATTCCTTTGCGGCTCAAGGCTTTCCGCTTCGGGGCGGCCCGGAGCTTGTCGGTTCCGGCTTCGGGCGAGATGCCCTGCCTCCGTGAGGGTCTGCAGGGGAGCGAGGAGGTGTGTGTCATCGAGTGTGCACTTCAGGGGATGGCGGTTTTCCGCAGTCACGTCAAGATTGTTTCGTACGAGAAGAGCGTATCGGGGCTCGAAAGCAAGGTCGACCCAAGCCTTGCTGAGGTCACGAAGTAATGATCACGTTGAAAGTCTGCCCAGCCCACGAAACCGCAATGCTGACGGGCTCTCGCGAACGAATACAAATCCACATATGACTGCGAACCCGGACCTCTGGCATGCGTGCTGGGTCCTTTGGAGAGAATTCAATGAGAACTGTATATCTTAAGAAGAACAGCATTCCGAAGGTCGCGGTGCTCGCAGCTGGCCTGGCCGCCACGGTCTTGGTGGCCACCATGAGCCCCCAAGCCGCAGTGGCAACCCCCCGGGCCTCCTCGTGCGCAGGCTGCCACAATCCCGCCACCGCCGGCGTGACCACTGCGGTACCCAGCGCCTCTTCCCTCGCGCCTGGCACGCCCTATACGGTCGCGATCACTCTCAAGGCCAACCCCAGTGGCGGTAACACCGGATACGGGATCGTTCCCATTGCTCCAGCCGTGGACAAGACCTTCGGTGGCAACACGGGCACCCAACTGGCTTTCACGGCGGCCATGACGGCCCCGATGGCAGCCGGCACCTACAGCTACACGGTGTGGACCAACCAAGGCCCCACCGACGGATCAGCCCAGGTCGGTAGCGCGGTCTACAGCATCACCGTTGCTGCGGCCCCTGTAGCCGTGACGACGACGACGGCTCTTGCGGTGTCCCCGACCGCGGGTGTCGCACCGGCTACTGCGAACCTGACCGCCACGGTCACGGGCGCGGGCGCTGCT
>JBBRZV010000072.1:0-15584 GCA_038236365.1 Actinomycetales bacterium | reverse complement strand
CCGTGGTCTCCTTGCTATCCTTCCATCCGCACCTAGGCAGGTTGCCCGAGCGGCCAATGGGAGTGGACTGTAAATCCATCGCGAAAGCTTCGAAGGTTCGAATCCTTCACCTGCCACCACGTGCTGAAAGGGCCCCTGACCAGCGGAAACGCCGGTCAGGGGCCTTCTTGGATACCCAGTGGGGGTATCCAAACAGCCGGGACAAGCCGGCCACCGCGGCCTTGGTCCGCAGGTCTGTGACCTGCACCAACGCGGTTCGGTGGACAGAAGGTGTTGAAGTCCGTGAGGAATACGTGAAGAAGTTTGGGTCTGTGCCACCGTGCTGGCCTGACTGCTGAACCGGAGGGCAGGAATGGCGTGGCTAGTGCGCTGGACGTTCGCGGACCTATGCACATCGGGCCGCAGCGGGCAAGGACGGCCCCATTGCTGGAGGTCATGTTGGAGAGGCACCCACCCTCGAGCCTGTGGATATTTCACGTCATGCCGCTGCGTCCCGCCTTTCGAGCGCGAATGAACGCCGCGAAAATCACCCAGAAGGGAAAGCGATGAGCACCAAGATCAGGAGAACGGCCGAACAGAAGGCCGAGGAAGCTCGGGGTCAGGCGCTGGCGACCTGGGCTGAGAGGGAGATGGACATTGATCCGCAGGGCCCTCGGAGTCGCTTCGCTGCGCCCGAGGATGAGGCAGGACGAACAATGCTGGAAGCGGCACTAGGCGGCCCAGCAGCGCTGACGCGTGCTCTTGGTGGTCGTCCGACGCTGGATCCAACTGGAGCTCCGTCCCGTGAGCGGAAGGTTCGACTGTCCCCGCCGTTGGACCAGCGAATCAAGGCTGCCATCGACGGGGGAGTCGAGAAGGATTTCTCGGCGCTGGCGAGGGCCGCGCTGGTGGAGTACCTGGACCGGCACGAGGATCAGGCAAGTGCCTGATCTCCCTGCCCGGCGCGAGCATTTCTTGCGCAGGTGATGGCCACCGCGAACCCGGAGGGCCGCTGGATCCTCCGCATTCGTTAGCGCCGCCGCAACACGCCTCGTGGGAAACTCAGGAGGTGGTCGAAGATGAGGTTGAAGTGGTCATGGAGCGCGAGCTCGCCCTGCTCACACCCGAGGTGCGAGGCTCCGCAGACCAGCTCGAGGAGCTGCTGGACCCGGACTTCGCAGAGATCGGCAAGTCGGGACGTCCGTGGGCGCGCGGTGAGATGATTGCGGCGTTGGTCGCTGACACCGACCCTGAACAGCACAGCATCAACGTCAGCGACATGAGTGCCAGGACGGTCGGCCCGGGCTTCGTGCTCCTGACCTACGTCACCGAGGTCGAGGGGCGGCGAGCGCGCCGCAGCTCCCCCTGGCGCGAGCCGGTGAAGGGGTGGCGGGTCCTGCACCACCAGGGGGACGAGACCAGTACTTGGAGGCAAGATGGCTACGTCGCCTGGCACGACACCGGCGACGCGGCCCAGCAGCCGAAGTCAGAGTGGGCTGACGGACTGGATTCGCGAGACGGTGAATTCGCGATCCTCCTGTCGGCGCCCGCTCACGGCGTAGAGGGTGCCGCCGATGAGCTGGATGTCGTTGATCGCGCGGACGGTTCGGCCCCCGCTGGTGGACATGTATTCGATGACCGCATGCAGCCCATGGTCGATCGCGTGCGCGAGTTGGCGCACCTCGCTATCGGGCAGCCGACGGTTCAGGCGGCCCAGCTCGGCTTCGGTGCCCGAGGGTGCGACCCGCAGCGACCTCTGGCCCTTGCCCACCAGCCGCGCGGCCACTGACGCGGGGTCGGCAGCCTCGGGCACAGGCTTCGGCAGGCCGTTGTCTTCAAGGAGGGTCGCCATGTTGAGCACGAGGTCCCCCCGCGTCCCCGCCGGCGCAGCGCCTGAAACTGCCGGTATGCCGTTCACCCGGGTTGACGCCACGTCATCGTTGCGTTCTGGTAGAGGGAAGTACCCGGCCGTCCGCATCGCAGCCAGTGCCTCTTTAGCCGGCACTTCGCAGGCCAGGAGGGTCGGGGCGAGCAAACTCAGACCGAGGCTCTTGAGCCTGCGGTTCACGGCCACCTCGGCGAGCAGGGCTGTGTCCTCGCTGCGGATCACCGAGACAGCGGGGCTGACGCGCAGCAGCCCGTGCCGACGGGCCACGTCCGCGATGAGGTAGCTCAGCGGTTGCGGCAGTGTGGTGGCGGCGACGGACGCCAGAGACCGCTCGAGCTCCGGACCTGTGGTGCCGTCGTCCAGTGCCCGACGGACGCTGTTTGGGGAGAGTCGCCAGATGGTGGCACCCCCTCGGCCTTCTCGGTCAGCGCAGGAGTCGAGGAGCGAGCTGACCCGTGCCGACGGGGCGCCGATGACCATCGCCGTCAGGTCCGTGCCAAACGTCGCCAGGTCGCTCGAGCGCGGTAGCAGGGCAGATGACTGCGCGGCGATGGCGTGTTCGTTGCCTTCCAGAACCACGTGGCCGAGGCGGCTGATCGCGTTGTGGGACAGCAGGCCGAGAAGCTCAGCTTCGTGCCAGAGGGTGGCGAACGGCATACCGCCGTCCTGCGGCGAGCCATGCAGGAGTGGCCGCCGCCAGAGCATCACGGGGGCCACGGAGGACCGATCGGCGGCTACGCCCGATGCGGACCTTGACGTCTCCTCGAGAAGCGCCAGGCGCGACTCGCGACAGCCGGCGCAGTCTTCCTTGGGTGCCAAAGCCGGGATCGACTTGTCCTCGAGGTCATGTGCTTCCGACGGGGTCCGCCCCATCCGCAGCCAGGCCCGCAGCAGGACGGTGAACCTGATCCCCGGATCTTGTGCCCGCCAGGGCCCGAACCGTTCGGAGGTGCAGACCTGGTCTGAGCTGGTTTCCAGCAGGCCGCTCTCGTAGGCCAGCTCGAGGGACAGCCTCGCATCCACCTCACTGCACGCAACGGTTTTGGCGAGTCGTTTCAGTTCGCGGACTCCGACGCCGCCAGACTTCAGCCGAGGCAACGGTGAGCGGTGGACGCGGTCAAGAATGGCCAGAGTGTGGTCGGCGAAAGCTGTTGCGGCGACAGCAGATTCGGACTCAACCGCATCTGGCTCGACGTCGTTGGTGTTCATCGCTGGAGCCTGCGCCGCGAAGGGCGCCCGGTAGTCCGGGCCCCGTAGTGCCAACGTGACCTCTGCAGGCATCGACCAGCTGTAGGACCAGTTGTTCCCGATCATGATCCCGCGATCGGCGGCCCACCGCCTCGCCTCGACGTAGCTTGAACCGCTTGAACCCCGGCCCGCGTCGTATCCGGCAGATGGGCGGGTGTCAACGGACAAGCCCACGTATGGATCGTCATCGAAGTCATCGAAGTCATCGAAGTCATCGAAGTCATCGAAGTCATCGCTGAAGAGCATGTCGTTGCCCTCGGCATGGCGGATGAGCTCTGCACGCACAGAAGGCGTGGCCTTCGCGACGATCGCCCGGACGACGTCCGGTTGGCCCAGGTGATGCTGCAAGGAAGCCGTGGCATCCGCCTTGTCGTGCCCACGTTCGAGCCCGAGGGCGCCTTGAATCCCCCGCATTTGGTCGACCGTGATGGTGGGCAACAGCTGAGCCAGAGGTTGTCCGAGGCGCAGCGGTGCGCCGAACATCGAGCCCACGGCGTCCGGCACCCGGATCCGGCCCTCCTTACCCGGCCAGGCTAGGGCAACGGCATACAGCTGGGACAAGACGTCATCGACGTCCGCCTCGTGCCCGCGCGGGGAGCAGTCCGCGTCGTCGAGGAAGCCCAGCAGCCGCGCTCGCGTGGTGCCGCTGCCGAGGGCGGCTGCCGCCTCGACCAGTTGAAGACACGGGCACGGCAGTCTCGAGAGGGCTGCAAACAAGGACGCCGGGTGGCTGTACAGCTCACCAAGCTCAGCAAGATCGCGCGGCTCTGCCCCGCGAAGGGCGTCGGGGCGACGGCTGAGCAGTGTCGTCAGTGCCGGCTCATCGAGGGTGACGAGACGTTGGGTCAGTGACTCGCTCAAGGATCAGCTCTTTCTCGCTGGCCGGACAAGGTGTCCGTCAGCCTACGAGGTGAGCGGCAGCGTCGTCTGCGTTGCCGCAGCCGTTGCGTAGGGATTACTTACGCGGGCGGTGGATAGGAGTGCTGCACGCTAGTGGCGATAGTGCGACACTTCAATCCATGGACCGTGAGTTGCTTCCGCCGACATTCACGACCGCGATGGCGCGCTCGCATGGCGTGCATCCCCGGGATCTGTATGCCTGGCGGGACGATGGCGAGATCGTGGAGTTGTCGCGTGGCGTCTTCCGACGTGCGCACGCAGCGCCAGCGAGCTATCCGGATCTGCTGGCGGTTTCTCATAGATCCGCAATGGCCATTGTGTGTTGCCGTTCTGCTGCTGCCCTTCATGACCTGAGCGATGAAATCCCGCCCGCGGTGCAGATTGCTGTCCCCACCCGGAATCGCCCTCCGCAGATCACCTATCCGCCGACCGAGGTGTTCCGCTTCGATGTGGGGACTTTCGAACTCGGGCTGTCACGAGTTGAGGCAGCCCCTGACGAATGGGTGCGGACCTACGACCCAGCCCGGACGGTGGTCGACCTGATGCGGCTTCGCGGCCGGTTGGGTGAGGATCTGGCCTATGGCGCCTTGCAGCGCTACCTGCGCCGTCGTGACGCCCGCCCGGGCGAATTGCTTGGCATGGCTACCGCGCTGGACGTCCGCGGACCTATGCAGCGCGCGCTCGACGTGGCGATGGCTCAGTGAGCCGACCGACGAGGGGAACGCCGGCGGGACGGGCATATCTCGATCTTCAGAATCGTGCACGCGCCGAGGGTCGCGGTACGCAGGAACTGCTCACGCTGTATGTCGTGGAGCGGTGGCTAGCTCGGCTCAGCGCCTCACCGTATCGAGGTCAATTCATACTCAAGGGCGGGATGCTGCTGGCAGCGTTCGACGCGCGCCGACCGACGGCGGACATGGATGCACTCGCCCGTGACTTCGCGAACGATGAAGCGACCGTCGTGTCCCGAGTCGTCGCGGTCGCTGCATATGCGGTGCCTGAAGACGGTGTCCACTTCCGACCGCAGACGGTGACCTCGAGAGTAATCCGTGGCGAAGACCTCTACTCCGGAGTGCGCGTCGCGATGGACTGCGCGCTCGCATCGGCCATCGTCGAACTGAGACTGGAGGTGAACTTCGGCGACCCGGTTACTCCTGCACCGCAGACGATTGAGCTGCCGGCCCTCCGGCACGGTGAGTCGCCGATCAGCCTACTGGGCTATCCAATCGAAACCGTTCTGGTAGAAAAGATGTCCACAGCGATAGCACTTGGCTCGGCCAACACGCGCGTTCGGGACGACGCAGACGTGTACACGCTGACAGGTGGCTGGAACATGGATCACGCCGTCGTTCGGGAGGCACTCCTGGCCACGTCACATCATCGGGGCGTCAACGTGGTCGCGTTGTCGAGCGTGATAGGTGACTTCGTCGACTTGCGCCGTCGGGCGTACGCCGCATACAGCGCGGGGCTAGGACCCGACGCGGCGAACATGTTGATAGCCCTTCGCGTCCGGCAGGCGGGCTGTTCCGCCTCCGTATCGATGAGTCCTCGGGCGGTACATCATGCGCTGCTCGCCAAGATGTCGGTGAGCAGCACGGTGTTCGTGGAGCTCAGGGCGCCGGAGGGCCAGGTGAGGCCGACATGCTTGGTCTAGTCCGGGGTTGGTGCCTTCAACAATCAGGGAACGCTGCGGGGGAGCAATGATGCTCTGCGAAGCTCCGTCGGGGGGTCCCATGAGATGCGCCCGTGAGGCTGGCACGAACTGCGCCCGAGGGACTCTCAGGACGGCCGATCGATCTTCTCGCTGAAGGATGTGGTGTGAGCGATGCCGTCGCGGCGATTGAGGCGCTCAGGATGTTGGTGGCCGGACGCTGCCGCCGAGCTGCGGCGGACGGTCCTACTTTCGCGCACTGGCAGGATGGTGAACCCCTTGTCAGACCTTCCTCGTAGGCTTGCGGGCGTGTCTGACACCGACGCCCAGGCCGAGCAGCGCACCAGTGTCGCGCCGCCGGTCGACCGAGTCCGCCTCGAGGCACTGCGCTACGCGGTGAACGAGGAGTCCGCGCAGTACATCGCGGTGATGCGTACCTTCACCGGTGGTCTTTCCGGCCTGCTGTCCGACCGGTCCGCCGCCGAGGTGGCAGCCACGCTGGCCGACGAGGGGATCGAGCTCGACACGGACACGACGGACACCCGGCTGTCCTATCTCGTTGAGCACGGAAACCTCGCCAGGAGCCCACGTGAGACTGAGGCCAGGAGCCTGCGTGACTACCTGCAGAACCGAGCCCGTTATCAGCTGACCCAGCGAGGTGAGCTCGTGCATCGTCAGATCGAGGACCTGCTGGGCTACTCCGAGAGCGCGCGCGAAGTCTCCAGCGAGATGCTCGGGGGCATCCAGGCCGGGTTGGCGGCCCTTGATGGCTATAACGATGCGGCGCTCGCGGGCGTCGAGCCGGACCAACTCGCACGTGAGATCGGCACACTGTTCGCCCAGTTCGAACGGCTGGTGCAAAGTACGCGAGAGTTCTACACCTATCTGACCCAGGTGCTCTCCCGGTTCGACCTCGACCGCGGAGAGTTCCAGGCTTTCAAGAGTGCGTTGCTGGACTACCTGCAGCGCTTTGTCGACGAGATCTCCCGGTACATGCCACAGATCGCGGACCTCCTCGGACGGCTTGCCCCGCGCGTGCCATCGCTGTGTGAACGAGCCAACTCAGGTCAACGACTGCTGGACATCGACGGGCGGGCCGCGCGCCGGGCAGCAGGGCTCTCGCCGCAGGACTGGCAGGGACTGCACGTGTGGTTCAACGGAGAGGGCGGCCGCGGCAGCGACGCCGACGGAGTGCGGCGACTGGCTGGCGAAGCGATGCGCTCACTGCTGGTCAACCTGCGCCGGATCGCCGCCAGCAGTGAGAGGGAGCAAAGCAGGTATGCCGACCTGGTGGGTCTCGCCGGCTGGTTTGACTCGGCAGACGATGCCACGGCGCACGCACTCTGGGCGGCCGCCTTCGGCCTGTATCCCTGTCGCCACCTGGGATTCGTTGCCGATGACGACGACAGCCCCGTGCCACCAACAATCTCGTGGTGGCAGGCCCCTGCCGCCGAGGTGCCGGTGATGTTGCGTAAGCAGGGTCAGCGCAAGGTCGCGGGAGGTACGGGCCGACGGGAGGACTTCACTGCGACCAAGTCTGCGCGGCTCGCCGAGCGCCAGCGCGCCGAGCGTCGCCGGAGTGAGGCGCTGGCCGAGCTGGCCGCGCATTCCGGAGACCTGGATCGGGTCCGCCTCTCGGACGAGGCGCGTCACGTGCTGCTTGACCTGTATGCCCGCAGCCTGGTGGACGGAGATCGCGCCGACCGCGCGGTGAAGCTGACCGGGACCGGGGTTCTGCTGCACGTCAGGTCGACCCCAGGGCGAGACAGCGTGATCACCAGTCCGAGCGGGCGGATGTCACTGGTCGGCCGGACTCTGGCCATCGAGCCGGTCGAGGGGCGTGGCCTTGCGGCGGGAGGCGACCGATGACCACCACCCGCATCGAGCGCCCGGCACCCGCCGTCGACCAGCTTGGCGTCGCAGAACGCACCCAGGCCGCGCGCGCGTTGCTGCTACACCCATTGATGACGGCAGGCGGCCCGGATGCCGAGGAGCTGCGACTGGTCCGTCGACACCAAAGCGAGCTCGTCAGGCTGTTCGCGGAGGGCCTGGGCTACCGACTTGTGGTCGAACCAGGCGCCGCTCGCCTGTTCAAAACCGGGCTCGGCCGCGACAGCACCCGCCCTCTGAAGAAGCGATCTGGGGCACCCTTCGCGCCCCGGGCGTACGCCCTGCTGTGCCTGACGATCGCGGCCCTCACCCGAGGCAAGGCCCAGCTCCTGGTCGACGAGCTAGTCTCTCAGGTGCGGTCGGCGGCGGCGGATGCCAAGATTGCGGTCGACCTCGACAGCTCCGTCGACCGCAGGGCCCTGCACGCGGCCCTCACCGTGCTTGTCCGCCTCGGAGTACTCAGTGAACGCGACGGCGATCTGGATCACTGGGCCGACCAGCGCACCCAGTCGTTGCTGGACGTGCACCGCGAGGTCCTTTCGCTGCTGATCTCGGCCCCGCTCTCCTCGGCCACCTCGGCGGCGAATCTCCTCGACGCCGCTGCGCTGCCCTCTGCTGCCGGCGGAGCTCGCACGGCGATCCGCAGGACTCTTGTCGAGTCGCCGCTGATGTCGGTTGACGACCTGGATGAGGAGCAAACCGACTGGTGGCGACGCAACCGGAACCGCGAGCGAGAGTGGTTCCGCGACCGTTTCGCCCTCGACCTTGAGCTACGAGCCGAAGGCGCCCTGGCCGTCGACCCACAGGACGAGCTCACCGACATCGTGTTCCCCGGCAAGGGCGCGACCAAGCACCTTGCCCTGCTACTGCTCGAGCAGGTCGCCGTACTGGCCCGCGATGCTCCCCAGACGCAGGGGTCGGCCGACGTCACCGGAGGCGCCGAAGCGCGTGCGGTGTCGCGCGTCCTACCCGATGTTGCCGTGCGCGCCGCAGCCACGGAGGTTCTGTACCTGTGGCAGGAAGGGCTGCGGCGCGACCAGCGTGAGGACCACGATGCGGCGGTCAGCGAGGCGCTCGACCTGCTCCAACAGCTGGGCCTGCTCCGCCGGCTCGGCCCAAGAGGCCCCATTGGCCAGAGCGGTGACGGCGGCGAGTGGGCCGTTCATGCGGCAGCCGCCCGATACGCCACGCGCACGACGTTGGCCGAGGCATCCGGAAGCGGCGAACGATCGTTGTTCGACCTTGACCAGGAGGACCAGTGACCAGCGCCCGCGATACCGCCCGCTTCCGGCTCAGTAGAAGCGGCATCCTCAACGTGTGGCAGTACGACGAGCAAGTCTTCACCTTTGCGGACGGGCGACTCCTGCTGCGAGGGGCAAACGGTGCCGGCAAGTCCAAGACTCTGGAGATGCTGCTCCCGTTCGTCCTCGACGGCGACAAGCTCCGGATGACCGCATCGGGGCGTCATCACACCAGCTTGTTGTGGCTGATGACCGACGGGTATGCCGGCGCGAGCCGCACCGGGTACCTCTGGGTCGAGTTCACCCGCCAGGATGAGGACGGCCAGACGATCACGGTGACCTGCGGGGTCGGCATCCGCGCCTCGGACTCGGCGCGGCAAGCCACGGCGTGGTTCTTCACCTCCCCCCGGCAGGTCGGTCGCGACCTGCTGCTCGAGGACGAGTCGGGTCCGTTGAGCATGCAGCGCCTGCGAGCGGAGGTGGAGACCGACGGCCATTTCTTCGAATCGGCCCCGCGCTACCGCGACCACGTCGGCCAGCTGCTGTTCGGGCTGCCGCCCGACCAGTACGCGGACCTGCTGAGGCTGCTCTACTGGCTGCGTCAGCCCCAGGTCGGGGAGGACATCGAGCCCGAACGTCTGGCCACACAGCTCGAGCAGGCTCTGCCTCAGGTGGATGACAGCGCCATCCGGATCGCCGGTGACACCTTCGACGAGCTGGAGGCCTTCGGCGAGCAGATCGCCCGACGTGACCGAGCGGCCACTGCCGTCGCCGACTTCGTCCGGACCTACGCAAGCTATGCCCAAGGCGTTTTGCGTGTCCGTGCTGGGGCAGTTGTCGAGGCTGATCGTGATCTGCGACAACGGCGTTCGCGTTTGCGCACCTCGGAGAAGCTACTCGTGCAGGTCGAGGCGAGGCTGACCACGACCCGTGACGAGCTGGTCGCCGGCACCCGGGAACATGAGACCACAAGGTCACGGATCACCGAGCTGGAGAAGGGCCCGGAGGCGCGAGCGCAGCAGCGGATGACCGAGCTGTCCCGCAGGGTTTCCGACCTCCACTCGGCAGCCACGCGGTCGAGGCACGTGGCCGACCAGGCCAGCGACCGTGCGGTGACCAGCGCCAAGAGGCAGCAAGGTGCTCGTGACGGCGTTGTCGCCGACAGCGCCCGCCTCCACGGCGAGCTGGTCGAGACAGCCCAGTCGCTGAGCAAGTCCGGCTGCGCTTCTCCCTTCGCGATTGCGTCCGAGCTGGCCGTGACCCCTGACGCTCCGGGTCCGATCGCGGGTGTTGCCGCCGCGAAGGAGATGACCTGCCGGGTCCGCGACGTCAGACCAGCGCTTGGCGAGCTGCGCGCGGCCGTGTTGGTCGTTCAGGAGGCTCAGAAGGCCGCTGAGGAAGCGCGCTCGAAGGCCAGCACGGCTGAGCAGCGAGCTGCAGAGGTGGAGGAGCGCGCCGAACACGCCACTGCGGCATTGCGCGCCGCCTCTGACGAGAGTCATCGCCATGAGCAGGAACTCACCGAGCGACTTCATTCGTGGCAACGCGGAGACGCCGCGGTGGAGCTTGTCCTGCCCGAGCTGACGGGAGACAACCTTGCCGGGCTTGAGGCACTCGTGAGCAGTGCGGTCGCTCCGGTGCGGGCCCAGCACGAAGAGGCGCAAGGCGTCGCGACGGCGAAGGTTCGCGAGGGTGTTAAGCGGGCGTTCGCCCTGCGTGAGCAGCGCGCAGCTGTTGAGGCCGTTGCTGACCCGAGCCCGCCCGCGCCAAACTGGTTGCGTGACAGCCGTGTTGGGCTCGCAGGGGCACCGCTGTGGCGGCTGGTGGACTTCAGGGACAGCGTTTCGGAGCAACAGCAGGCGTGTGTCGAGGCCGCGCTGGAGGGCGCCGGCCTGCTCGATGCCTGGGTGCAACCCGATGGCCGAGTCATCAACGACGCACGGCGGGATGTGACGTTGCAGGTCTCATCCCGGGCTGCCGGGCAAGGCGCTGCGACGTCGACAGGATCCACCATCGCCGGGGTCCTTCGCCCCGACCTGCCGGACGGCTGCGCCGTTTCCGGAGCAGTCATCGAGTCGTTGCTCGGGTGTATCGGCTTGGACAGTGAACACGCCGAGGTTGGGGTCACCCGCGATGGTCGTTGGCGTTCCGGACCAGCCGAGGGCCGCACCGAGAAGGAACGTGTGCAGTACATCGGCGCCACGGCGCGCGCGGCGGAGCGAGAACGTCGACTTCAGCGTCTGGATGAGGAGCTGGCGGTGGTCGCAACGGCCATCGGCGAATCACGAGAAGCCCAGGCTGAGGCGCGAGCACGCCTGGCAGGACTCGATGCGTGGACGGCGTCGCGACCTCGCCACGAGCAGGTCCTGCAAGCTTGGGTGCGACAGTCAGCGGCGGAGCACGCGACAGAGAGGGTGCGACGTGAGCTGGAGCAGTCGAGTGCCTGGGCGAAGTCCGAGCGTGCCAAGGCCGTGGCAAGCCAGTCGTCTCTCGAGGCGCTCGCGGCGACACATTCACTGCCAAACACGTTCTCGGGACTCGCTGCTCGCCGAGAAACCCTGGCGGCCCTTGCCCAGCGACTTGACGGACACGAGATACGACTTGCCGAGCTCGCCCGCCGCCTGGCCGAATGGGCCGACCTCGCGGACCAGGCTCGTGGCGACGACGAGGAGGCCCGACAACGGCTCCGCGAGACCTCAGAAGCCGAACAGCTCGCGACCGGGGTCGCGGCCGAGTACGACGAGCTGCGGTCCGCCGTCGGCGCCTCAGTCCTCCAGCTCGAGCAGCGACTGGCTGACCTGCGGCGCGTAATCGCCACCGCCGCATCCCGTTGCTCGGAGCTGCAGCTGACAATCGACAGCATCAACGAGTCGATCGGCACCACCCGCGCCCAGGTCGAGGGGAATGTCGTCGCGGTCACCGCCGGCGAGCCCGTGTTTGAGACTGCCCGGAGGGCGCTGGCAGCCTTGGCCGAGGTGCCCGGGCTGGTGGTTGCTGGGTTGGGATCCGGCGAACCTGATGTGCAGGCCGGGGACATCGCCCAGGCCGACACCCGGACCGCCACGGCCATCCTGCGGGTTGAGCCGCCCCCTCGCGCAGTCGATGCCAACGCCGTGCTCGCAGCCTCCAGGGACTTACAAAGTGGCCCGGCGGCAACCCTCGAGCCTCGTGTTGCTGAGATTCATGGTGTCCTCACCGCCGTCGGCCAGGACGACTCCGCCGAGATTCCGCTGGTCGAGCTCGCCGAACGGCTGCGCGTCTCCGTGTCTGCCGACCGCGAGCTGCTCACCGAGCGCGAACGTCGCCTCTTCGAGGACCACATCCTCGGAAGCCTGGGCGACGCCCTGCGTAGGGTGCGACTCAAGGCCGAGGAGCTGGTGACCGCCATGAACCAGCTGCTGCACGGGGTCACCACCTCACAAGGCATCAGGGTGAGGTTGCGCTGGAAGCTCCGCGACGACATACCGCCGCAGGCACGACGAGCCGTTCAGCTGCTGGGCGAGCCCCTGGGAGCGCTGCTCGCGGATGAGCGACGCGACCTGCGTGAGTCTCTCCACCAGCTCATCGAGGTGTCCCGGGCCGATGCACCCGAAGAGTCCTACGCCGAGCACCTGGCTCGAGCACTGGACTACCGGCGTTGGTTCACCTTCCGTATCCAGTATCACCGCCCCGAAGCCCCGGACTGGACCGCCCTGCACCGCAAGTCACCCCTGTCACAGGGCGAGCAGAAGGTCCTGTGCTACCTGCCGCTCTTCGCCGCTGCGGCCGCCCACTTCACCTCCATAGCGGGCGCCGCTCCCTACGCGCCCCGGTTCGTGCTTCTGGACGACGCCTTCCCCAAGATCGATGTGCGGACCCATCCCCTGCTGTTCGGCCTGCTCGTCGACCTCGATCTCGACTTCGTCATCACCAGCGAACGTCTGTGGGGCGACCACGCGACAGTCCCAGAGCTCGCCATCTACGAGGCGCTACGCAGCCCGACCGAGCGCGGTATCGCCCAGTACGAACACCGCTGGGACGGGCACCGGCTCATCGCGGTGGGTGCCTGAGGTGAGATCCAAGCCACCTGACTGGTGGTCTGGGGAGGTCCTGTTCCGGGTATGGGTGCAGATGGCGGACCGGTTGGAACGCAACGGACTTCAGGCTCGGGGCCGGATCACGGTCACCGGACTGGAACGCGACGAGCGCCACGCCCTCGGCGGGATGCTCGGCCGGGTTCTCGCCTCTGACATCTGTCGGATCGACCTCTCGTCGCTGGACGAGCGCCTGCGAGCCAGGTCGCAGGAGGGACTCGTCCGGGCATCCGAGCGTGTGCTCGGTCGGGCGCTTGTCGACCGACCGGCACAACGTCAGGCCAGAGGGGATCAGCGCGAGGCGCCCTTCGCCGAGGCGCGCTCATGGCTGGAGGAGCACCCGGATCAGATCCAGGAATGGACCGAGGTGTGGCTGGCGACCTTGCGGCGGGACGGTCTGCTCATGCGCGACCCTGATCCCTCAGGGTTGATGGTCCAGGCCCTGTCGGTACTCGAGACTTGCCTTGAGGACCCGTCCCGCCCAAGCCTGGCTCGCACCGAGCTAGCAGCCGCGGACGCACATGATGCCCACGCCCTCGACGACGACCGCAGGCTGAGTCAGCTGGTCCTGCGTGCCCTTGCCCTGCGGGTTGATCGCCCCACACCCGCGTCTGCCTCAGAACGACGTGAGGTCTGGGAAAGCGTTGGCGTCACTACGGATTCGGTGTCGAGCACTTGCCTGACACGTGGTCTCGGTGTGCTTGACAGCTGGGCCGGAGCCCAGCGCTATCGGATGGCGGCCGACTCCGGCGACCCGATCCACGTCACCTGGTGGGACCTTCGTCGAGGGCTCCAGATGGCGCCAGGTCAGGAGGTGTTCGTCTGCGAGAACCCTCGCGTGCTGGAGGCCATTGCCGAACGCGCACTCGATGGCATCACGGTCGTGTGCACAAGTGGACGCTCGACGCTCGTCGTCCTGGAGGTTCTTCGTCGGCTTTCGGGGTCCGGTGCCCACATTCGCTACCACGGAGACTTCGACTGGCCGGGTATCGCCATGACGAATCAGCTGATTGCCATGTTTGAAGTCCAACCTTGGAGCATGTCTGCGGACGACTATCTCGATTCCCCGGCTCGTCTGCCTTTGGTTGGATCCGAGGTCGCCCCAGCATGGGACGCAGACCTGGGTGCGGCTATGCGTCACCGAGGTCTCGCGGTGCACGAAGAAGCCGTCCTCGGAGGTCTCCTGGACTCGCTCTGGCCCTGACGGGGATCAAGTTCAGGCGTGCCTTTGGCATGCATGGGGTGGCGCACCGAAGGGTCTGCTCGACCTTGGCACGTCGTACGGCACCTGCAGGGACTACTCATGCGACATGCTCGGACAGGTAGACGCGTCTGCAGCTCAGCGTCGTGAGTACTTGTTCCTCTGGTACTCCTGAACCCACTTCTTGGAGCTCAACCAGGTTCCCTGTCCTGACTTCTGGGCACGTAGGCGACCGCGGATGGCGGCCACGCGGAGCGCGTTGGCGGTCAGACCCGATTTCTTGTCGGCCAGGCTGGCCAGCGGCACCAGCCGGGCCGGGCCTGCAACAGCGGGTATGACGAATCGGTAGAGGTTGTTCGTGACGGAGCGGGCGATGAGCTCCGCCATGGGGCCGAGGTCGCCTGCGTCGGCTTTGCCCATGGCGCCCAGGTACTTGGTGCGTTCGTTCTTGAAGATGATGGCGGGCGGGTATCCGAGGCGGACCAGGATCAGGTTGAGCAGCAGTCGGCCGGTGCGCCCGTTCCCATCGAGGAACGGGTGGATGCGCTCGAACATGTTGTGCATCTGAGCCAGCCGCTCCGGAAGCGGGGCTTGTGCTTTCGGGTCGCGCAGCGTGTTCACGGACTTCACCCAGTCCAGCATCAGGTGAGCCACCTCTGGGAAGGGGGGCGGCTTCATGCCACCGGGGAAAGGGGCGATCTCGTGCTCCCGCCAGCTTCCCGGGCCCTCTTTGGGTGTGGCGTGCGGGTGCGGGGACACATCCCAAACTGGCGTCATTTGCCGTGTGATGGACCGATCGGACCTCTTGGAGGCTGAGCAGATCCCGGCTTGTCCAATCGCTGGTTTCCACGCCTTGTCCGTAGACCCAGCGCGCCGCGTCAGCGTATGCCTTGACCTCCATGTACTCGCGCAGTTCCTTGGACCCGACCGCGCGGCCCTCGTCCAGCAGTTTCCGCACCTGGTCGAGGATGAGCGTGTTGCCTTCCAGCGCGGTGGAGTGGTGGGCTTCCTGGTGCCACAGGTCGTCCTAGATGTCTTCGGCCTCAGTGGGGCGCGGGAGGCCGCCGAGGCGGGAGTTGAGTTCCTCGATGGCCTCGTCGAGCCTGGCGTAGATCATTGCTCGCGGTGGTCTCCCCGAGGGAATGTTGCTCAATGGAGCACTCCAGTGGTCGGGCCGGGAAAATGTTGCTCGGTTTCGACTCAGCAAACTGTACCGAACCGCCGTTGACCTAGACGTTGCCAGTCGGAATGTCCGGCTGTAGCCGATGGCCGTCGGATATCTGTGGGGAATACGCACGGAAGTTTCTGTGGGCCAGGCGTTTACGCTGCTCACCGGCTTGCAGCCTTGGGACTGTAGATCCACCGCGAAAGCTGTTGTCGGTCGCGCCGGTTGATGATGGCGGCGTCACCGTGGGTGAGGACGTGTTGAGCTGAAAGGAAGGCCCCGCCGGTGGTTCCGGCGGGGCTTTGGTGTTCAGGGTGTCGCGTTGGTGGTCACTCTGTCGTGACTTCT
>JBBRZV010000071.1:0-16506 GCA_038236365.1 Actinomycetales bacterium | reverse complement strand
TCGAACCGTTTGAGCTGTTTGGCCACCGATGGCGCCAGGTCGATGCCATCGGCGCCATAGATCTCCTTCGCCACCTTCTCGATCTTGTCCACGAGTGGCAGGTCGAGATCGTAGAGGTAGCGGAACGACTTCGGCTCCTGAGCCGCCTCGACAACCAGCGCCGCGAGGTCCAGGGCCCCCTTGCCGCCCTCTGCGACGTGTCGGGTCACGGCCACCCGGGCGCCCGCCTCGGCTGAGATCTCCCGGATGACGTTGTGCTCAGAGTCATGATCGGTCGGAAAGGCGTTGATGGCCACTACCGGCGACACCCCGAAGCGACGCACTATCTCGATGTGACGCCGCAGGTTCTCGCCACCCAGTCGGACGTCGTCTGGGTTCTCTTCGAGCATCTCGGGAGGCAGCGGCCGACCAGCGACGACGTGGTAGTGACCGGAGTGAGTTTTCAGCGCGCGCACGGTGACGACGAGGACGGCGGCGTCCGGCTGCAGTCCCGAGGCCCGACACTTCACGTCGAAGAAACGCTCGGCACCCATGTCGGCGCCGAATCCGGCTTCGGTGAGCAGGTAGTCCGCCGTGCGAATTCCGAGCAGGTCCGCCACTACCGAAGAGTTGCCGGTGGCGATGTTGCCGAACGGCCCTGCGTGGATCAGGGCCGGCGTGTTCTCCAGTGTCTGCAGCAAGTTGGGCTTCACCGCATCGCGCAGCATGACGGTCATGGCCCCCGCAGCCTTGAGGTCCTCCGCGGTGACTGCCGCCCCGTCATAGGTGAATCCCACGACGATGCGGCCCAGGCGCTCGCGAAGGTTCCGCAGCGAGGTCGAGAGGGACAGGATCACCATCACCTCACTGGCGGCGGTGATGTCGAAACCAGACTGCCGAGGTACGCCGTCCATCCGCTCGCCCAGGCCGACGACCACGTTGCGAAGGGCCCGGTCATTGACATCGAGGACGCGCCGCCACGCAATGGTGCGCGTGTCGATGCCGAGATCATTTCCATGGTGCAGGTGGTTGTCGACCATGGCTGTGAGGAGGTTGTGTGCGGAGGTGACGGCGTGAAAGTCGCCGGTCAGATGCAGGTTGACGGCCTCCATCGGCACGACCTGGCTGTAGCCGGCCCCCGCGGCGCCGCCCTTGATGCCGAACGTCGGACCGAGCGATGGCTGCCGCAGAGAGAGCATCGAGCGCTGCCCGAGCAACGACAAGCCCTGGGCGAGCCCGATCGCTGTGGTGGTCTTTCCTTCGCCCAGAGGCGTGGGTGTCACCGCGGTGATGACCACGTATTTCGCAGGCGCCTGGTCGGACAGAGCCTCCTGTGCTGAGGCGGAGACCTTGGCGATGTATCTGCCGTAAGGCTCCAGATGCTCGGTGGCGATGCCAGCCGAGGCCGCTACCTCTTCGATGGGTAGCAGCTTCGTTGCGCGGCCGATCTCAAGGTCGGTCGGAAGGGTGGTCGTCATACCCACAGCATGGCACCGGTCAAAGGTGTCCTGATACGCAGGCCATCCGCTCCAACTCGGTCTGGGCCGCTGTTCCTGTTGGCAAACCTGAGATCAGCAGGCAAAGTTGTTGTTCTTGCCGAGTTCCTGCTGTTCTCACGGATCAATCAGGTGATTCCGAAACGTCCCCTCTCGCCTCTCCGGGTCAGCGTCGTCGCGCTGACATGTCCCGCACTGGGCGCATCAGGAGACTACGGACGTGCTGGAGAAGGCCCCGACGCCTTGTCATCCTTCGAGCCACTGATCCGGCGGACCGTCACCCAAGCCAGGGGAAGCAGTCCCGCGGCCAACAGCGCCTTGAGGACATCGCCGGCCAGGAATGGCACGAGGCCCTTCTGGAGTGCCCAGGCCATGCCCTGCCCGGAAACGAAAGCGAGCACGGTCACTCCGAACGCGTAGATGACCAGTGACCCGACGGCATACGAGATGAGCACACGGACAGGGGTGCGGCTCCAGCCACCTTTTGCCAGGCGACCGACCAGGAATGCGGCCACGACGAAGCCGAGCAGGTAGCCACCGGTAGCGCCGAACACGTAGTCGGGGCCGCCCAGGCCGTGCGCGAGGACAGGCAGCCCGACCAAGGCCGCCGCCAGGTACAACAGCTGCCCAAGCACACCGCGCAGCGGGCCGAGTGCGGCGGCTGTGAGCAGCACGGCCAGGGTCTGACCGGTCACAGGGACGGGGGATCCGGGGACAGGTAATGCGATCTGGGCGGCAGCCGTGGTCATTGCGGCCGCAGCGACGACCGTCACTACGTCGGCGACTCGGGTGCGCGACCACACGTCGGCGAGGACCAGCGGCATTCTCGGTGCTGGAAGAGCTATGGACATCAGGACCACCTTGGGTATGGACGGACGGACGAACCCGGCGGGGGCACCGGAAACTGACGTTCAGAGTGGCGAGGACCGGTGGACGCCGGCTCGCACTCGTAGGCAGGCTAGTCCACGGCGGCGGCGGCTCTGGCACCCGCCGATTCTCGGCCCGAAGGAAAGCGGGCGATCAGATCGCGTCGCGGCGGGCAAGCAGGTCGCGGATCTCGGTGAGCAGGACGACGTCCGCGGGTGCGGTCTCCTCCTTCGGGGCGCTGAATCGGCCTTTTGCGGCCTCATAGGGCTTGACCACGAAGAAGAAGACGACGGCGGCCAGGATGACGAAGGCAACCAACGCGCTGAGGAAGGCGCCGACGTGGATCCCGTTTGGCTGGTAGGCGGAGAAGTTGGGGGTACCCCCGGCCTTGCCGATGAGGTCCATGATCATGTCGACAAAAGCCTTCACGACAAGGCCGAAGGACGCGCCGATAACGAATGCGACGGCCAGCTCGACCAGGTTGCCCTGCATGACGAATTTCTTGAACCCACTCATGATCTGTTCGTCCTCTCCAGGTGGATCTTGCGTACCGCCAAATTATCGGAGAACCGGCTGAGGGGGCTCCTACTTGCCTGCGCCCCGCCGAACTTGGGCTCTCATTGAGCGTTCAGCCGCTCGCTCACCGATCAGGAGAGGGGGGCTCTCAGGACCAGGTTGAAGGTGGGCGCCGACAGGCCGGAGGGGTCGGAGGTGGCGAGCCGCGCAGCCTCGCCGCCCTCGACGGCCACCACCACACCGCTCGGTGGCCCCGACCCTGCCTTGGTCGACCAGCCGCTTCCGCCTTCAGAACCAGGGTCAACTGCCAGCACCACGACATCTGCAGCAACGACCTGGCCGGCCGAGCTGATCAGATCCACGTGGTCCCCCGGTGCTGCCATGGCGGCCATGGCCGGGTCGGCGAGCCGGATATGGGACGCCACGAAACCGGGTAGGGCTCCGGTCAACAGTCCCGGACCGCGAACCCGGGCTGCAGTGACTGCCTCGCCCCGTGACATCCCAGCCCCCAGTGCTCTGCCCACAAGCGCCCGAGGATCCGGCACAGAGCCGACAGGACCCAGGTCCCTGGGCCAGTCCGCCACTGCCAGGTCGCTGCTCGTCAGCACGTGCCCGGGCATCAGGTCACGCGAGACCACCACGACAGGGATGCCCCGGGGAGGGGTCTTGGGGAGGAAAGCGCTGAGCGCGAGCCAGGCGGCCGCCGCGACGAGTCCGGCGGAGATCAGCCGGCGCAGTCTGGTGCGGTTCCAGTCCGGCCGCCGTCCCTGGCCAACCAGGCCCGTCGGCAACAGGCGTTCGATCCGGCTTCTCTGACGCTCTTGGGATTCCGCCACCTCCTCGCTCATGGAGGATTACTCATGTGGGCAGGGTGATCGGCAGTCTCAGACCGTCGAGGGACCTTCGGCAGGCACACGTTGCCGACGCGTCATCTTCTGGAGACGGCATCAGCGACACCGCCGAGCGCAGAACCGCCTTCAGCCCGTCGATGCTGCGAGCGAACACCCTGAGCACCTCTGCGTGGGTCACGGCCTCGCCGCCGCCTACCCCGGCATCGTGGTCGGTGACCAGGGCGATCGTGGTGAAACACATCGCGAGCTCGCGCGCGATAGAGGCTTCCGGCATACCGGTCATGCCGACGACGGTCCACCCGGCCTGCTGGTGCCAGCGTGACTCGGCGCTCGAGGAGAACCTCGGCCCGTTGATGACGACGAGCGTCCCTGCCTCGACCACGCTCATTCCGGCCGCCCGACAGGCGGTGATGGCGACGTCTCGCCCGCGCGGGCAGAAGGGATCGGCGAACCCGACATGAACCACGGGACCGATGCTGTCGTAGACCGTGTGATCGCGACCCCAGGTGCGGTCGACGACCTGATCCGGAACGACGACGGTTCCCGGCCCGTTCTCTGGGGTCAAGGATCCTACGGCGCAGGGGGCCAGCACCTGTCGAACGCCGACCGAGCGCAACGCCCAGAGGTTGGCGCGGTAGTTGACGCGGTGGGGCGGGAAGCGGTGGCCCTGCCCGTGTCGGGCCAGGAACGCCACCCGCCGACCATCAAGATCGCCGATGACGACGTCATCACTTGGGTCCCCGAAGGGGGTGGTGATGGTGACGCGCTCGGAGTCTGAGAGGAACTCATAGAAACCTGAGCCCCCTATGACGCCGATCTCGGCGCGGGCCGAAGAGGTGACGGCAGGGGCAGTGCTTGATGTCATGCGCCGAGACTAGCCGCGGCGAGCGACGGTCCCTTCGGCCTTCAAGGTCCTGTGGACGATGGGCGCAGGGCGCCAAGGATGTGGAGGAAGCCCGAACCGGGAGGAGCTCAGGCGGCCGAGCCTTCGGCGGCTGAGACCTTCTTGGTTGACGTCGTGGTCGTGCCAGCGCTCGAGGACGAGTCGGAGGACTTCGAGGAGGACGAGTCGGAGGACTTGGAAGGCGATGAGGATGAGGACTCGGAGGCCGCGCTCCCTGAATCGCTCGAAGACGAAGAACCGTTTCCTGAGCCGGAGCTCGAGCCGGAGCGGGAGCCACGGCGTGAGTCCTTGCGGGAGTCATTGCTGTAGAAGCCCGAGCCCTTGAAGACCACCCCGACAGCGTTGAACACCTTGCGCAGGCGGCCTTCGCACTTGGGGCACTCGGTCAGCGAGTCGTCGCTGAAGGACTGGACGATCTCAAAGTCGTGTTTGCACGCTGTACACGTGTAGGCGTACGTCGGCACGGTTCCTCCGTTAGCACTCTCAGGGTCTGACTGCCAAGTATAACCGCAGCCGACCCACCGAAAGTCCCGGAATGCGCCACGTCAGCGGGGCCAGGCGACATGCCCAGGCACAGCGTGCGTTACCGGGACGTGGTGTTCCATCCGGCGAGCCGGCCACTCTTGCTGACCTGACGGACGCGGCTCTCGGCAGCTCGGCGCGTCTCGGCGGTCGCGACGATCAGGAGCTGGTCACCGTGGCGCAGGACCGTGCTCGGAGCCGGCACGAACCCCTTGCCACCCCGGACCACCATGGTCACATTGGCGCCCGGCGGCAGCCGCAGCTCGAAGACCTCGACGCCATGCAGCCGGGACGTGGCACCGATAGTCATCTGCAGGATGTCGGCGCCGAGCTCGTCCAGAGGCGTTGACTCCACCTCGAGGTCAAGCGGCCGGTCGCTGTCCGTCACTCCGAGGCGGCGCGCCACCCAGGGGAGCAGGGGAGCCTGGACCAATGTGAAGATCACGACCAGGACGAAGACGAGGTCGAAGAGCCACTCCACATCCGGCGTCCCGGCGGTCAGTGGCACAGTGGCAAGCACGATCGGCACGCCTCCGCGCAGTCCGGCCCAGGAGAGGAAGGCCTGATCGCGCCACGGCATACGGAACGGTGTGAGCGAGAGGATGACCGACAGCGGTCGGGCCACCAGCAGGAGGACCAGGCCGATCACCACCGCGTGCCCGATCTGCGCAGTCAGGCGGGCAGGGTGGACCAGGAGGCCCAACATGACGAACAGCCCCACCTGCGCCAGCCAGCCGAGCGCCTGAGCGAAACCGCGGACCGCGGCCCGGTGCGGCAGCCGCATGTTCCCAAGAACAAGCGCCGCAAGGTATGCCGCCAGGAAGCCGCTCGCCTGCGCCATCGCAGCCGCCGCATAGGCCAGCACGGTCAGCGAGACAACTCCGATCGAGAACAGGCCCGATGAGGAGGGCGCGATCCGGCCGATGAGGTGCCCACCGGCATACCCGATCAGCAGTCCCAAGGCGGCACCGCCCGCAAGCTCGGCAGCCGCGAGGAGTGCCAGCTGCCACCATGGAGTCTGGCCACCACCTGGGGAAGCCTGGGCAGCAAGGGCCAGCACGAGGATCACGACGGGGGCGTCGTTGAAGCCCGACTCCGCTTCGAGCAGACCCGTCAGCCGCCGGGGAAGGGGCACCCGGCGAAGGACTGAGAACACCGCCGCCGCATCCGTTGAGGCCAGGACGGCACCGACCAGCAGAGCGATCGTCCACGAGACGTTGAGGACGAAATGCGCGGCAAGCCCGACGACCGCCACCGAGACCACCACCCCGAGGGTCGACAGCAGTGCCGCCGGCGCGAGTGATCGGCGGATCCCGTCCCACGACGTTGTCAGCCCGCCTTCAGCCAGGATGAGGACCAGGGCGGTGTAGCCCAGCACCTGAGCCAGCTGGTTCGAGTCGAAGTGAATGCCGAGGCCGGCTTCGCCCATGCCCATTCCGATGCCCAGATAGAGCAGCAGCGCGGGCAGCCCCGAGCGCACCGTGAGGCGAACTGTTGCCACCGAGAGCAGCAGCACCAAGGTCCCGACCAGGAGGGCGAGGTCGAGGTCTGAGACGGTGATGGAGGTGAGGGCTTCGATGTGTCCTAGTCTCGCAGGGTGTCCCGAGCAAGAATGGCCAGTCGTATCGCTGTCGCCGTCGTGTCCCTGGTCGTTGTTGCCATCGTGGTCGCCACCGGTGTCGGCGTCAGCCTGGTGCGACAGTCCTTTCCGCAGACCTCCGGCCAGCTCACCCTCTCCGGCCTCACGGCAAAGGTCACTGTTCTGCGCGACGATCGTGGCGCCCCCCAGATCTACGCTGACAACCCGCAGGACCTATTCCGGGCTCAGGGCTATGTGGCTGCGCAGGACCGGTTCTTCGAGATGGACCTGCGCCGGCACATCACCGCGGGTCGGCTCTCCGAGATGGTTGGCCAGGACGGCGTCCAGACCGACCGTGTGATCCGGACGATGGGCTGGCGTCGTGTGGCCGAGTCCGAGCTGCCGACGCTGGCGCCAACGACCCGGCAGTACCTTCAGGCCTATGCCGACGGCGTCAACGCCTACATCAAGGCGGCGGGCAGCCCGGACGAGATGGGTCTGGAGTACACGGTCCTGGGTCAGAAGTTCCCCGGTTACCGCGTCGAGCCCTGGTCACCGGCGGACTCCCTGGCCTGGCTCAAGGCGATGGCGTGGGATCTGCGCGGCGACTACGACAACGAGCTCACCCGGGCCCGGCTCTCAGGGCGCATCTCCCCTGCCCGGCTTGCTCAGATCTTCCCGCCCTATCCGATTGGCTCCCACGCCCCGATCCTCTCGGCTCAGGACTGGCACCCTGGCATCTCCAGCTCAACCCAGAGCGCAGCCTCGTCGGTCCCGACGGTCCCGGTCCCGACGGTCTCTCAGACCGCGGCCGCCCCTGGGGGAACTGCCGCTCGCGCGGTCTATGCCGAGGTGGCCACAGCGCTGGACCAGCTGCCGGTCTTGGTCGGCCGCGGCGAAGGCGTTGGGTCCAACTCGTGGGTGGTGGGGCCGAAGCGCTCATCGACGGGAAAGCCGTTGCTGGCCAACGACCCTCATCTGGCTGTCGGCATCCCGGGCATCTGGTACCAGACCGGCCTGCACTGTCGCAATGTGTCTCCTTCGTGCCCCTTTGACGTCACGGGATTCTCCTTCGCTGGTCTCCCGGGCGTCGTGATCGGCCACAACCAGAGCATCGCGTGGGGCTTCACCAACCTTGGCCCGGACGTCAGCGACTTCTACCTCGAAGAGGTCCAGGGAGAGACCTACCGCCGACTCAAGAGCTTCTTGCCGTTGACGGAGCGCACCGAGACCATCAAGGTCGCGGGCGGAAAGGACGTCGCCCTCACGGTCCGTGAGACGGTTCACGGCCCGCTCCTCTCGGATGTGATCGCGTCCGTCGCCCAGGCCGGCCAGACTGCTCTGGTGGAAGGCAAGGCACAGCCCACGTCGTATGCCGTCTCCCTCGCCTGGACGGGATTGTTGCCGGGCCACACCGCCGACGCCATCTTCAAGATCGACACGGCCCAGGACTTTGCCCAGTTCCGTGATGCCGCAAAGGACTTCGCAGTCCCGGCACAGAACCTGTTGTACGCCGACAACCAAGGCCACATCGGGTACCAGGCGCCTGGGCAGATCCCGATCCGTTCCTCCTCGACAGCTGGGGCGCCGCCGGGATACTGGCCGGCACCGGGCTGGGACCCACGCTATGACTGGACGGGTTTCGTCCCCTTCACACAGCTGCCCTGGGCATACGACCCTCCCGAGGGCTACATCGTTGCTGCCAACCAGGCCGTGACCGCCAGCTCGTCACCGTTCCTGACCACCGAGTGGGACTACGGCTTCCGGAGCGATCGCATCCGCACCCTGATTACGGCTGTGCCCAAGGTCACGCCGGCGCGGATGTCCCGGATCCAGGCCGACACCCGCAACGAGTTCGCCCCCGAGCTGGTCAAGGCGCTGCTGGCGATCAAGCTGAATGACCCGTTCACCGAGGAGGCGCAGGATCTGCTGCGCAACTGGGACTACACCGAGCCCACCGGCCGGTCACCGTCGGCAGCGGCCGCGGCCTTCTACAACGCGGTGTGGTCCAACGTCCTGGCTCTGACCTTTGGCGGCGAGCTCGGCGACATGAAGCCCGATGGTGGCTCGCAGTGGATGCAGGCGGTCTCGCGGCTGTTGAACGCGCCGCGTGACCAGTGGTGGGACAACAACCTGACGCCGGGCGTGATCGAAGGTCGTGACGAGATCCTGCGCCAGTCCATGGTCCAGGCGCGTAAGGACCTGACCATCAAGCTTGGTAAGAACCCGGGCACCTGGCAGTGGGGCCGGCTGCACCAGCTCACTCTTGAGCACAAGGTCCTGGGGGGTACCTCCGTGCTCGCTCCGGTGCGGTCGCTGTTCAACCGTGGCCCGTGGCAGATGCCCGGTGGATCTTCCATCGTCAATGCCAACGGCTGGAAGGCCAGCGAGGGCTATCAGGTGGACTGGGCACCGTCGATGCGGATGGTCGTCAACCTCGGTGATCTCGACAAGTCGACCTGGGTCAACCAGACCGGCAACTCCGGCCACCCGTATGACGCCAACTACGTCGACCAGGCAGATGCGTGGGCCACGAACCAGACCTACCCGTGGCCCTTCACCCAGAAGGCCGTACGCGCCGCTGGCGGCGACGAGCTGACGTTGATCCCTGACGCGTCAGGCAACTGAACGGGCCAGACAGCTGAGCAGGTCAGACAGCTGAGCAGGTCAGACAGCTGACCCAGGATCCGGGATGGGGTGAAAGCCGCCCCCGGGAGTGATCACGGCGTCGACGCGCACGTCGTGGGAGTCATGCGGAAGTGGCGACTCGGCATACTCCTGGTCGTTGACGATCGCAACGATGAGCGCGCCGGGGTGTCGACGGGTCAGCGCCCGGTCGTAGCTTCCGCCACCCTGTCCCAGCCGCGTGCCGCTGTGGTCGACTGCGAGCCCCGGCGCCAGGATCACCTGTGCGGCCCAGATCCCCTCGGCGCCAAGTCGCGGCCCCTCGGTGCCATCGACCCGGAGCTCGCGCCACTCCAGGTCCAGGTCGGGCAGGGTCTCGGGCACGATCACCTGCACGCTGCGCGCGTGCAGCATCTCGGCCAGCGCCTCCGTTGGTGGCTCATGGGGCAGTGAGCGATAGATCGCCACGCAAGCCTTCCCGCTGTATCCGGTGTGCCCACCAGTGCGTGACGCGGGCAGAGACAGGGTGTCCAGAAGTGAGCTGGCTGCTGCCGCGATCGCGTCGGCGTCGGCAGCTCGATCTCGTTCGGGGGCAAGGGATCGCCGCACCAGCCGAAGGTGGCGACGCAGCGACTGCTTGTCCCGCGCGACTGCTGGTCCGGCCTCTTGGCTCATGCCGGGATTGTGGCACCTCGTCCCGCGTGTCGGTGGCGCGACGCGTCCAGGGCGCCCATACCGGGCGAGTGTCCCGCTACTGTCGGGGGCATGACTTCGACGCAGCCGCTCGCCTCGTTTGTGCCAGCTCCTGGCGCCGTCACCAAGGCGGTCATTCCTGCAGCCGGGCTGGGCACCCGCTTCTTGCCCGCCACCAAGGCGACCCCCAAGGAGATGCTGCCGGTCGTCGACAAACCCGCCATCCAGTACGTGGTCGAGGAGGCCACACGCGCGGGGTTGCGCGACGTCCTCATGGTGACCGGCCGAAACAAGGCCGCGCTCGAGGACCATTTCGACCGTCACTGGGAGCTGGAGCAGGCTCTTGAGGCCAAGGGCGACAAGATGCGCCTCGCGCGCGTGCGCAAGTCGACCGACCTCGGCAACATCCACTATGTGCGACAGGGCGAACCGCTCGGCCTGGGCCATGCAGTCCTGTGCGCCCGCGACCACGTCGGCAACAACCCCTTCGCCGTACTGCTCGGTGACGACCTGATCGATGACCGTGATCACCTGCTGGAGGCGATGATCTCCGTGCGAGCGGCCAGGGGGGGCAGCGTGATCGCTCTGATGGAGGTGCCGCCGGAGTCGATCCACCTCTATGGGTGCGCCGCTATAGACGCCTCCTCACGTGAGGGGGAAGAGGGATCCGTGGTCCGCGTCACGGGGCTGGTCGAGAAGCCTGAGGCCGCCGAGGCGCCCAGCAACCTGGCCGTCATCGGCCGTTACGTCCTTGATCCCTCGATCTTCGAGACCCTGGCCAAGACCGCTCCCGGTCGTGGAGGCGAGATCCAGCTGACTGATGCGCTGAAGGAGCGCGCTGAGTCCTCCGACGCCGGCGGTGGTGTGCACGGTGTCATCTTCCGGGGCCGTCGCTACGACACGGGCGACCGGCTCGACTACCTCAAGGCCGTGGTCCGGCTGGCCGTCGAGCACCGGGAGCTCGGCTCGGACTTCTCGTCCTGGCTCACGGGATTCGTGGCCGAGATGCACTCTGCAGCGCTGGGCTCTGCAGCACGGTGATCACTGTCGTTGAGCACCTCTCACGGATCATCGGCACTGTTCGCCGACTGCCGCCGATCGGCTTGAACCTGCTCGATGCCCAGGGGTGCATCCTGGCCGAGGACGTGACCAGCGAGGTTCCTCTTCCCGGCTTCACGAACTCAGCCATGGACGGGTATGCCGTGCATGCCGCGGACCTTGCAGCGGCAAGTGGGACGGCGACGGTCACCTTGCCTGTGGTTCACGACATCGCTGCCGGCAACACCCAGGCGCTCAGTCTCGCGCCGGGCCAGAGTATGCGGATCATGACCGGGGCTCCGATGCCCCATGGCGCCGATGCCGTCGTCCCCGTCGAGCTCACCGATGGCGGTCTGGCCAAGGTCACCGTGTCGGCATCGGTGCCTGTTGGCGCGAGTGTTCGCCAGGTCGGTGAGGACGTCAGGACCGGCGACGTGGTGATGCGCTCCGGCACCCGCCTCGAGCCTCGCCAGATAGCTCTCCTGGCGGCTGTGGGATGTGGCAGGGTCCCGGTCACTCCCAAGCCGCGGGTGGTGGTCATCTCCACCGGTGACGAGCTGATCGAGCCGGGGACCCGACCCGGGTTCGGCCAGGTCGTGGACAGCAACGGTCTCATGCTGACCGCCGCGGTCCGAGCACTCGACTGCATCCCGTTCCGCGTCGGTTGCGTGCGAGACGACCCCAGCACGTTCCTGGCCACGATCGAGAGCCAGCTCCTGCGAGCTGATGCTGTCATCACCACAGGCGGAGTCAGCATGGGCGCCTATGACACCGTCAAGGAAGTGCTCTCGCGCGTCGGGACCATACGCTTCGACAAGGTCGCCATGCAGCCCGGGATGCCGCAGGGTTTCGGTATCCTCGGTGATGACGAGATCCCCGTGTTCACCCTCCCGGGCAACCCCGTGAGTGCCATGGTCTCCTTCGAGGTATTCGTGGCACCGGCACTGAGAGTGATGGCCGGTCGCCTGCAGCACGAGTCACCGCTGGTGACCGCCGTGGCCAGCCATGACTGGACGTCACCGCCAGACAAGGTCCAGTTTGCCCGAGTCGTGTTGTCCCGCAATGGTACTGGGCACATGGTGGCCATCGCTGGTCTGCAGGGCTCCCACGCGCTCGGCGGCCTGGCTGGAGCCAACGCCCTGGCCGTCATCCCGGCTGACGTCACGTTGGTCAGGGCCGGGGACAGGGTGCGTTGCCATCCACTGGGACCGATCGTGGAGGCCTCGTGAGCGAGCCGCGCCTGACGCATCTGCGCGCCGACGGGACGGCGCACATGGTCGATGTCTCGGCCAAGGGGGTCACCGTCCGCACGGCGACGGCGGTCGGGCGGGTCCTGCTCTCAGCCGAGGCTATTGCGGCCTTGCGCGGGGGGACGGTGCCGAAGGGCGACGCGCTGTCGGTTGCCCGCATCGCGGGGATCCAGGCGGCAAAACGAACACCTGAGCTGATCCCGCTGGCACACCCGATCAGCGTGCACGCGGTCGAGGTCGACCTCGTGGTCGTCGACGACGGGGTCAACCTGACCGCGACGGTCCGCACTGCTGACCGGACGGGCGTGGAGATGGAGGCGCTGACTGCGGTGACCGTGGGGGCGCTCGCGTTGATCGACATGGTCAAAGCGGTGGACAAACACGGGCGGATTACCGACGTTCACGTCACGGCCAAGGCCGGCGGTCGGTCAGGGGACTGGGCCGAGGCATGAACATGGAAGGCACAGCCGTGGTCATTACCTGCTCGACCCGCGCGGCCGCCGGTATCTATCCGGACCGATCGGGGCCGATCATCGTTGAGGCTCTGCGCGCTTGGGGTCTGGTGGTGGGCGAGGTCGTTGTGGTTCCAGATGGTCCAGATGTCGAGGTGGCTCTGCGCGCTGCGATCTCGACCGGTGCCACGTTGGTCCTGACCACCGGTGGAACGGGGCTGACTCCCACTGATGGCACACCTGAGGCGACCGAGCGGGTCATTGACCGGCTGGTCCCCGGAATCGCAGAGGCGATCCGGGCGGCTGGCGTACAAGCAGGCATACCGTCGGCCATGCTGTCCCGTGGTGTCAGTGGTGTGGCGGGTCGGACCCTGGTCGTGAACCTGCCGGGATCGAGCGGGGGTGTGCGCGACGGCCTCGGCGTGCTCGGACCCGTTGTCGCACATGCTCTTTCGCAGGTTCAGGGTGGCGACCATTGACCGGTGGACTCTGGCCGGTGACCGTGAGCGCGCGTCGGGTCGGCGGCGCTCCCGTCATCCTGCGGCCGCTGCGCGGCAGGGACCGTCGCGAGTGGGAGGACCTGAGGGCCGAGAACGCTGAGTGGCTACGGCCGTGGGAGGCCACCTCGCCCGAGCCGCTCACCACCAGGCTGGCCTACCGGCAGCTGGTTCGACAGTTTGACCGCGAGGCCTCCAACGGGCGGCTCCAGCCGTTTGCCATCGAGACCGAGGGAAGACTGGTCGGCCAGATGCATCTCTTCGGTATCGCCTGGGGCTCCTTTCGATCCGCTTCTGCTGGCTACTGGGTTGCAGAGTCGGTTGCGGGTCGAGGGATCATGCCGTTGGCACTCGCAGCCGCCTGCGACCATGCGTTCATCGGGCTGCGGCTGCACCGGGTCGAGATCAACATTCGGCCCGAGAACGCGGCGAGCCTTCGGGTCGTGGAGAAGCTGGGCTTTCGTGACGAAGGCCTGAGGCCGCACTATCTGCACATCGCCGGGCAGTGGCGTGACCACCGCTCGTTCGCCTTGACGACCGAGGATCTGGGCAGTACCTCGCTGGTGGAGCGCTGGAACCACTCGTAACACCAGTCACTTCAGCGACACACCGCGGCGGGTCCACGGGAAGGACCGCGGAGCACTCTAACGTCATGTTCGTGCAGCCCAGTGGTCTCATCTTCCTTGTCATCATTGCCATTTGGGCTACCTATCTGCTGCAGCACTGGGTCCGCCGCCGCGAGCACCTGGCCACGGCCCGGTCCGTCGACCGGTTCTCCGATGCCATGCGTGTTCTGGAGCGTCACGCGCCGATGCCGGCGCTCGACCTCCCAGCACGGCAACCACGTTCGCATGTCGCCAGCCCAGTGCGCCCTTCGCGTCCGGAGGTTATGGTGACACGTTTCCAGGCATCGACCTCCCCTCTTTCTAGTCGACCAGCCGCGGAAGTACGCGCTCACAGGGGATTTCACGCCCTGGCTGGCATGTCGGCCCGTCGCCTCCGCGGCCTCTCGTTCCTTGTGTCGTTGTCACTGGTCGTCGTTGTCGCGCCGCTGGCTGCTCTGTCGCTGATGCCCTGGTGGAGCTTCCCCGCCGCGGTGGCCGTCCTGACTGTCGACTTCGCGATCCTGCGTCACGCAGCCGTGGCCGAACAATCGGCTCGCCGGTCGCGTGCGTCGTCGCGTCGGGCCAAGGCTGCCGTCCACCGAACTGCTAGTCCCGCACCCTGGGCAGCGCGCCCTGTCACTGAGTCTGCGGCACTTCCCCAGGTCCACTCCGAGCCCGTCGTAACGTCCCTTCTCGTTGAGGGCTGCGTCCTTGAGCCGGGCACTCTGCCTGCCGACGCCGACCCGTCGGGCTGGGCCCCCGTGCCCGTGCCGCCGCCGACGTACACCCTGAAGGCAAAGGCCGAGCGTCCAGAGCCTGCTCCTGCGGCCGTCATCGAGCCCGAGCCGGCCCGGCCGTCGAGCTTTGACGGGCTGGTCGACGATGATGAGCTGGACGGCCTTCTGGACCGCCGCGCGGCCGGCGCCTGACACGCCCGCTGTTCACACGGCGTACCTCGAGGTTCGTTTCTGACTTGGGTGTCACGGTGTTATCGTTTCGTCCGCACCACGGGGCTGTGGCGCAGCTGGTAGCGCACCTCGTTCGCAACGAGGGGGTCAGGGGTTCGAGTCCCCTCAGCTCCACCGAAGAATTTTCCCAGAGATTGGCGAAAGTGTTCCCCGAAATCAGGACTTGTTCGGACCGGGGCGAAACCCGGTGAAGGGCGTCTGACCTCTGGTCAGACGCCCTTCGCGTACCCGGGCGCCGCGGTGAGGGCCATCTTGCGCGATGAGAACGTGACGGGTCCGGCCCAAAGGGGTTTGAAAGCAGTAGCCCTTGACCGGCCGCAGCAAACCGTTTGTTGACTCGTCAATTCCGGCAGCCACATGAGACAAACCGGATGTCGCTGCCGACTGAATACTGACCCCCTGGCGCCGCTTGGGTTCTAGTGCTCGTCGCAACACTGCTCGATTTGGGAGAGGGTGTCGCGGTGGGACGTCGGGGAAGAAAACGACAGTTGGAAGTTGAGGCCAGGTACTGGCAATTGCTGCAGTCTGGGATGGGCACTGTAGAGGCGTGCCGACGGGTCGGGATCACCAGAAAGACCGGGTACCGATGGCGCGCCGAGGTCGGTGGTCTGGTCCCAGTCCGGTTGGCTGAAGCGGTGCGCTCGAACCGATACTTGTCCTTGTTGGAGAGGCAGCGAATCGCCTCCTTGCACCGTCAGGGGGAGAGCATCCGGGAGATCGCCCGCCGGTTAGAACGCAACGCCTCCACGGTCAGCAGGGAACTGCGCCGGAACACCGCCCCACACGACCACGGCAATTACGACGCGCCCCTTGCACACTCGCGGGCGCGGGCCCGAGGAACGCGACCTGGCCGGTCCCGCCTGGCGACTGATCATGGCCTGCGAGCTGTAGTGCAGGAGAAGCTCGAGATCGAGTGGAGCCCCGAACAAATCGCAGCCCACCTGCGGATGGCGTTCCCGGACAAACCCAGCTGGCACCTGTGCCACGAGACCATCTACCAGGCGCTTTACCGCGGCGCCCGCGGTGGCCTCAACCGGCGGCTGACCAAGCGGCTACGAACAGGTCGGCCACTACGAAAGCGCCGGCGTCGCTCGGACCAACGCCGCACCCGCTACGTCGTGCCGCACCAGCGGATCCAGCACCGGCCGGCGATCGTCACCGAGCGGACACGGCTGGGCGACTGGGAAGGAGATCTCGTGGTGGGGCCAATGAGCAAGTCAGCGGTGGCCACCCTGGTCGACCGCCGCTCCCGCTACCTGCGGTTGATCCATCTGCCCGACGGTCACCGCGCCGACCAACTCGTCACCGCCCTTGAGTCGGCGTTGGCCTCGATGTCGGCCGATAAGCGGCTCACCCTGACTTGGGACCAAGGCAGCGAGATGGCCCGCCACGACAAGGTCGCCCGACTATTCAGCCAAGGAGTGTTCTTCGCCAACCCGGGATCGCCATGGATGCGCGGCACGAATGAAAACACCAATGGCCTGCTCCGTCAGTACCTGCCCAAAGGCACCGACCTGCGAGTCCACGACGCCATCGACCTCGCCGTTATCGAGACCAAGCTGAACACCAGACCACGCAAGATTCTGGGCTGGAAAACCTCCACGGAGGTATTCGGGCTGGCAACATGATTGACGTCATCGTTGCGACGATCGCTCGAATCCGCC
>JBBRZV010000070.1:0-16669 GCA_038236365.1 Actinomycetales bacterium | reverse complement strand
AGAGCAACTGTGAGCCGAGGCCACGACGGCGATTGGAGCGTGCACCCGCGCCCAACCACCAAGGTCGAAGACTTCATCGAGTTCACACCGTCGCATTTGCCATTCCTCATCACCAACCACCTACCAAAGGTGCCCGCCGACGACCCAGCACTCTGGGCGAGGCCGCTCGCCATCCCGTTCGACCAGTCCTTACTCGGCAGGGAGGATCGGGGTCTCGAGGATCGTCTCTGTGCTGAGCTTCCAGCCGTGCTCGCTTGGGCCGTAGCCGGCTGGGACGACCACCGACAGCGCGGCCGACTTGACCGCCCGCTGCAGTCAGCGACGCGACGTCGACCTACCGGATCAACAACGACAGCGTCGCCGAATTCATCGACGACTGTTGCCTGCTCAACCCGCGCCGGCGAGCTGAAACGGTTCGACACCCTCCCGAATGAGACTCGCCGAGAGCAAGCCAAATCTGATTCGCTAGGTCCGCCAACGGCGGGGGGTCCTGTATGGAACCCGCAGAATACGGTAGGCGGATGTTCGTCGAAACCGACCCCTGAGTGGAAAACTCACGTCACACGCGGAGTGACGCAGGTGCGCGGAGGCGGTCTCGCTCTGGGCCTCGAGCTCGGTGGTGACAGGGTTGTATCGCGTCACGTTACGCGTTACAGTGACTGCGTGATCTTGAGCTTCCGACACAAGGGTCTGGAGAAGCTGTATCGCGACGGTACGAAGAAGGGTGTCCAAGCCGACCACGTCCCCAAACTGCTCCGAATCCTCTCAGCCATGGACGTGGCACAAGGCCCCGATGACCTGGCGATCCCATCGTTTCGGACCCACCGACTCAAAGGCGACTTGGCCGGGCACTACTCGATTTGGGTTAACGGAAACTGGCGGATCACATTCCGGTTCGTCGAATCGGATGTGGAACTTGTCGGCTATCAGGATTACCACTGAGCAGGAAGGAGAGGCCCATGATGAAGAACCCCGTCCATCCCGGCGAGATCCTGCGCGAGGACGTGCTCGCCGAGATCGGCCTCAGCGTCAGTGAGGCCGCCTCAAGGCTCGGCATCTCGCGTGTGACGTTGAGTCGGGTGTTGCACGGTCATGCCCGGATCAGTTCTAACCTCGCTGTCCGCCTCGAAGAGGCCGGCGTGGGAACCGCACGCGCGTGGCTCGCCATGCAAACGGCCTACGACCTGGCCACCGAGCGAGCCGCAGGCACCCCGAAGGTCCGCCGCCTGCAACCAGTCGCCTAGACGGCAACCCCAGATCATCGACGCCGCCACCATGGTCCACTGGCGGCTGGAAAGAGGCACCTCATCGCGCCATAGAGCGGATGTTCGTCGAAGCCGACCTCTGAGTGGAAAACTCATGTCACACGCGGAATGATGCACTTACTTCGCGGGCGTCAGGATGCTCAGGCACCCGCGACGCGTCTCACAATCGCCCTAGGCCGACAAGTGTTAGCCGCCGCCGGTTGGTCGTCCATCGCTTCGATCCCGCTCAGAAACCCACCTGGGGCCTGTTGCATCGGCGGGTCAGGCGGGCGGACAGCCGGGGCGCGTGCCGGTCGAAGGGGATGCGGATCGCGAGAAGGATGGCCGTTTCGACGGACGCGGTGTGGCCTCTCGGGGAATACCCCACGTGTCATCTCACCCGGTGGTGTGTACCTTGCTGGAGCGTAGATAGATCAGTACTGCCCGCACTCGGCGGTGGTAGTCGGTTGAGTCGGTGAGGTTGAGCTTGGCGAAGATATGTCCGATGTGGGCCTCGACCGTGCGGGGGCTGAGGAACAGCATTTCGCAGATGCCCGAGTTGGAGTGCCCTTCTGCCATCAGTGAGAGCACTTCCTGTTCGCGTTCGCTGAGCATCTGGACAGGACTGGGTTTGGTGCGTCGGGACATTAGGCGGGCGACGATGGTGGGGTCTATGACGCATTCCCCTTCGGTCACCCGTCGCAGTGCGTCGACGAGCACGGCGAGGTCAGAGACGCGCTCCTTCAACAGGTAACCCACGGATCCCTCCTGGTGCTCGAGCAGCAGCAGGGCGTAGCGGGAATCGAGGTAGTGGGACAGGACCAGGACGGCAACGTCGGGGTGGGCGGCGCGGATGTCGAGTGCGGCGGTAATGCCTTCATCGGTGTGGGTGGGCGGCATCTTGATGTCAACCATGGCCGCGTCGGGTTTGTACTCGGCCACAGCGTCCTTGAGAGCGCGTGCGTCGCCGACCGATGCCACGACCTCGATGTCGGTTGTCTCCAGGAGTCGCGAAAGGCCCTGGCGCAGGAGTACCTCGTCGTCGGCGATCACGACGCGCATGGCAGCTCCGCTTTGAGGATGCTTCCCGAGGGGCTGCTCTGGCACACGGTCAACCGACCGTCAAGGGCGCCCAATCGATCGGCCAGGTCGGACAGCTCAGTGTCGATCATTGCGTCAGTCTCTACCCGGATGACCAGCGCGAGCGGGTCATCCACGACAATGAGTGAGGCATTTTCGCGGGCACATCGTCGCAAGATCTCGGCCACGAAGAAATAGGCCGCAGCCTCAACCGCCGCGGGGTGCCGTTGCGCAGGCAGGCGTCGAATCTGCAGTGTCATCGGCCCGGACTCAGCGAGGAGCTCCAGTGCGGCGCTTAGTCCCTCGTCGACGAGGGCACTTGGATACAGGCCGTGTGCCAGGCTCCGCAGGTCCTCCAACGCCGCGGCGAGCTCTGCGGCACAGGCATCCAGCCGTATGTCGTCCACGGGCGTGCTGTGGGCTGTGGTGATCCGGGCCAGACGCAGCGCCAGCGCGAGGGAGACCAGCCGCTGCTGGGCACCGTCGTGCAGGTTGCGCTCGAGTCGTTGCCGTTCCGCGTCGCTGGCTGCGACGATGCGCGCTCGTGAGGCACGCTGGGTGGCCAGCGGGGCCAGGGTCTCGGCGCGGAGCCGGTCGTGGTCGTTGCTCTGGCTGGCGGCGGTGGTGATCTCCTCTACCACGAGGTGGTCGTCCAGCAGCTGGGGACGGTGGGCCAGCAGGGCCACCGGGGTTCCGGCGCGGGTCAGCTCGGTGACGCTCTGACCAGGTTGCGGTGCATCAGGAACACCGTCGGCGTTGACGGTGGTGCAGTCGGCCAGCGGGTAGAGCACCTTCAGCGCGGGATCCTGAAGCAGGGCGGCCAGTGTGGAGCCCAGATCGTTCTGGTCCGCGGACCGCGATAGGTCCAGTGCCAGCTGGGTCAACGAGGCGCGCATTCGCCGGGTCCGGATCCGTGCCGAGACGGACCCGGCGGCCAGCAGACACAAGAGCACCGCCTGCCAGGGCCGCAGTCGGGGTTCGAAGGATTCAGCCAGCGGTCCTCCCGCGGCCTGGCGGAAGTCTCCCCAGGCGACCAGGGCGGCGTACCCGAGGGCCGGGAGAACGATCGGCGCCATGACGCGGCGTCGGGCCATGCTGGCTTTCAGCAGCCTGGCGGCGAGGAGCACGACGAGTAGGCATGCCCAGACGGCTCCCGCCCACAGGCCAAACAATGACAACGTGGTGACCCAAGAGTCCTCGGCTCGCACCAGGAGAAGGTTGCGTGAACACTGGTAGCAGCCCTGGGCTGCCGGATCGAAGAACAGCGCCGGCCCCACACCCAACAACACACCACCCACGACGTAACCGGCCCAGACCATCAGCGCGGCGACCCGTTCCAGTTTCCTGTCTGGATGGATGACAGCGACATGGGCGACCAGAGCAGGGCAAAGGGACGAGCAGGCAAGCCCGAGGGTGAACACAAGCGCCCCAAACGCCGCGGGGCTGTTCCATTCCTGGACGAGCCAGGCGACGCCCGCGAGGGCAAGCAGGACGCCCACAGTCACGGTGGACGAGCGTGCTGTGGCCGCAGCTCCGGCAAGGATCAGTAGCAGGCCGGCGCCCAGACCCAGGACGAGCATCGGCCAGCCTGGCCCGCCCAGCGAAAGGTCCGGGTCGCGCCACGCGATCGTAGCGGAGATGGTTGCCACCACTAGGCCGGTCGACACGATCGCCGCCCTGCCAAGGGTTCCGGTCTGGGCCACAGATTCATAGTGACAGCGGAGGCCCGTTGGGGGTACATCAAGTGGGTAAGGCCGGGATCAACGATCGGTGCTGTCACCGAGTCACCATCGGCGTCATCACGTCCTTGCAGGCCCGACCGAATACGTGCTAAGCCGGATGCGAACGTCCCGCGCCCCTCCTACCGTCGGACTAGAACAGAGGAGGGTTCACATGCGCGCAAACGTCAGGACGGTCGCCACAGTCTCAACCGCACTCCTTGTCTCGACCGGGATGTCCGGGTGCGCCGTCACCGGGGACCGGGCAGGCGGCACTCGAGAGGTCGCCCCGGTCATGCTGACCGTTCTGACCACCGGGTGGTCCGGGGAGATCCAGCCCTTCGTCGACCAGGTGAAGACACTGTCGGGTGGCAGGATCACGCTGGCCGTCACCAGCCTGCAGAACACCTCGGACGCACAGGCTGACCGGGAGGCGATCAAGGCGGTCGCGGCCGGCCAGGCTGTCATCGGCTCTGTCGCGACCAGGGCGTTTCACGATCTCGGCGTCACTAGTTTCGACGCTCTCGGCGCTCCGCTGACGGAAGCAAATGCCTCGGCGCCTTTGACCCGGCGTTCTCTCCCGACGGCCGCCACGTCGCCTTCTCCCAGGACCTGCTCGATGCCAACGGCGTGAACTTCAACGGAATCTTCATCATGCAGGCCGATGGGACCCACGTTCGACGCATCACCCGCAACGGCCCCGACAGCCTCCCGGACGGAGCACCCCAGTTCTCCCCTGACGGCAAACAACTCGTCTTCCACCGTGAGCTCGCGGACGGTAGCCACCAGCTCCTCACCGTTCGGGTTGACGGCACCGGTCTGCGCGAGCTCCTTCCAGGCGTTAACGGCTCCGCCCCGAGTTGGTCTCCCGATGGAAAGCGCATCGCCTTCACCCTCGTGCGCCACAACACCGATTCCACCCTGTTCGACGTCGCGACCGTTCGCCCCAACGGCACCGACCTCACCATAGTCACCAAGAATCCGGCGGGGACCGCTTCCTTTGCCCCCGACTATGCCCCCGACGGCTCCAGAGTCGTCTTCAGTCAGGCCAACTCGGACGGGTGCAACCTCGTGACCCTGGGGAGTTCTGGAGGAGACCGTCGCGTTCTCCCGTCCGAAGGATGCCTCGTCGACGCCAGTTGGAGCACCGCCGCCACGCACCACTGACGTCCACCGCGAGAACCCAAGAATCCCTCACCAAACAAGGACACGCCCATCGCAAGCATGAGCGGATGCTCGTCGAAGCCGATCCCTCAGCGGAGAACTCACGTCACGCGCGGGACGTTCTGGTTAAGCCGGAACAGGTTGGTCGGATCGTAGCGGTCCCTTAACGTCGACAAGCCGGCGAAAGGTCGGCTCGGGTTAGGAGCGCCTCATGAGGTCCGCGCCCGGCTCCCTGGTGAATTTGACGTAGGTCGCCCGCCAGGGCGAAGGTCGTCGGTGACCTCCCGAGCCCACCTACGGGCGCGGTCGAACCCGGCGGCCGTTCTGGTCCGGACGATCACGTTGACGATGTGGGTAGCGTCCCGGTTGGCAGAGGCCGGCTGGCTTCCTTGTCGTTGCGGAACGGTCCGCCTGGTCTGGGTCAGCACCGGCGGGCCAGGGGTTCGGGGACCTTGGCAATGGAGCCGCCCGTAGCGACTCACGGGGCCCGTTCACTCCGGGGTTCAGGTGGTCTGGTCGTGGCAGATCCGCCGGGACCATTACGGCCGGGACCAGCACAGGTGGGGGCCGGGCGACCCACCTGTGCGTTATTGGTCAGGCGCGCTCACGCTGTGAGGTTTCCGACTCCCGTGACGGCTCCGCCTGCCGGCGGTGCCTGAGCGAGTAGACCAGGCCCACTACGGCAATGGCCAGGAGGGCCCCCAGACCCACCAGGGCGACGGTCTCCCAGAGCGACGTCCCGGTGCCGCCGGCACTCGTTTGGCCGGGTGGGTAGACGATGACTCCGCCGCCCGGGTCGGGCCGGGCGTAGGCGACGGTGGCTGCAGCAATGCACAAGGCGGCGCAACCGGTGAGGGCGGCGATAAGGCGGTGTAAGTAACGCATTTCCCAACTCCCCTTAGTTGTGAGGCCCGACGTGACAACCGCCGGACGATGCTGTTGATGACCCCATCCGAACCGCGAGCGATCGGAGGGCTCTTGGAAGCGGCTTGGAAGTGACCTTGGAGGGTTGGGAGAACGCGGCGGGGCTGTGTGATGACTGTCCTCTACACGTGTTAGGCGACCCTTCCGTGAGGTAGCGTTTATGGGTCACTCGGAGGGGTGTGGTGGCGTTGGCAGGGGCGACAGACGTGGAGGCAACAGGCCTCTGCTTTGCCGTGCTCGGACCCCTTGAGGTGACCCGTTCAGGTGAGCGGCTGAAACTTGGCGGCCGTCAGCAGCGATCGGTCCTGGCGTTGTTGGTCGCCGAGTCCGGTGCGGTGGTGTCGGTGGGGCGCCTCGGGGATGCGCTGTGGGGGCAGGAGACGCCGAGCGGTTTCGTCACCACGGTGCAGACGTATGTCTTTCACCTGCGCGAGGTGCTGGAGCCAGGGCGGGGGCATGGTGCCCCGGGGAGGATTCTGGTGACCGAGCCGGGCGGCTACCGTCTCGACACCGGCGCCTCGATCGTCGATAGCGCGGTTTTTGCGGACTCGGTGCAGGCCGGTCGCGACGCGCTTGAGCGTCACGCCTACTCAGAGGCGTCGGCTGAATTGGCCCATGGGCTGAGTCTGTGGCGAGGCGACGTGTTCGCCGATGTCGCTGATCTGGGGTTCGCGGAGCCGATGATCGCCCGCCTGGACGCGATGCGGATGATCGCGCAAGGGCTGAGGATCGAGGCGGAACTGGCTCTGGGCAGGCATGCGGAAGCTCTCCCGGAGATCGACCGCCTGCTTGCAGAGAGTCCTCTTCAGGAGCAGCTTCACGAGCAGAAGATGATGGCGTTGTATCGCCTCGGTCGACAGTCCGACGCACTGGCTGCCTACCGCGAGGTGCGGAGCCGGCTTCACGAGGAGCTCGGGATCGAGCCCACCCCACACCTTCAGCGGCTGCATCAGTCCGTCCTGGCTCAGGAGGCCGTGCTCGACTGGCGGCCCCAGGCAGCCAAGGAATCGCCTGTGAAGGCCCCGGGGACCGTGTTGGACCTTGCGTCATCCTCACCCGGGATATCCCCGCTGGTGGCATCCCCGACGGTCAGGGAGCCGACGGTTTCGCCCCTCCCGACAGCGGGTCCAGGACGTTCTCATCTGGCTGGACATCTGTTTCAGCCTGGACGTAGGCGGCAGGTCACGGCGGCGGCGGTCCTGCTGACGGCTGGAATCTTGACCCTGTTGTTCGGTCACTGGCCCCACAACGGCCCTTCGTCGTTCCCGGCCAACAGCGTCGGCTCGATCAACGACGCCGGCCAGCTGGCAGATTCGGCGACGGTGGGGCTGAGCCCGGACGGCCTGGCCTATGGCGCTGGTTCGTTGTGGGTGGCCAACCGCATCGACGGGACGGTGTCGCGGATTGATCCCGGCACCCATGGAGTACTTCAGACCATCGCCGTGGGGACGTTGCCTCACGAAGTTGCCGTGACCGGCAACGACGTGTGGGTGGTCAACTTCGGCGATGGCACGGTGAGCCGGATCAACGCGAAAACGAACATGCCAGTCCAGCATGTCGTGGTCGGTAACCAGCCGGTTGCCGTAGCCAGCGGGCCCAGTGGTGTCTGGGTTGCCAATGGCGGTGATGACACGATCCAGCGCATCGACCCCATCACGGGCCGGGCGGACAAGGCTGTCGCGGTCGGCGACAGCCCCAGCGGCATCGCCGTGGATGCCACCGCCATCTGGGTCTGCAGCGACACCGACGGCACGGTCTCTGAGTTCGACCCGGTGACCCTGCAGCCTGGCAGGTCGGTGCTGGTCGGAGGTGCACCGCGAGGAATCGCCGTGGCGCCCAACGACGTCTGGGTGGCCAGCCAGCTGTCACAGAGCGTGACCCGTATCAATCGGACGACAGGCGCATCGCACACGATCGTCGTGGGCGACGGACCCCACTCTGTTCAGGTGGCGCCCGACGGTGTGTGGATCAGCAACGAGTACGACGGCACGATCACCCGGATCGACCCCGCGTCCAACGAGGCACGCAGCTGGCCGGTGGGGGCCTCACCCAGAGGGCTGGCTGAGGCGGACGGCAAGATCTGGGTGGCGTCGGGAGCGTTCTCCGACACCGGGCGCAAGGGCGGGACCTTGCGGGTCGTGGGAGACACGATTCCGGGAGCGCTCGGGGTGATTGACCCCGCCGCGGTAGACGACCCGATGACCATGCCGGCAGAACGACTCGTCTATGACGGGCTGGTGGCGCACGCGCTGTCCGGTGGCGCGACCGGCCAGACCCTGGTCCCTGACCTGGCTCTGGCACTACCCCTGCCGAACAACGGGGGCAAGACCTATGCCTTCACGCTGCGACCGGGGGTCCGGTACTCAACCGGCCGCGAGGTTCGCGCGGCGGACTTCCGCACCGGTGTGCGCAAGGCCTTGACGGTGGGCGGCCAACGGGAGTCCTTTGCCGGCATCGTGGGTGGCCGGGAATGTATCGACCGCCCGGCAACCTGTGACCTGTCAGCCGGGCTCATCACCGATGACAAAGCTTCTCGAGTGACGTTCAACCTCGTGGCGCCCGACGCGGAGTTCCTGCACAAGCTGGCCCACTCCGCCTATCCGGTGCCTCCTGGCACCCTGAGCGCAGTGTCCCGGACCCCCGTGCCGGGCACCGGGCCATACCTGATCGCGGCCCACGTGCCAGGCACAACGTTCACCCTCGAGCGCAACCCGCACTTCAGGCAGTGGTCGTTCGCCGCCCAACCAGGGGGATACCCCGACGTCATCGACTTCCGAAGGGTGTCGGATGGCAAGGCGGCGGCGGGGGAGGTCCTCGCCGGCCGGGCCGATGTCGGAAGTCTGCATCCCGGTACGGCCGCGTTGCGTGAGGACCTGTCCAGGCGGTATCCATCGCAGTACAAGAGTCAGGTGTCGGCCGCGACCGACTTCGAGTACCTCAACACCCGGGTGCCTCCGTTCGACGACATCCGGGTTCGCCAGGCGCTCAACTATGCAGTGGACCGCAATCGGCTGGTCGCCATCAAGGGCGCATCCGGTAACTTCAGCGCGACCTGCCAGGTCCTGCCACCAAACTTCCCCGGCTACCGCTGGTACTGCCCGTACACGACAGGGACGGGCGATGGCCGGTATCACGGACCGGACCTGGCCAGGGCCAAAGAGCTCGTCAGGCGCTCTGGCGCCCGGGGCGTGGCGGTGACAGTTCAGGGTGTGGCCGGCGGCAGCGACCACGCGCTCAACCTCTACCTGGCCACCGTGCTGCGGCAGCTCGGCTTCATCGTGACGCTTCGCGAGGCGCCCCCAGTGCCTGGACACGACCTGGCGCCGGCCCTCGGGCACGCGCAGATCACCTCCGGGCCGGGGTGGACCGCCGACCATCCCACAGGTTCGAGCTTCTACGACGCCATCTTCGCGTGCAAAGACGCTACTTCAGGAGCGGGATGGTACTGCAACCCGCGAGTGGAGAAAACAGCCGCCAAGGCTCGCCAGGCGGAGATGTCCGACCCCGCACAGGCCAACCATCTCTGGGCCGCGGTGGACCGTCTGACCACCGACGACGCGCCGGTCGTGGCACTGGGGAACGCCGCCCCGACCACGCTGATCTCAACGCGGGTCGGGAACTACCAGAGCCTTCCCTGGGTCGGCCCGCTGCTGAGCCAGATCTGGGTCAAGTAGCAAGCCTGAGTTCACACAGTCGTCGTGCGACGACGACCCGCCAGTCACAAGTCACACCGCCAATAAGCCATCGGCTTGCACAGGGGCGTTGGTCGGGACGGATCGGTGCCCTCACACGCCCGGTTGCAGGCCGACCTGGACGCCGTCCGGCAACCCGGCCAGGACAACCCAGAGCAGGCATTCACGCCGAACGGCCGCAAGCGAACGGACAAGCACGCTGAGCCTCGATGAATGATGCTGTTGCCCCGCCCAAGCACGCGTTGGTCCGATCCACGCGACTGCCCCGGGTGGTCCGTCAGGCATTCACCCAACGCTCCAGGTCACCGGCCAGATCCGCGGACTCCGAGGTGTGCGGTCTAGGAATTGGGGCTGGTCCCCCGCCCCCTGTGTCGGTCTTCGGCCCAGCTCGCGGCTTCGCGGGCGTCCTCACTGCGGGATGGGCTCTCGGTTACCGCGTCGTGGCCAACGTGGCTCAGGTCGATTCTTCCGGCCGGTCAAAGCGAGCACGGGCACGCAATGGAGCTGGCCGTCGGCCAGCTCCATTGTGTGCCGTCAAGCAGCCTCACCAACAGGTCAACCTGGTCCCGCTACTCCGACTCGTACTTGAACGACAACTGGAGCTTGGTCCGGTAGACCAACTCCCCGTTGTCGCCGACGTGGATGTCGTGTCTGGTCACCTCGGCCACTCGGATATCACGCACCGACCCCCGCGCCGTCTTGATGGCCTCTGCCGCTGCCTCCTCCCAGGAGGAAGAACTCGTCCCGATCACTTCGATCACCCGATACACGCTCATGACGACCTCCCTGTCGTTATTGGTGGACCTTTCCATGGTGGTGGCTGGGCCTGGCTCTGTCCATGGTTGCCCGGCCGCGGGTGCCGAGGCCGAACGCGGTCTCCCGCCCTGGAGCGATGCCGCCTGGAAAGCCGGCCGGACGAGCGGCAGCGCGCTGCTGACTCACCTTGGCTCGACGGCAGTCGCCGAGCCGAGGCCCCGCTCATCGAGAAATGTGAGTCCATCTCCACGGATCCCCCAGCTGGAACTGTGAACGCCCTGTCCTGGCCGACAGCGTGGCGACAGATGATCGAGTGCTCGTCCACGCATGCCTGCCGGCTTAGGGCGTGTCTGCATCCTCGTCTGCGTCGATATGGAGAAGACCTCTGAGCCTCTCGATCTCTGTCTCAAGCTCGATCATCTTGAGCTCACGTCCGACGGTCAGCCGCTGGAACCGCTCAAGGGTCTCCAACCGTGCCAGCTCCTTGGCTTCGGCCACCTTGCGAGCCTCGATATCGACCAAGCCGCCGATCAGGGCCATCGAGGTGCGGTCCTCCTGCACGTTCAGCCTGGTGTGGCAGTGCACCCACCGGTAGCTGCCATCCGATCGGCGGAGCCGGAGCTCCGAGCTGGCACTGCTCTCTGGGCTGGTGGTCGCGATCGTGTGCCGGAACGACTCGAGGTCGTCGGGGTGGATGAACTCGTCGATCACATGACCGAGCAGGTCGGTTGCCGCCCAGCCAAGGACATCGGCGATCGAGCCCGACACCCATTCATAGCTGCGCTCTGGGCTCAGCCGCATGACCACATCCGAGGCGTTCTCCGCCAGCAGCCGGTAGTGCTCCTGCGACTCGGCAAGCCACATGGCCGCGGTGTGCCGGTCGGTGACGTCCCGCCAGGTATAGGACAGCCCATCCCCGACCCGCGCCGCCCGAACGTCATAGCGGCGTTCCTGACCGCCCATGAGCTCCTGGGCGTAGACGAAATCGTCCTGCACCAGGGGCTGCCCGGTCTCAACAACGTGCCGGTACTGATCCAGCAGGCCGGCGCCAACGTTGCCGGGCTGCAGGTCGAGCAGCTGGGCGCCGACCAGGTCCTGGTAGTCAAGGCCGTTGTAGGCGCACGCGGCGGGGTTGGCGTCGACATAGATGAAGTTGACGATCTTCCCGCTCTGGTCGCGGACCGCATCAAGGCGGACATGCGGGTCCAGCAGTGAGTCCGCGGTCGCGCGCAGCGCTGCCTCGGCTTTCTCGGCTACCCCGCGGGCATGGACCAGGTCATCGACGTCCCGCAGGCCCGACACAACGCCCACGCGGACACCGGACTCGTTTGCCACAGGAGTTCCCGTGCCCGACATCCACCGGTACTGCCCCGACTTGGCCCGTACCCGCATCAGGAACCCATCCGCGGGTGTGGGCGCGCGCCCGGAGTACGCCGCCCCGATCACGGCCGCAGTGGCGGCCACATCATCTGGATGGACCAGATCGACCAGCCGGGTCCCCAACAGATCCGCGTACGCCCATCCCAAGGTGCGAGTCACCGACGGCGACACCCACGTGATCACACCATCGGTCGACATCTGTGCCACGAAGTCAGCGGCATTCTCCGCCAGCAGCCGGTACTGCCGACTCGTCTCGGCCAGTGCCCTGTCTGCCCGCACCCGCTCAGTCATGTCGCGGTAGACCGCGGAGGCACCGATGACCGCGTCGTCCTCGCCGCGGATCGGCGCGACGGTGATCGAGACGGGCACAGCTGTTCCGTCTTTTCGGGTGCGGTCGGTTTTCAGGTGCGCGACATGCTGGCCAGCGCGGATCCGGGCCAGGGCAGCCGTGGTCTCACCCGCACGGTCCGAAGGAGTCAGCAGGCCGATGGACCTGCCCAGGGCCTCCTTGCCCGAATAGCCGTACATCCGCTCGGCCGCCGGGTTCCAGCTCGTGATCGTGCCCTCAAGGGTGGTGCCGACGATCGCGTCATCGGAGTACTCCACGACCGCCGTGGTGAGCCCGGCGATCCTGACGGCCTGCCTCTGCCGGGCCACGTCACCGGCCGCCGTGATCACCAGCAAGACGTCCCCGGTGTCTATGTGGGACAAGCTGACGTGGATCGGGAACCCCCCGCCATTGTGGTGCCGTCCGCTGACGTCCACATCCAGTCCGCTGGAGCGAGTCCGCGGATCTGCAAAGTAGAGGTCCCGGTGCTCGAGGTAGACCTGCCAGAGGGTCTCGGGCACCAGCACGCTGATGGGCTGTCCGATCAGCTCGTCACGGTCATAGCCGAACAGCAACTCGGTCTGACTATTGACAAACCGGATCACGCCCTTTTGGTCCATCCCCACCAAGGCATCAGGCACAGCCTCCAGCAGGCTCTCGAACCTCATCCTTTTCGCAGACATCTGGTCCCTCTCAAACTGTCCCCAGCCGCTCTGAAACCGCAGATAACCAGGGCCGCGACTGGACTCTACGCCGCAAACGTCGGCCCAGACAGGTGAAAGTTTGCCCCCCTCTCGCTCTGAAGCCCGTCGACCCACGACAAGACCGACCGACCACCGTTCCGAGTCCGACCCCCACCCTCGCAAACCTCGCCCCACGATCCCGTCCGCTCACCGGACACTCAAGAGGCCCCAGGGACAGAGCGGCACATGCGGAAGATCGGGCCTCCATGCAGTTCCGGAAGAGAGGCCGCGCATCGCCAGATGTGGTGGCTTCTCTCGGGTCGCACGGCGTCCCGATCGCGGAACCCCTTACGTGGTTGCTCCGACCTGGCCTCAGCCCCGGACGAGGGTTCAGCTCGCTGCGGCGCCGGCCAGAGAAGCGCTTGCCCGGCGAGTCTGGTCCCGGTGCCCCTCGGCGAGAAGCTCGGCCACGGACCATTCCGACCTTCCATCGGCGCGTCCCCAGCCAGGACCGTTTGGCCGCCGCCGTGGAGGGATCGTCTTCCGCGACGACATGCGTGGCCAAGACGGCGGCATCAAGAGCCGATGCAGCAGTCCAATTCTGCACAATTTTTGGTCGACCCGGCCATATAAGGCAAGGCAAGCGCGAGAGCCCCGACCAGGCCGACGACCCACCGGGCAACCGGGCCCAGGCGCTGCTCGTCACCACGGGCCGGCGCGCCAAACGCCGGTTGGCGAGCCAGCCGCCGAAGACGAGGAAGGTGGGCGTGATGGTTGGCCTGATCGTCCAGGCGAACAGCTGTCTGGTATCGCCCGGGAAGAAGCACAGCAGCAAGGAGGCCACCACCAGGAAGGGCGCGATCGCCAGGGACAACACGCGGGTGTATGCCAGCACGCGGTCGTCACGGCTCACCGGCAGGTCGGTCGCCATACCGAGTATTGTGCCCGTTCCCGGCCTTTCGGACACGTCCTGAGCGGGCGAGAATCGGTGGTGACTCAACTGCGAGGGGTTGACACATACGATCGAAAAGTCGCCCCTTCTTGCCTGTGCAGCCCTCCTTCCCAGACAGTGAAGACATGTACCCGCCCCTGGCGGGTTTCTGGCGCGGCCCATCGGATCCGGCTGGGTTCCTTCGCCGTCGGATCGTGCGAGCGGTCAAGCAGTCTCTGCCCGGTGCCACGGGCGGAACTGTGTCCTGGCCGGGGAGGTCGACGGCGCCCTGGCGCTGTGGCACTGTCAGCGTCGGCTGTTACCCGGATGCCAGGGGTCCCTCACGTCCCCACGAGTCAAAACTCGCCGATGCCGGCGCCCCTGGTCACTGGCGGCAGGATCATCGACGTGGCCTCAGCCTCGCCGAATGTGGTGGTGCTCACCGGGGGTGACCAGAAACGGGTCCTCTCCCAATGACCGGTCGGGCAGGCTACCAGCAGCGCCCTTGTCGGCAGCTGGCTATATGTCATCGCGGAACCGGCAGTCGGCCCGGCCAGCTTGTGGCGCTGCCACGTCAAGGACCTCAGATGAGACCGCGCACCGTTCTCATGCGCCCAGTGCGTCAGGCCCCTGGAGTCCAGGCCGTCGCCGCGTCCCCGCACAGGCCTTGTCTACCTACCCCACAGCGCTCTGATCGTTCCGTCACCCGACCCTCAATCGGGCGACTCTCCGAACACCGAGTACAACGACGCGAGGTAGGTCACCAGGTCCGGGCCACCCAGAGGCGCTCCCGGTACGGGGAGCTGGCGTAGCAGCAGATCCGTCGGCAGCTCCGGCTGGACAGGCAGCGCCGGCACCGGCTCCCCGGTCCAGAAGTCGCCATCGGCAGGAACAAGATCGGCCAGCGCCATCATCGCTCCCACCCGGGAACCTTCGGCCTTCGGCCCCGCCGGCTTCACCCCGCGAGGTGCCGTATCGCTGCCGCGCAGCTCGCGGAGCCGGTTCAGCAGTGCCTCGCGGCTGCGTCCGCGCCACAGCAGGATGGCGAAGGGGTCGTCGTCGAAGCTCTCCGCGAGCAGGTAGAACGTGGCCGCAAGGTGCTTGCACGGGACCTCCCAGTCAGGACAGGAACAGCTCAGCGTCAGGTCCTTGGCCCGCTGCGGGACCAGCGGCGCGCCAGCGGCCAGAAACACCTCCTCGAGGTCGCGGGGCATCTCGCCCGCGAGCAGCCGGGCACTGTGGATCGCCTGCTCCGCCAGGGTGACCTCGACCTTGGCCCACACCAGCTCGCTGAAAGGGGGCAGGCCGATAGACACCTTGTAGGGCGTCTTCCGGGAACCCTGCACTGACGCCGTGACCACACCAGGGGCCACCTCCAGGGACAGCACCTGACCCCGTCGGGCGTAGTTCTTGCCACGGGTCAGCCGGGAGCCGAGCGCGAAGGACTCCAGTACCTCGAGGAAACGCCGCGACCACCATTTCTCCCCGATCGCCCCTCGCGCGCTGCGAGCAACGAGCCCACCGTCCACGGCGCGAGGTTTGGCAGCCGGCGGAAAGCCGCCCGACCAGCTCGAGCGGCCCCGACCGTGACCGGGCGGCGGGCGCAGCCCACCTCCGATGCGACCGGGCGGGCTCATTCCACCACCGCCCCGGCCTCGAGGGTGAACAGCTCACGCAGGGCAGAGGTGGAGAGCTCGGTGAGCCAGCCCTCTCCGGTGCCCACGACGCTGGCAGCAAGGCCCCGCTTGTCCTTGATCATCAGGGCGATCTTCTCCTCCAGCGTGCCCGCGCACACCAGCTTGCGGACCTGGACCGAGCGGGTCTGCCCGATCCGGAAGGCGCGGTCCGTGGCCTGGTCCTCCACGGCCGGGTTCCACCAGCGATCAACGTGGATGACATGGCTGGCCGCGGTGAGCGTGAGCCCCGTACCCCCGGCCTTCAACGACAGCACGAACAGGGACGGACCGCCGCCAGCGGGGTCCTGGAACCGGGCGACCAGGGAGTCACGTTGACCCTTGCTCAGCCCCCCGTGCAGGTACCCGACCTCGCGGCCGAACCTGGCGCCCAGGTGGGTGCGTAGCAGGTCGCCGAACTCGGCATACTGCGTGAACAGCAGCGCCTTCTCACCCGAGGCGAGGACTTCGTCGAGGGTCTCCTCCACGCGCGCCAGCTTGCCCGAGCGCCCGGCCAGGCGGCTGCCGTCTTTAAGGAACTGTGCCGGGTGGTTGCAGACCTGCTTGAGCTTGGTCATCGTCGCCAGGACCAGTCCGCGGCGCTCGATGCCTTCGGTGTTGTCGATCCTGTCCATCATGTCCGCCACGACCGCCTGGTAGAGCGAGGCCTGCTCGCGGGTCAGCGAGCACACCACCTCCATCTCGATCTTGGACGGTAGGTCGGTGATGATCGAGGTGTCGGTCTTCAGTCGGCGCAGCACGAACGGTTGCGTCAACGATCTCAGCCGGGTCGCCGCTTCGGCATCGCCGCGGCGCTCGATGGGTGTCGCGAAACGCGCCTTGAACGACGAAGGCTGACCGAGCAGTCCGGGGTTGGCGAACTCCATCAGCGACCAGAGGTCGCCCAACCGGTTCTCCACGGGGGTCCCGGTCACCGCGAACCGGTGCGGCGACGGCAGCGACCGCACCGCGACCGCCGCCCGGGTCGCCGCGTTCTTGACCGCCTGGGCCTCGTCCAGGACGACGCGACGCCAGCTCATCTCACGCAGCGCGTCGATGTCGCGGACCACCAGCCCGTATGTCGTCACGACCAGGT
>JBBRZV010000069.1:0-16779 GCA_038236365.1 Actinomycetales bacterium | reverse complement strand
TGGTGGCCGAACGCCGAGCCAAGGCCTTCACCGCCGGCACCGTCAAGGGCGCAGTCGCAGGCGGAACCGGTGACGACGCAGCCCGCTTCTACGCCGCCGAAGGGGCCAAGGTGTTGCAGGCCTTCTTCCACGCAGCCGCACTGACCGGGCGCACCCTGGACCACGTCCTGGAATGGGTGGCCAACCCCGCCAACGCCACCGCACCCGAAGAGATCCTGCGCACCCACCCGCACGCGGCGCAGTTCTGGCACGGACTGCTCCGCGGTGCCCTGCACGGCGACGACCGAACCGCCGGCAACACCGCCACCACGGTCCAGCAGGCGATGAGCCTGTTCTTCCAGGAACCCATCAGGCGCCGCTGCGTACCAGCACCCGGCCGACCCGCCACCGACATCACCGACCTGATCACCCGCGGTGGCACGATCTACATGCTCGGCCGCGACGACCCCTACGCCTCCGCCTCACCACTGATGACAGCGCTGGCCGAACACGTACTCGACACCGCACTGGGATTGGCGAACCAGTCCCCGTGGGGCCGACTCTGCCCCTCATTCCTGGCCTGCCTGGACGAACTGCCGTCCACCACGCCGCTGCCTACGCTGCGAACCCGGATGGCCAACGAGCGGGCCCTCGGAATCTCCTTCATCTACGCCGCGCAGACCTGGCGGCAGTTGGTGATCTGCTACGGCGAGGACGAAGCCAGAACCGTGTTCGGGCTGACCAACAACGTCGTGGTCTTCGGCGGCGGCAAGGACGGCCACTTCTACCGCGAGATCTCCGACCTCGTCGGTACCACCCGGGTCACCCGAACCAGCTACAACACCGGCCGGGGCGGCTCAGGGCGGACCACCGCAGGGGAGGACACCCCCGTCCTTCGCCCGGAAGAGATTCGCCAGCTGGCCCGGGGCAGAGCATTGGTGATCGCCGAGAACGCCCGGCCCCTGATCGCGAAACTGCACCGCTGCATCGACGGGAAGGCCGGCAAAAGCCTCCTGGCTGACCAGGCAGCAGCCCGCGAAAGGGTAGGCCACGCACGCGGGCAAACGATCAGCCCCGCGGCCCGCACCACCGCCGCAGTAGCGGTAGCGCAGCAGATGGACCTGGACGCCACCGCGGTCCCTGGCAGCCACAACTCTCTTGGTGGTCGCTGATGTTTTCCATCACCAGTGGGTTTCCGGCACCAGGGCCGCTGGTCCGACACGCCTACAGCGAGCTCGACCTGGCCCGGTCCGGCACCGACGACCAAAGACGAGCCTTGGGGAAGCTGTCGGTCCTGCCCCGCCCATGGGATCCGCCCAGCTGCCCGCCGGCGCTGTGCACCCAAATATGGGCGTGGCTCGATCAGGTGGCTGACTGGATCAACCACGAATACATCTGGCAGCCCGACCGGTTCATCCCCTCATGCTGGCCCGCGCACCCGCACATCGCCCACGAGCTGGCAGTCATCGCCGATCTGCGCCGAACCGCCGGATACGCGTTCAGCGGCGATGCCCTCGAGGAGTGGCACCGCTACGCCCTGCCCGCGTTCCTGGACCGGGTCAGCTCCCGCATGGGGACCTGCTGCGGCCCAGCCAAACACGACGACTGGCCCGCCGCCGGCCGCCACCGCGAGTTCCGATCCGCACGGGCCGCCAACCAAAGGAACGACCTGTTCAACCGGGACGCCATGTCGAACCTCGACCAGGAAGCGAAGGCTCAGCCAGCCCAACTCCCACCCCAGCTCGTGCTTGTCAACGGTCGCACCGTCAACACCGCCACCGGAGAAGTCATGGCGACGTCGCACCTGAAGTTGAACCACTGACCGGATGAAGGAGAGAAACGATGCACGAACTACTGATTGCCGGAACGCCGCTGACGTTGGGGGACCTCGTCCTCCTCGTGGAGCAGCAGCAGAAGCAGATCAGCGACCTGGAAGAACGGGTGGCGGACCTGGCCCTTGAGGTAGTCGCTCTGCTCAGCGGCGCTGGCGGGGCGAAGTGACCCATGGCGTACAAACGCCCCACAACCGATGCGGAGCGGGCTGAGGCGACCCGAGTCCGGGAGGAGAAGCTCGTCGCTTTGCAAGGTCGGCTCAGCGAGCAGGTCCAGTCGATCACCACCGGAGAGCAGTGGGCTGAGTGGCTTCGCACGGCGGGCCGGTTCCACACCTACAGCTGGGGCAACACGATGTTGATCCAGCTGCAGAAGCCGGAAGCCACGAAGGTGGCCGGGTACAAGACCTGGACTCAGGTGGGCCGGCAGGTGCGCAAGGGCGAGACAGGCATCACCATCCTGGCCCCGGTCGTCCGCAAATCGGCCCACAAGGAGCCCGAGGCGACAAAGTCGACCCTCGCGCAACCAGACCAAGCAAGCCCAGAACCCAACAGTGACCGACCTGTTCGCCGGGTGCTGGCCTTCCTGCCAGTCACAGTTTTTGACGTCAGCCAAACCGACGGTGACCCTCTGGCCGAGCCGCCACAACCGCAGCTGACCCGCGGGCAGGCACCCGAGGGTCTCTGGGAAGCACTGGCTGCCCAGGTGAAGACCGCCGGTTTTGACCTGATCACGTCGCCAATGGCGGGACCGAACGGACCCGACGGCGTGACGAACTTCCTGCGCCGAACAGTGACCGTCCGCGATGACGTCGACCAGGCCCACATGTGCACCACACTCGGCCACGAGCTCGCCCATGTGCTCATGCATGACCCAGCCAGCTTCGTCGACGGACAGACCAGCGGATGCCGGGGCGACGCCGAGGTGGAAGCCGAATCCGTGGCCTACCTAGTCGCATCAGTCCACGGGGTTGACGCCGACGACTACACCCTTCCCTACGTGGCGGGCTGGATCGGCCGTAACAAGGCCTCGACCGTCCTCGAGGCAACCGGCAAGCGAGTCCTCGCCGCAGCGCACGACATCCTGGAACAGGTGGAGACGTCGATGGCCACAGCGCCGGTCGACAACGACACCATCGAACGCCCCAGCCTGGTTCTGGCCCGCGTAGCCAACCACCCCGGCATCACCACGCAGACTGCTCCCGGGAGCGAACTGCCGGCGCCAGAAGCGCTTGCAGCACAGGCACGGTGGGCAGGCCCGGTGAGCGCGGCCGGGGGAGCGGACCTGGTGCAGGAGCCAATCTGGCCACAGGTGGCCAACGCCCTCGAACGCGCCGCCACTAGCGGAATCGACCTCACCGACGACCTCCCCAACCTCGTCAACGGACAGTGGGTGGCGAGGCTGAGGTTGATGCACAATGCGGATCCGAAGCCCAAGGACAACGCAACAGAAGCGGTGCGTGGCGCCGCTGGGGAAGCGGCAAGGTCCGGTGTCCGCGCACAAATGCTCGCGACGACCCCGACCGGGACCCAATCTGCGGCCATTGCGAGGTCGAGGTAAACAGTCACCGCGGTCACCGCGTGGTTGTCCTGGGACAACTGCGGACTCAGTCATGCAATACCCGAGGTGGCCGGAAAGGAACGACCGCGAGTTCGACGTCAGCGAAGTTGCTCTGTCGCTGACGTACACCGGCGCCACTATTGGGGCATCCTGATGGAACTTCAGACTCCATTGACGGGAACTAGGGTCACTCTTCAGGTGCGGAGAAGTATGTGCCGGCCTCGACGCAGGCCTTGAGCCTGACGTTGCTTTGTGTCAGGGCCATCTGGATGTCGGACTCGGCCTTCTTGCCTGTTCCGTTGGCTACCTGCAGTTCAAGTCGGCTGGTGTACTTCGTGCCTGTGGCAGTCGGGGTGAGCGTCGAGACGGCAAGCATTGTCGGGGACACGGTGGGCCAGCGGACGACGACCCTGTTCGGTGCGTCAGCTTCGACGACTTCGGCCATCTGGATGGATAGGCGACCATCGACCTCGTACATAAGGCAGTGCTGGTCGCCGACTGCTCCGACGGGCGTGCCTGGCACCCGGAAGGCTTTGACCACGCCGTCGCTAGTGACTACGGCGCTCTCAGGCGTGATGAGGAAGTCCCATAGTTCCTGGGTTGAGCAGGCGATGTCGATCGAGGCTTCGACTGTCATGGGCTCCAAACCGGTCGTCCGTTGATCCCACCGCTGCTCGAGGCGTTGTATATATGACATGTCCCAAATTGTTTCGCTTCGCGGGATCTGGTGGGCAACTTCGACGAACTTCGCTCCCGATTTGTCTGGATGACGTCGATTCCGGCCTACCCGAGATGATGCCGCTCCCTATGCTGTGGTCACACAGCTTCAGCCAGATCGGAAGGTCAGCTTATGCAACGCGGTAGGAGCCAGCGGCATGGCTGATTCGATCGCTAATCCGATCCTCAACTCCCCGTATGAGCCGCCCGAGAGTCATTTCGAGGTCGGCCCTCATGGACCGACCGGCGAGATCAAGGTGGGTCGTCGTCCGAGCGAGTCGTTCATCCCGATCGCCGCGGCGCGCAAGGGGAAGAAAATCGGCGGCGGTGGCACGCAGGAAGCGATGGACTTCGATCTGACGGGGGAGCGTCGTGAGAAGAACTCGTTGATCAATGAACTGCGGCGCGACGTCGACCTATGGCGTCAACGCAGCTACCACGGCACGACTCCCGTCAGCCGAAAGCTCCTTGATCACTGGTCGGATCAAACTCGCGAGGACCGGGTCCTGTTCTGTCAGCGCGAGGCGGCTGAGACTGCGATCTTCCTCGCGGAGGTCGCCGGCCGGCATGGTTACCAAGACTGGCGTCGACAGATCGACGACCAGAACACCGCGCACAACTCCGGCCTGCCCCGCGTGGCGTTGAAGATGGCCACGGGCTCAGGCAAGACGGTCGTCATGGCGATGCTGATCGCCTGGCAGACCCTCAACAAGGTGCAGAGCCCACGCGACGCGCGGTTCACCAAGCGATTCTTTGTCGTGACCCCGGGCATCACGATCCGCGACCGTCTCCGGGTGCTGTTCCCAGGTGATGAGGGGAACTACTACGACGCACGGGATCTGATCCCGCCGGATCTCAAGGGCGCGCTGAACCAGGCTCAGATCATCATCACGAACTACCACTCGTTCCTGATACGCGACGCCAAGGAGATCAAGGGCGTCTCGGCCACTACTCGCAAGATGCTCCTGGCGGGGAAGAAGCATGACCCCTTCAAGGAGACCCCGGACGCGATGGTCGCCAGGGTCCTGCGCAACTTCGGAGCAGGGGCGGTCAAGGGCAAGAACGAGATCATGGTTCTGAACGACGAGGCTCACCACTGTTACCAGGACAAGCCGATCCAGGCAGTCAAGGGTCCCAAGTCAGGTGCGCTGAGCAAAGAGGAGAAAGACGCCAACGAGCAGGCCCGCGTCTGGTTCCGGGGAATCCAAGCCATCGTCAAGCGGGTGGGCGTCAAGGCGGTCTACGACCTGTCTGCGACCCCGTTCTACCTGTCTGGGTCGGGCTACAACGAGGGCTACATTTTCCCGTGGACGGTGAGCGATTTCTCGCTGATGGACGCGATCGAGTCAGGCATCGTGAAGATCCCGCGCACCCCGGTCGATGACGACGCCACCGGTGACCTCGTCACCTACCTCCGGCTCTGGGACTACATCGGGGACAAACTGCCCAAGAAGAAGATCGCGGCGACCGCCGGCACCGACGGCTGGATCCCTCCACCCGAACTCGAGGGCGCGCTCACCAGCCTTTACCGCTCCTACCAGCGAGCGTTCACCCACTGGGACCAGCACCGCGCCGACCTCGGCGAGACGCCGCCGGTGTTCATCGTCGTCTGCCCCAACACCATCGTGTCCAAACTTGTCTACGACTGGATAGCCGGCACCCAGACCGACCCCAAGCATGGGCCAACCATCGGAAGACCGGGCAGGCTCGACCTGTTCAGCAACATCGAGAACGGTGCAACCCTGGCCCGCCCCCGGACAATCCTTGTCGACTCTGCGCAGCTGGAGTCAGGTGAGCCTCTGTCCAAGGACTTCAAGGCTGCCGCAGCCGAGGAGATCGACGCGTTCAAGGCCGCGTATCGCCGCGGGAACCTCGGGGCCGACGTTGACAAGCTCAACGACGAGGACCTCCTCCGGGAGGTCATGAACACGGTCGGCAAGAAGGGCAAGCTTGGCGAGGGTGTTCGTTGCGTGGTCAGCGTCGCGATGCTGACGGAGGGCTGGGACGCCAATACGGTCACACACATCCTTGGCCTGCGTGCGTTCCGCAGCCAGCTGCTGTGCGAGCAGGTTGTCGGCCGCGGGTTGCGGCGCCGTTCGTATGCCGTGAACGACGACGGCAGGTTCGAGCCGGAGTACGCCAACGTCTACGGGATCCCGTTCGCGTTCATCCCCTCGGACAGGCCGATCGTCGAGGTGACGCCTAAGGCGCCGGCCATCGACGTGGGCTCAGTCGAGGGACGCGAGCACCTGCGAATCACCTTCCCGAAACTTGACGGGTACAGGGTGGAGATCCCCGACGAGGAACTCATCTACAACCCGGAGGGCCTGGCACGGTTCGTCATCGGACCGAGCGCAGTCCCGACATGGGTCGAGTCTGCGGGGATCGTCGGCCCATCAGAGACGACCTCCGACCGCGAGCTCCGTCCAGCGCGCGAGCAACAGGTTGCTTTCGCGTTGGCTCGCCGGCTGGTCGATTCCCATTTCAACGAGGAGGGCAAGAACCCGCGACCCTGGCTCTTCCCCAGGCTTACAAAGATCTGCCGTCAGTGGCTGGTCGATTGTGTGGACGTCGCAGAGGGTTTCGACATCGGATATCTGCTCCGGTATGCCGAGTGGCAGGCTGAAGCGGCCGAGGCTGCCTACCAGGTGGTCGCGCTTCAGGTAGGCAACCGCCGCGGACGGATGCGCCCGATGCTGCGTCGCTTTGATCCCACGGGGTCCACGGAGGATGTGTTCTTCCGGACGCGCAAGGCGACCGTCGAGACGCAGAAGTCCGAGGTTAGCCACGTGACGCTGGACGGTATTGGTGGGAACACCTGGGAGCAGATCCTGGCTCTGGAATGTGAGGCCAACTCCGAAGTCGAGGCCTACGTCAAGAACGATCACCTTGGCTTCACCATCCCCTACATCCACCAGGGGCGTACGCATTCTTACGTCCCTGACTTCTTGCTGCGCCTCAAGCGCCGCGACGAGGGCGACGTTGTTCGAACGCTGATCGTCGAGGTGTCGGGCGGACAGAAGAGCCCTGGGCCGACCAAGGTCAAGGCGCTGACCGCGCGCGACTCGTGGTGCGTGGCAGTCAACAACCACAAGGGTTTCGGCCGCTGGGGTTACGTCGAGATCACGACGATGGTCGGCGTCAAACAAACTCTGGCTGAGGCGATTACAGCTCTGTACGACGATGCGCCGATCATCGGTGACCCTGACCTGCTCGACTTCAATGAGGTGGCACGTGGCGCGTAAGGCAAGTACTCCGAAAGGCCCGACCCCGGTCGAGACGATCACGCACGGGGACAAGCGCGCGAACATCCCCACCGCAGACGCTCACGACTTCGTCGACCCGCAGATCGAGACCGTCCAGCAGGTGCGATACCCGCGTGACCCGAGTCTCGACCCACAGCTGGTCTGGCGTGGCAAGGATGAGCAGGACTCGGCAGACCTCGTGACCGACGCACCACCGATCTACATCCAGGAGAAGATCAACCCGCAGGTTCTCATCGAGAACCTTCGCGAGACCTCACGGGCCGGCGCCCTCGAGCCGGAGCTGACTCTCTTCGACACATTCGACGGACTCAGCGAGCTTGACCTGGTGGACTTCTACCAGCACGAGGCCAACTGGTCCAACCGGATGATCCTCGGTGATTCGCAACAGGTCATGGCGTCCCTGGCCGAGCGTGAGTTGTTGCGCGGCAAGGTACAGATGATCTACATCGACCCGCCTTTCCCCCGAAAGTTGGCGTGTTGGGGTCTAGGGTGTGGCCGTGACCTCGAGCCCGGCCTTGGTGATGTGGAGGCTGGGTCGATCGCTGCCTGAGCACGAAGCCCGGATGGTGTCTCAAGCCTGGGCCTCGCTGTTTGAAGGTGTGGGCGCTCGTGAGCGCCACCTCGGCTTGTTGCCCGGGCATCCATTCCTCCTGCGTCCGGATGGTTCTGCCGACGTGGATGTCCTGGCGTTCTTCGCCTCCTCGTCGTTCAAGTTGCTGAGCGAGCAGACTCGGTTGTCCTACGCGAAGGACCTGCGGCTGTTCCTGAGTTTCCTGGAGTCGCAATCGAAGTCGTGGCGTGAGTGCACGCCGACCGATCTCCTCGACTTCGAACACTGGCGCCGACGTGACGCCGGCAACCCGCGGCCGGTGTCCGGCGCGAAGTTTGGTCGGGAGCTGGCGGCGTGCAAGAAGTTCTTCGACTGGCAGCAGTTTCGCGGCGCTATCGGGAGCAGCCCCGTTCAGTTGGGCCACGTCGAGAGGCCTGGCAGCCACCTGCCGGGAGCCGCGTTGCGTCCCCGCGATGCTCGCCCGGCACGGGTGAAGTGGCTGACGCCGCGGGCCTTTCGGCAGTGGCGAGATGTTGGCCTGGGTGGGTATCTGCTTGATGGCTCGCGTGACCGGTCCTGGCGCGGCAGGATTGATGGTCGCAACCTGGCCTTCGCGAATCTGCTCTGGTCCAGCGGCCTGCGACTTCGCGAGGCTGGGACCCTGCTCCGGTCCGAGCTACCCGACCCTGAGCAGGGTGCGCGGTACCTCCGTGGACGGGTGGGTCAGGCGGTGGCCAAGGGTCGTGGCCGTGACTTCTGGATGTCTGGTGACGCTCGAGCCGACCTTGAGGGGTACGTCGTATCCACGCGAGCCGCGGCGGTCGTTCGGGCCCAGCGTGAGGGCCGCTATGAGTCGCTGGCGGAGCGCCTCGTTGTCGTGAGCAGCGAACGATCTGGCCTGCTGGTCCGTGACGCCTCGGGTGAGGCAAGGACGGTCAGCCTCGACTTGCTGAGCGCACGAGACCGGGCGCGGTTATTCGTTGAGGGCGCGAACGGGCTTGAGCCGGCGATGCTGTTCCTCGGCGAGTCGGGGCTGCCGATGCACTTCGAGTCATGGGAGGCGGTGTTCGCCGGCGCGAGCCGCCGATGCGCCCGTCTGGAAGTACCGGTGTCGTGCTACCCGCACATGCTCCGGCACTCCTTCGCACTGAGAATGCTGGTGACGTTGATGCACGCCTTTGACCGGCGGATGGGGCTCACTCCCGAGGAGCGCCGGGACTATCGCCTCCTGTTCGGTGACCCGTGGACTCTGGTGCAAACGCTGCTCGGTCACACCAACCCGCAAACGACGCGTGACATCTACCTGGAGCCGGTCAGCGGACTTCAGGTCGACCTGTTCCTGAACACCGACGGCACCGGCGAGGACGACTCGTTCACGCACTTCGTGCAGCGGCATTTGAGGGCCACCGGACTGGTGAACCTTGGGCGGGATGGCTGATGTCGACAGTGACCCTTCCCGCACTCGGGTACCGCCGACCAGACCGACTGGACGCATCCGGACTGGTCGTGACCGCCACAGGCACCACCGGTGAAGCGCTCGGGCCATTCGACTTCTCCGCTGCGCCCGCTCATGGCTCGGCGCGCTGCGAACTCGTCGCTGCCTTCATCACGGCCACCGGACCCGACGGCCGCTGGCGGTCGGCCGCCTCGATGGGCACCGCCTACAGCACTGCCCTGGCCTTCCTGCGCAGCCTGGACCGGCTCAAAATCGCGATCACGAGCCTTTCCGAGTTCGGCCCGGAAGCGTGGTGGACCTGGCGCGCGGACCGCGAAGCAACCAACCGGTGGCCAGGACAAGTCAACATCATGCGCGTGCTGCTCAAGGATGCCGCCGAGGTGTCTGCACTGACTCGGCGCGCCTTGACCCAGCGCACGCACAAGCCACGCCAGCGGCTCTACGGTTCGTACTCTGTGGCCGAGTTCGAGCGGATCAGACGCCGCGCGCAGGAACTGGTGCGGGCCACGGAGCTGCGGATCTCGGGCAACGTGTCCGCCCTGGATGAGTACCTCGCCGGTGGCGAGGATTCAGCGGCGCCGACGGTCATCGTCGGCGGGAAGCCGTTCACTCGCGGCGCCCTGCTCCGCCGGTTGCTGACAGCCGGTCGTCTGGAGTTCGGGCCCAAGTCACGAGCGGTCTTGCCGCAGTTCGCGGCATTCGTCGGTACCGGCGACCTGCATCCCACGTATGCGCTGTTCCCCAACCGCAGCGAAATCCTCTCGCTGATGGTGCTCCTGGTCTGCGACCAGGGCTACAACCTCTCGACCCTGGAGTCCCTCACCGTTCCCGACCTCGCCTCTGGTGCGAGCTCCGCCGGCGACGCCGTCTTCGTGGCACACCTGGACAAGCCGCGACGCGGACACCAGCGGTACTTCAGCAACTCCTTCACCGGAGCCTCGGCACGGTCGCTGCGTCAGGCGGTGAGCATCACCAGCCCCGCACGGCAGTGCCTGGCCGAGCTCGGCCACCCCACCAGCCGACTGCTGCTCAACGGCACCTCCCGCGGGGTCACCGACCACCCGACTCGCATCTTCGTTGTCAAGGACTTCACCAACGGCGGCGCGGTGCGCCAGTGGGACCAGATCGCCAACGTCACCACCGACCCCGGCGACCGGCTGCACCTGCACTTCAACCGGCTCCGCCTGTCCGAACAGGTCATTAACCGCAAGGCCAGCCAGAACTCCGACACGGTCAGTGAGGACGTCTACCGCCGACCCGACGCGCTGACCGCGCACTTGGTCGAAGACGTCATCCTCCAAGCCCAGGCCGACGCGGTGTCGCACGCCGCCTCAACAATGAAGATGCGCTACGTGTCCACCGTTGACTCCGGCGACCTGCGCATCTCGGCCCCGACCTCCGCTGCGGTCAAGGACGGATCTCTCGACACCGCAACCGGTGCCTGCCTGGACTTCACACACAGTCCCTTCACCCAGCCGGGCGACCCCTGCACCGCCTCATTCTTGATGTGCCTGGCCTGCCCGAACGCGATCGCGACCCCCGCCCATCTGCCCCGTCTGGTGACCTTGCGCGACGCCCTGACCAACCTTGCCTCCGTCGATCCGAAGCGGTGGGACCGCCGGTACTCCGAGCACTTCGACCGCCTCGATCACCTGCTGCGGACACATACCACCGCGACCGAGCAGGAGAGCGCCAGGCGCGCAGCAACGGACGCGGACCGTGCCCTGATCGAACGGCTCCTGGGCCGGGAGCTCGACTCGTGAGCACCAACGCCCAGCGACACGACGCCGAAATCGAGGGCACTGGCGTGCTAACGCGACTGCCGTCGCCGGCCACCACGATCGTGCCCGGCTCCGTCACGTTCGGCGACGACATCTGGGACCTGACACCGCTTTGTCCCCGACCGACGACCCGCTGGATCACCCTGCGGTTCGCCCACTGCCCCGCACCGCTGCGGGAGGACGTCAAGCACTTCTTCTACCTGCTGCTGAGTGTTGACACCCCGCTGGAGCGGCTCGACCGTCCGGCCAGCGCCCGCCGGCGGCTGGCCCCCTCGACCCTCAAGACCCTGTTCGAGGACCTCAAACCCTTCCTGAGATGGGTGGAGATCAACGGCAGGTCGAGCCTGGCCGCGGTCACCGACGACGACCTGCACGCCTACGCCACCGAGGTCGCCGCCGCACCAATCGGACAGAACCCCAAGACGAGGCGGCTGTTTGCGGCGTCCCGGCTCTGGCTCATGGCGCCCTACCTGCGCCCGGAAAGCCGCCTGCGGCAACCCTTCTGGGAACGGGACGGGACGGAGGCCATCGTCGGCAAGAGCGAGTGGACCGCCGAGAATAAGTCCGTGCCGGTCCACCCCGTCACCATGTCGGCGCTGCTCGTGTGGTGCCTACGAATCATCGAAGACGCCCCGCCCGTCCTGCGGGCACTGCAGGCCCGCACCAACCAGGGCCATGAGACCGGTACGGCATCGGCCTGCCCGGCGGACGGAACCCTCACCGCTGTACTGAACGGTCCATGGGTCGGTCAGATCACGTCGGCTAACCTCGCCGCAGCTCGGCGGATCCTGACTACTGCATGTCTGGTCACCGTGGCCTACCTGACTGGGATGCGCAGCGACGAGACGCTCGGCCTGCGACGAGGATGCTGCACCCTCGTCCCCATCGGTTCAGGAACCACAGCGGGGTATGAGATCCGCGGTCGCACCTACAAATCCGCGGTCGCCGACGGTCGCTCCATCGCTGCCGGTGTCGAGCGAGCCGTGCCGTGGAAGGCGATCAAACCGGTGGCCGATGCGATCGCCATCATGGAGCAGCTGCACGACGAGGACCTGCTCTTCAGTACGAGCCTCTTCAGGGCGACCCTCGTCGAGTCTGATCTCGATCCAGGCGGGCCGTCATCCAACCGGATCCGTGAGTCCATCGAGTTCCTGACCACCTGGTGCAACCAGCGCAGCCACGACTTGGGCCGCTCCGACGACGTCATCCCGGCCGACCCGGCCGGCAGCATCAGCCTGCGCCGCCTACGGCGGACCCTGGCCTGGTTCATCTACCGCAGGCCACGCGGCCGGGTCGCGCTGGGCGTCCAGTACGGGCACCTGCACGCAGCGACCACCGACGGCTACGGCAGCCGCGTCTCGGCGGGCCTGCGTGACCTGTTCCCCATGGAGGAGGCGTTCGCCATCAGCGACTCCCTGCACGCCGCTGCGGAACAGCTGGACGCGAACCCGACGGTCAGCGGTCCGGCGGCCCAGCGATACCAGGCTGCCGTCGCCCAGTACCGGCACCGCTACGAGGGCATGTCCCTGACGCCAAAGCAGGCTGCCGCGCTGATGGCCAACTCGGAGCTGCGGGTATACGACGCCGCCGGTCAAACGTTGGCGTGCTGCTTCGATCCACGAAAGGCCCTGTGCCGCAATGAAACCAACGGCAGGACCGCACAAACGTCCACGCCTGACCTGACGTCCTGCGATGACAAGTGCGCCAACATCGCCCGAACCGACCGGCACATCGAGCAGATCCAGGCCGACATCACCGGCCTGCGCGAGGAACTGGACTCGCCCCTGACCCCGGCGCCAATGCGACACCGCGTCCAGCTTCAGCTCACCCGCCGCGAAGAACTGATCCGAACGCACGAATGCGCGGACGGAGGAGGATCGTGACCATCAGCGAGCAGGAGCGTCGGGCCATCCGCGATGCCATGACCCGGCTTCTGGACGGAGCGCCGATTCGCTCCGACGGCAAACTCACGATCAAGTCCCTCGCCGACGAGGCCGACGTCAAACGATGGGTCCTGACCCACAAACACAAGGACCTCCAGGACGAGTTTCGCTCCCGCGTCACGAAACACGGCCACGACCCCGAACCCGTGCGGCAGCTCAAGGGACGAGTCGACACGCTGACTGAAGAGAACCGACGGCTCCGTACGCAACTGCGGGAGGCAAAGGCCACCTGCTCCATGCTGCAGCGGCTCATCGCTGTCGAAGCACTCGAGGCCCAAACCGTCCCTCGAGCCGGCGCGCCACCCGACGGCCCTCGACTGCGCCCAGTGCCGTAACCGCGAACCGCAGCAGCAACCCATCTCCCAGCCACCACCACCGTCAGGGGCCAGCAGTGCCAAACATCTTCGACAACATCACCGATGACACACGCCTCGGACTGGCCCTGCGGGAGTCCCTGAAGGACTTCGACACCGTCGACGTCGCCACCGGCTACATCGACCTGCGCGGCTGGTCCAGCTTCGCCGACATCCTCGACACCAAACAGGCACCGGAGGCCGGCGCACAGCGCCCCACCGCTCGAGTCCTGGTCGGCATGGTCGCACCCTCCGACTCCCAACAGATCCTGGAATCTCTCCAGGAAGACGTGCAACCCCCGGCATACGGGGCCGACATCCACGACCGGGAGAAGGCCCTCGCCCGACGTGACCAGCTAGTCAAACACCTGCGCAACCAGCTCATGCGTGGACTGGCCACCACCCATGGCCAAAACACCCTGCAAACGCTCAAACGCCAACTCCAGGACGGTGCCGTGGAGATGAAGGTCTTCACCGAGAAGCCATTGCACGGCAAGACCTACCTCTTCCACGCACCAGCCAAGAAGCACGGGTCACGATGGGCCTACGTCGGCTCCTCAAACCTCACCGGCGCCGGGTTGAACCGCAACCTCGAGCTCAACATCGACGTCCAGGACTCCGACGCCACCACCAAGCTCGCGACCTGGTTCGACGACCGCTGGGACGACCCGTTCTCCCTGACCATCACCGCTGAGATCATCGACCTCATCACCCAGTCCTGGGCCGACGACCAGCAGCCCAGCCCGTTCGAGGTGTACCTCAAGGTCTGCTACTCCCTGTCCCAGGACGCCCGCGACGGCATGGGCTATGTCCTGCCTGCCTCCATGAGTAGTCTCCTGCTGGACTATCAGGAGACTGCGGTGCGGACCCTTGCACGAAGGATTGTCCGCCGCGGCGGCACCATGCTCGGCGATGTCGTAGGCCTCGGCAAGACCCTCACCGCGGTCGCCACCGCCCTGATGCTCCAAGCGGCCGAGGACTACTCCACCCTCGTGCTCTGCCCGAAGAACCTCCAGCAGATGTGGCAGGAACACTTTGAGGCGTACGACATCAATGGCCGCGTCGTCCCGTACTCGATGGTTGACAAGGTGCTGCCCGAGCTCAAACGGTTCAACCTCGTCATCTGCGACGAGTCGCACAACCTGCGCAACAACGGGACGGTCGCCTACGACGCGATCCGCCAGTACATCCGCACCAACGGCTCGAAAGTCCTGCTCCTGACCGCCACCCCCTACAACCTTGCGTTCCAGGACGTCGCGAACCAGATCGGGCTTTACCTCGACGACGACGATGACTTGGGCATCGTGCCCACAGCGGCACTACAGGCCGACCCCAACTTGGTGACCAAGGTCGACGGCAAGATCAACACCCTCGCAGCGTTCCGACGCTCCGAGGAAGCCGATGACTGGAAGCGCTTGATGAGCGACCACCTCGTGCGCCGCACCCGCTCGTTCATCAAGCGAACAGCCAAGAAGGAATCCGTACTCCAGCCCAACGGTCAGTACGCCGACCGGGAGTTCCTCCAGTTCGCAACCGGCGAGAAGTTCTTCTTCCCCACCAGGGTCGCCCGGCCGCTCAGTCACGACTTCAGCGAAACCGACCCCGCCAGGCTGATGGAGGACGACACGACCCTTGACGCCGTCCGCGCCCTGACTCTGCCCCGGTATCGGCTCGCCGAGTACGACAACCCGAAGGCTCCTCACTCCGCCACGGACAAGAGCTACCTCGACGACATCCGCGCCGGCCGCGGCAACGTCAGCGGGTTCGTGCGGATCGGGCTGTTCAAGCGCCTCTCCTCATCGGGGCACGCCTTCATCTTGTCGCTGCAACGGCAGCGGGCACGCAACGAGCTGTTCATCTACGCCATAGACAGCAACCTGGCGATCCCGTTGGGCACGTTCACCGACAAGCAGATCGCCATCAGCGACGAGGACGTCGAGAGCGATGCCTCGCTGCACGGAACGGTGGCCAACCGTTACGCCGAGCTGCAGCGCACCCTGCCGGCCAAGACCAAGTGGATCAACGCCTCGGTGTTCAAGCCGGCGCTGCGCAAGGACTTGGCCAAGGACAACGACACCCTGACCGGCCTGCTGGACCGGTTTGGCAGCTGGGACTCCACCCGCGACTCCAAGATCAACGCACTCGTGGACCTACTACGCAACGACCACCCTGACCAGAAGGTTCTCATCTTCACCGAGTACGTCGACACGGCCGAGTATGTCGCCGCCGCGCTCAAGGAAGCCGGCGTCGACAACGTCGGTCTGGTCTCGGGGAACACCGACAACCCCTCCGCCCTCGCACGACGGTTCTCCCCGCACTCGAACAAGCTCCCCGGCCACGAGCAAGCTGAACCGAAACAGATCGAAGAACCGATCGACGTCCTGGTCGCCACCGATGTCCTCTCCGAAGGACAGAACCTTCAAGACGCCCACATCGTCGTCAACTACGACCTGCCCTGGGCCATCATCCGGATCATCCAACGCGCCGGCCGCGTCGACCGCATCGGTCAGAAGTCCGACACCGTCTACGTCTATCTGATCAGCCATGAGAAGGTCGAGCAGCAGATCAACCTTCGCCAGCGGATCAAGGACCGTCTCGGCGCCTCGGCGGAAGCGTTCGGCTCCGACGAACAGTTCTTCGGCAGTGAACGCGAGATCAAGATCCTCGACGACTTCTACAACGGGCGGGTCACCGACGACGCCGAGGACAGCGAGGGTGAAGCCGACGCCGTCAGCGAGGCCTGGCTCGTCTGGTCCAACGCCCAGGAGAAACATCCCACCACCGCGGCCCGCGTGCTGGCCCTTCAGGACATGGTCCACACCACTCGCGACCCATACATGCACGAGAAGAAAGGTGGCGTCACCTGTTACGTCAGCACCACGTCCGGCGTAGACGCCTTTGCCGCCTCCATCGCCGACGACGGCGGCAACGTGACCGAGCAGCTCCTCACACCCCTCGAGGCGCTGCGGATCTTTCAAGCACAACCCGATACGCCCACGGTCGAGCTGAGAGCCGACCACTTCGACCGACAACGGGCTCTGGTCCAAGGCCCGCTCACCACCGAGACCGTCGCCCAAGGCAACCTCAAAGGCGTCCGCAAGTGGGTCTGGCAGCGGCTCGGAGGCAACACCCTGTTTGCCGTCAAAGCATCCGACGCCCTCAACGCCCTCCACGAACGGCCCCTTACCGAGCACGCGACACAACGACTCAGCCAAGCCCGACGTAACAGGTACAGCCTCGACGACCTCGCCGACCTGCTCAACCAGCTCCACGCTGAGGACCGGCTAGTCATCAAGTCCACGGACACCGACACCATCAAGATCGTCTGCTCGCTAGGAGTC
>JBBRZV010000068.1:0-17160 GCA_038236365.1 Actinomycetales bacterium | reverse complement strand
CGTGATGATGATCGAGCCGAGCAGTGCGTCCCAGAAGAACTGGTCGACGTGGAAGTCGAGGCTGAACTGGCCGGCGAACCACGAGGTCAGCTCGAGCATCAGGGCATTGACGACCAGGGAGAACAGCCCGAGCGTCAGGATGATGACCGGCAGCGAGAAGAACGTCAGCACGGGCTTGACCAGGGCGTTCAGAAGTCCGAAAATCACCGCTACCCACAGGATTGTCAAGAGCTCGCTGCTCAGCCTTGCGCCACTTGGGCCAAACGTGATGCCCGGGAGAAGGAGTGCGGCGACCCACAGGGCAACACCGTTGACCAGGATCTTGATGGCGATCGACTTCATGGGCTCATCGTGGCATGCAGATCCATCCGGTCGCGACGCGCCGGGCCATAAGGTGCAGGTATGAGCCGCACCGTCCGCCTCCGTGAGGCCCTGGCCGCCATCCCGTCCTACAAACCCGGCAAACCGGCCGCCGCTCGCGAGGATCTGACGGCGTACAAGATCAGCAGCAACGAGAACCCCTATCCGCCGTTACCGAGCGTTCTCAAGGTGGTGCAGGACGCCGCGACGCAGATGAACCGTTACCCCGACATGGCCGTCACGGAGCTGACCGAAGCCATCGCGCAGCGCCTCGGCGTGCCGCCCGAGAACATCGCGACAGGCACTGGGAGCGTTGGTGTTCTGGGACAGCTCATCGCTGCCTCGTGCGACCCGGGTGACGAGGTGATCTACGCCTGGCGTTCGTTCGAGGCCTACCCAATCCTTGTTGCCATCGCGGGGGCAGCCTCGGTGCAGGTTCCGCTTGACCAGGACGCGAGACACGACTTCGCCGCAATGGCCGCCGCCATCACCGCCCGCACGCGGCTCATCCTGATCTGCAGCCCGAACAACCCCACGGGCCCGGTTGTGCACCAGGGCGAGCTCGACGAGTTCCTGGACAAGGTTCCCGGCGACGTCCTGGTGGCCATCGACGAGGCCTACGTCGAGTTCGTCACCGACGACAATGCCCCCGACACCCTTGCGACGTATGCCGGTCGGCCCAATGTCGCCATCCTGCGCACCTTCAGCAAGGCCTACGGCCTCGCCGGACTGCGGGTGGGGTATGCCGTGGCCCACGAACCGGTGGCCGCGGCGCTTCGCAAGACCGCGGTGCCATTCGGTGTCAGCACCATCGCTCAGCAGGCGGCGATCGCCAGCCTCGGGGCATTCGGCGAGCTGAAGGAGCGGGTCGACGCCTTGGTCGCCGAACGCCAGCGGGTCGTGGCGGGGCTGCGGCACCAGGGCTGGCACATTCCCGAGACACAGGCCAACTTCGTCTGGCTGCCCTTGGGCGTCGACGCGGAGGCATTCACTGCGGCGGCGGACAAGGCAGGTCTGGTGGTGCGCTGCTTCGCCGGTGAGGGCGTTCGCGCGACCATCGCCGAGACTGAGGCCAACGGCAGGCTGCTCCAGGTCGCCCGGGCCTTTTGGTGGCTCGCACGTTCTGACCGTCGGCCTCACGCCAGTCCGCCGGTCAGACGAGCGTGATCGGGCTGGGCAGCCGACCCGCAACAGGGACTTTGCCGAGGGGAACTTGTGACTCGCGCGCGTCCTGCCGGTAGCGTGTGCTGGCAAGGTCTGTGAGCGTCGTCACAGGCGTGCGTAAGTCCCTGCCATGGCCCGCATCTTTACTGACGGAGACCCCGCCACGCGACCCTTGGCCCGAGTCGATCTGGCGGTCATCCCCGCCGGCATCGCGAAGAAGGAGTGCCTGTGAGCGACAACGAAGCCGCCTCGTCGGAAGCCGCGGCCCACGCCGCGGCCCTGGCAGCGCTGACCGCCCCGGTCCCAGAGACCATTGGGGATGGCGGACCCGAGCTGGTCCAGCTACTCACCCCCGAGGGGGAGCGCGTCGACCATGTCGGCCATCCCGAGTACTCGGCATCCGTGGATCAGCTGACCGACGAGGACCTGCGCGGTTTCTACCGTGACCACGTCCTGGTTCGCAGGATCGATGCGGAAGCCACAGCCCTGCAGCGACAGGGTGAGCTCGGCATCTGGGCCAGCCTGCTCGGGCAGGAGGCCGCACAGGTGGGCTCGGCTCGCGCGCTGCGCAGCCAGGACTACGCCTTCCCGACCTACCGCGAGCACGGCGTCGCCTGGTGTCGGGGGGTCAACCCGCTTAACCTGCTCGGGCTCTTCCGGGGGGTCAACCACGGCGGCTGGGACCCGAACGAGAACAACTTCCACCTCTACACGATCGTCATCGGCGCGCAGACGTTGCACGCGACCGGCTACGCGATGGGCCTCCAGCACGACCACGCGGTGGGCACCGGAGACCCCGACCGCGACGCAGCCGTCATCGCCTACTTCGGCGATGGAGCGACCGCCCAGGGTGACGTGAACGAGTCCTTCGTCTACGCCGCCTCCATGAACTCACCGGTCGTCTTCTTCTGCCAGAACAACCAGTGGGCCATCTCCCAGCCGACCGAGCGACAGAGCCGGATCCCGATCTACAAGCGGGCGCGCGGCTTCGGCTTCCCCGGCGTCCGGGTGGACGGCAACGACGTTCTCGCCGTGTATGCCGTGACGAAGGCCGCGATGGATGCCGCCCGCAGCGGGGAGGGACCGCGGATGATCGAGGCCTACACGTATCGCATGGGCGCCCACACGACGTCCGACGACCCGACGAAGTATCGCGTCTCGGCCGAGGTCGAGGTCTGGAAGCTGCGTGACCCGATCGCCCGGCTCAAGGCCTATCTCACGTCCAGCGGCAAAGCCGACCAGGACTTCTACCAGGAGATCGACCGTGAGGCCGATGAGCTCGCGCTGACCGTTCGCGAGGGCTGCCTGGCCATGCCTGACCCCGAGCCCGGCTCGATGTTCGACCACGTCTACGTCGACGAGCACCCGCTGGTCGAGGCCGAGCGCGCCGGCTTCGCGGCCTACTCCGCGAGCTTCGAAGGGGGGAGCTGAAATGACGAAGCTGGGCATCGGCAAGGCCATCAACGCCGGTCTGCGACGCGCCATGGAGCGTGACCCCAAGGTCGTGATCATGGGGGAGGACATCGGCAAGCTCGGAGGAGTCTTCCGGGTGACCGAGAACCTCCAGAAGGACTTCGGCGAGGACCGGGTCATCGACACCCCGCTGGCCGAGTCGGGAATCGTGGGCACCGCTATCGGCATGGCACTCCGTGGCTATCGCCCCGTCGTGGAGATCCAGTTCGACGGGTTCGTCTACCCCGCCTTCGACCAGATCGTCTCCCAGGTCGCCAAGATGCCGGCACGGTCGCTGGGAAAGATCCGGCTGCCCATGGTGATCCGCATCCCTGTTGGTGGTGGCATCGGCGCGGTCGAGCACCACAGCGAGTCCAACGAGGCCTACTTCGCCCACACGGCCGGGCTGCGGGTCATCGCGTGCTCGAACCCCGAGGACGCGTACTGGATGATCCAGCAGGCCATCGAGTGCGACGACCCGGTCATCTTCTACGAACCCAAGCGCCGCTACCACGAGAAGGGCGAGGTCGACGTGACCGCCGAGGCCGCCCCGCGTCCGCTGTTCGCGGCGACCGTTGCGCGCCAAGGCGAGCACGCGACCCTGGCGGCCTACGGCCCGATGGTCAAGGTCTGCCTGGATGCTGCGACCGCCGCCGCCGAGGAGGGCAAGTCGATCGAGGTCATCGACCTGCGTTCGCTCTCCCCGCTGGACCTCGACGTCCTGGCCACATCGGTGGAGAAGACCGGCCGGCTTGTGGTCGCCCACGAGGCACCGACGTTCCTCGGCATGGGCAGCGAGATCGCCGCGGCCATCTCCCAACGCTGCTTCTACCACCTCGAGTCTCCGGTGATCCGGGTTGGCGGCTACAACCTGCCCTACCCGCCGAGCAGGCTCGAGGAAGAGTTCCTGCCAGACCTGGACCGCGTGCTCGACGGCGTCGACCGCGCGCTCGCCTACTGATACGGAAGGGACGAAAACCCATGGCTGTCAAGCACTTCAACCTCCCGGACCCAGGCGAAGGCCTTGTCGAGGCCGAGATCGTCACGTGGAAGGTCAAGGTCGGCGACACCGTCAAGATCAATGACGTCATCGTCGAGATCGAGACGGCCAAGTCCCTGGTCGAGCTCCCCGTGCCGTATGCCGGCACGGTCGCCGCGCTGCTCGTCTCCGAGGGCGACACGGTGCCCGTGGGCACCCCGATCATCGCGGTCGACGACGGGCTCGGCGGTGACGCGGAGCCAGTGGTGGCGGCTCCAGCCGCGGCCGCGGATGACGAGGAGATCGAGGCCGGCAAGATCGGCGGGGCGGCCCCCGGCGGTCGCGTGGCGGTGCTGGTCGGCTACGGCCCGCGGATGACTGAGGCCAAACGCCGGCCACGCAAGGGGCAGGTCACCCCATCTGCGGCAACCGCCCAGGTCAACCAGGCTTTCGCGCCAGAGCCCACAGCAATCCCCACGGAACCCGAGAGCGCCGAGTCTGAATCAGCCGTCTCCGAAACCGTTGCGGCACAGCCGAGCTCGGCGCGCTCCGTCACCGGCCCCAGGCCACTGGCCAAGCCGCCGGTGCGAAAGCTTGCCAAGGACCTGGGCCTCGACCTCTCGCAGGTCCCCGCCTCCGGGGCCGGCGGCATCGTGACCAGAGCCGACCTCGAGGCATACGCGGCGGGTGACCATGCCAGGGAGTTGCTGGCGGGCAGCGGCGCGGGCGCCGCGGCATACAGGGCACCTGTGTTCGCGGCCGTCGGCGAGCGCGAGGTGCGCATCCCGGTCAAAGGCGTGCGCAAGCTGATGGCTCTGGCCATGGTCGGCTCGGCGTTCACCGCACCCCATGTCACCGAGCTCGTCACGGTAGACGTCACGCGCACCATGAGGCTCGTGGACCGACTCAGGGGCGAGCGCGAGTTCAGTGATGTCAAGGTCAGCCCGCTGCTGGTCGTGGCCAAGGCGCTGATCATTGCGAGTCGTCGCAACCCAGGTATCAACGCCACCTGGGAAGAGGCGGCGCAGGAGATCGTGGTCAAGAACTACGTCAACCTGGGCATCGCCGCAGCGACGCCCCGTGGGCTGATGGTGCCCAACATCAAGGACGCCGACCAGATGTCCCTACGGCAGCTGGCCGACGCGATGGCCCACCTGGTGTCAACGGCGCGCGAGGGCAGGACACAGCCCGCAGAGATGTCCGGAGGCTCCATCACCATCACCAACGTCGGGGTCTTCGGTGTCGACACAGGCACGCCGATCCTGAACCCCGGCGAAGCGGCGATCCTCTGCTTCGGTGCGGTCCGGCAGATGCCGTGGGTGGTGAAGGGCAAGATCAAGGTTCGCTGGGTCACCCAGCTTGGTGTTTCCTTCGACCACCGCATGGTCGACGGCGAGCTGGGCTCACGGTTCCTGGCAGATGTCGCGGCCGTCCTTCATGATCCTGCCCAGGCGCTCGTCTGGGGCTGAGCCCGTGCCCGTGGATCAGCTGAGAAGTCCCACCGCTCCCTGGGTCACAGGAGAGGGCCGCTCAGATGGCGACGCCATCTGCTTCGGCGACCGCTTTGGCGTCGGCTGCGTCCGACTTGCCGCGACTCTCATAGGCTGAGCCGCTACGGAGCTCAACGTGTGGCAGGAACCACACGACGATGAACGCAATGACCATGACTGCGGAGCCCAACAGAAACACCAGGTCCATGGCCTGGGAGAAGCCGATCAGGAACGGCTTGGCCAGCCTGGGGTCCAGCTGCTGGATGAACGAGGAGTCGCTCAACGGGTTGAGCGCCCCGCCACTGCCCCCACCGGACTGAGCTTGTTGCAGGCCGTGGATGAAATCGGTGTTCGCCTGGCTGTTGCCGGTCGGTGACTGGGGATTCTTCAACGCCGCCTGGAACTCCGGAGTCGGGGCGACCTTGGCGAAGGCAGCCGAGATGCGACTTGGCGCGGCCGAGAACAACACGGACAAGAAGATTGCAACTCCGAGCGTGCCGCCGATCTGACGGGTGAATGTCGCCGACGAGGTGGCCACGCCGATGTCCCGTGGTGAGACGGCGTTCTGGACCGCAAGGGTGAGCGGCTGCATGTTGAAACCGAGACCGAGACCGAAGAACAGCATGATGATCATCGTCTGCCACAGCGGGGTGTCGGCTGCCACGTAGTGGAAGCCGAAGAGCGAGACGACGAGCAGGCCGCAGCCGATGATCGGGAAGTGCCGGTATCGACCTGTCCTCGAGATCATCTGGCCGGAGATGATCGAGCCGCTCATCATTCCCAGTGTCATGGGCAGCAGCATCAGGCCGGCGCTTGTCGGCGTCGCACCCTTGACGATCTGCAGGTAGAGCGGCAGTGAGGCCAGGCCACCGAACATGCCCATCCCCAGGACGACGGAGGCGATTGAGGCGACCCCCACGGTCTTGTTGGTGAAGAGGCGCAACGGCAGCAGGGCCTCGGCGCCCATCGCGCGCTCGACCAGGAAGAATGCGATCAGGCCGATCAGGCCGATGCCGTAGCAGAGCAGCGACCTTCCGGAGCCCCAACCCCACTCGCGACCCTGCTCGGCGACCAGCAGCAACGGGACGAGCCCAACGGTCAGCGTTGCGGCGCCGCCGAAGTCGATGCGGTGGTCCAGGCGAGTGTGACGCAGGTGCAGGGTGCGGTTGACCACGAAGAGTGCGGCGATACCGATCGGCACGTTGACCAGGAAGACCCAACGCCATCCGGTGATGCCCAGGATCGTTGACTGGCCGGCGAAGAAGCCTCCGACGACAGGGCCAAGAACGCTGGAGGTGCCGAAGACGGCGAGGAAGTAGCCCTGGTACTTCGCGCGCTCACGTGGCGGGACGATGTCACCGATGATCGCCAGCGCGAGGGAGAACAGGCCACCGGCGCCCAGCCCCTGGACGGCCCGGAAGGCCGCCAGCATCGGCATCGAGGTGGCGAAGGTACACAGGATCGAGCCGAACAGGAAGATCACGATCGCTGCGGTGAAGAAACGCTTGCGGCCGTAGATGTCCGACAGCTTCCCGTACAGCGGAGTCACGATCGTCGAGGTGATCAGGTACGCAGTGACGACCCAGGCCTGCCCGGAGAGGTCGTGAAGGTCGTCGGCGATGACGCGCATGGCCGAGGAGACGATGGTCTGGTCGAGCGCGGCCAGGAACATCCCCATCATCAGCCCGGCCATGATGGTCAGGATCTGCTTGTGGGAGAGCGGCCCATGGGTGGCGGGCGCTGGCAGCATGGCAGCGGTGGCCATTAGTTCTCCTTGTGGGTGGTGTTGGCCCGGGCATCGCCGGAGGATGCGACAGATTTCGCCGGCGGGAATGGGATGGATCGGATCTGGTCCCTGGAGGCCTCGAAGGATGTGGCGAACCGGGAAAGCTGGTCGTTGAAGGCATCGGCGTCGGCGGGTTCCCAGTCGTGCAGCATCTGGCGGAACCACTCGCCGCGCCCAGCCTTGAGCCGCTCGACCAGGTCTTTGCCCTCAGCGCTGAGCGAGACCATCGAGGCCCGGCCGTCCAGGGGGTCGGCCACCTTTTCCAGCAAGCCGTGTGACACCAGCATCGTCACCTGTCGGCTCACGGTCGAGACATCCGAGTGGATGCAGTCAGCCAGAAGCGACACGCGGCGTGGTTCCTCGACGAGGTTGAACAGGATCGGGTATGACGCGGGCTCGACTCCCGGGTGAACCTTGGGGGCGTGCTGGCGCATGGACTGGAACAGCTTCATGACGCGGACCAGCTCGGTGCTGAGGCGGGTGGCACTCTCCAGGCTGATCGCCATCGTTGCTCCATGGTTGAAGAAGGACGAGAACTTGCTTGTCACATACAAATATCATAGATCAATTGCGTGGCGCAACCAAGCGTTCTTCGAGAGACACAAGGCGCCGGCTGCTCCCGGGAGTGGCCATCTTCCCTACTCTGTTGCCATGACCACCCCGCAGGGCGCAGGTCCCCAGGCCGCAAGGCTGCCCTTGATCCTCGTGGCCGTTGCCGTAGCGGTGGTCATCCCGGCAGGCTTGCTCGGAGGCGCGTTCGCCGCGCCGGAGGCAGGTCTGCCCGATCCCGGCCAGATCGTGCGCTGGGGGCTGCCTGTGGTGCGAGCCGTCCACGACCTTGCCGCCGCCAGCACCGTGGGCCTGCTCGTTGTCGCCGGGACGATCATCCCGGAGGCGCGAAACACGTCCCGACGGATCGCGGCGGCCAGGTATGCGAGCTCCTTTGGGGTCATATGGGTGGTGGCCGGACTGGTCGGGCTCGTCCTCTCCTATGCCAACATCTCGGGCACCAGGATCACCGACCCCGGCTTCGCCAGCCAGTTCCAGGCCTTTGTCCTCCAGATCGTGGTCTTGCGTGTCGCGGTCATCAGCACAGCGGTGGCCCTGGTGGTGACCGTCGGGGCGGCGGTCGTCCGACGCCGTTCAGGAATGGTCGGCCTCGCCGCGCTCGGCGTCCTGGCGATACTCCCGCTTTCGCTGGCTGGCCATGCGGCCAGTTCAGGAAGCCACGACGCAGCCGTCGACTCCCTTGCCCTGCACCTGGTTTCGGCGCTCCTCTGGGTCGGCGGTCTTCTCGCGTTGGCGATCCTTCGGCCTCTGCTCGGTCCGGCGCTCGCGGTCAGTGTCCAGCGGTACTCACGCCTCGCCGGATGGTGTTTCGTCGCCGTCGCCCTGTCAGGAGCCGCCAACGCCTGGATCCGGATCGGCTCCATCGCCAACCTTGCCACGGGCTATGGGGCCCTGGTGCTCCTCAAGGTGGCCGCCTTGCTCGCACTGGGCCTGGCGGGTTGGCAGCAGCGTTCACGAGTGGTCCCCCGGATCTCCGCTGACCCTCTCGCTGGGCGGCTCTTCGCCCGTCTGGTGCTCATCGAGCTGGTCATCATGAGCTCCGCCTTCGCCGTCGGGAGCGCCCTCTCGCACAGTGAGCACCCGGTCCCGGACACACCCCCCAGCCTGGACCCGGCATTCGCGCTGACCGGCTATCCCGCTCCGTCGGTCCCGTTGTCCAGCTCCGGCTGGTTGACAGTCTGGAGCATCGACTGGTTGTGGCTCACGGTTTCGACGCTCGCCGTAGTCCTCTATCTCCTTGGTGTCCGTCGGATGCGCGCTCGCGGCGACTCGTGGCCGGTCCTCCGAACCATCGGCTGGGTTCTGGGCTGGGCGATCTTCGCCTGGGCCACCTCTGGAGCTCCGGGCGTCTATGGGCGTGTCCTCTTCTCGGTCCACATGTTGATGCACATGACGGTGTCCATGGCAGCGCCGATCCTGATGGTGCTGGCCGCGCCGGTCACGCTCGCATTGCGCACGTTGAGGCCACGGGGCGACAGGACCCTGGGCCCTCGCGAGCTGCTGCTCGGTCTGCTGCACTCCAGATTCCTCATGGTGATCGGCAACCCGATCGTCGCAGCCGTCATCTTCTTTGGCAGCCTGGTCGTGTTCTACTTCTCACCGCTGTTCGGACTTGCGCTGCGGACCCACACGGGCCACGTCCTGATGACCACCCACTTCCTCTTGGCCGGATACCTCTTCGCCTGGGTGCTCGTGGGCATCGACCCGGGTCCGAGGCGCTGGCCGCCTTCACTGCGGCTGGTCGTCCTCTTCGCCACGATCTCGTTCCATGCCTTCTTCGGGGTGGCCCTCACGACCGGCACGACGGTGCTGGCGCCGACCTTCTACGGCGCCCTTCACCTACCGTGGGTCGTGGATCTTCTTGCTGACCAACGCAATGGCGGTGCCGTGGCCTGGGGCGCCGGGGAGCTCCCCACTCTGATCCTGGCTCTGCTGGTCACGCTCGTGTGGGTGCGCTCCGATGCCGCTGAGACCACGAGGCTGGACCGGCAGGCCGACCGTGATGACGACGCCGAGCTGAAGGCGTACAACGCTCACCTGGCTGCGATCTCGGGGCACAGAGACAGTTCCGGGCCCAACTCACAGACTTCGGGAGACTGACATGCGAATCGCCGTGATCCAGCTCGGGTATGACGACCGGGAGCCTGTCGCCGACAGGGTCACCCGTGCCGCCGACCTCGTCCGCGCGCAAGCGGGGCACGACCTCGTCGTCCTCCCGGAGCTCTGGTCCCCGGGTGGTTTCTCCTACCAGAGCTGGGCCGACCGTGCTGAGCCGGTTGACGGCCCCGTCGCGTCTGCGATGTCGGCGGCCGCGAAGGACGCCGATGTGATGTTGCATGCCGGGTCGATCATCGAACGCGCGGTCGATGTGCCCGGGCCCGAAGGTAAGCAGCTGTGGAACACCTCGCTGGTCTTCGCCTCCGACGGGTCGCTGGTAGCGACGTATCGCAAGATCCACAGGTTCGGGTTCGGTCGCGGTGAGCCGGTGCTGCTGGAAGCGGGGAACGCCCTCTCGCTGGTTGATGTGCCTGACTCGTCGCCGGATGCCGAACCCGCTCGTGCGGCACTCTCGACCTGCTACGACCTGCGCTTCCCCGAGCTCTATAGAGCCCAGCTCGACGCTGGCGCAACGTTTTTCGTCATACCTGCGGCGTGGCCAGCGGTTCGGGTCCGGCATTGGACCCTGCTGGCACACGCTCGCGCGATCGAGAACCAGTGTGTCGTGGTGGCCTGCAACACGGCGGGAACCCACGCCGGCGTGGAGATGGGCGGACACAGCCAGGTGGTACTGCCCACAGGCGAGGTGGCAGCCATGGCCGGCAGCGAACAGCAGGTGCTCAGCGTCGAGGTCGACATGAGCGTCGTCAGCGCCTACCGCACCAGCTTTCCGGTCCTGCGCGATCGCCGGCTTCCGTTGACAACCGGGTGAGTCGCGCGATACCGGGCTTGGGCCAGACAACTCCAAATCCACCCTGTCCGATGGCGGGTTAGTGGCATGGTTAGCTCTGGAAGTTGTGCCAACGATGTAACAAACCCGCTAACGGTGCGCCAGAACGGCGTCGCGGCGCTGGAACGCATCGCGGCTAGCGCCGCGCCCTAGAACGAGTCCTCGGACACGTCCATCAGGGAGTTGTCCGTGGATTCAGCGATCTGGCGCTCAGCGGCGATCTTGGGCAGGACGGTGCGTGCAAAGAACGACGCAGCCGCGATCTTGCCCTCGTAGAACCTCTGGTCCTTGACCGATGGGGTGCCCGTATCGAGGGCAGCCTTGGCGACCTCGGCCTGTCGCAGCAGCAGCCACCCGACGACCAGGTCGCCGGCGCTGAGCAGGAGGCGCGAGGTGTTCTGGCCGACCTTGTAGAGGTTCGTCGGATCGCCGCCCCTGGTCGGGTCGGACTTCATCAGCTCGTCCACCATGAAACCGATAATGCCCTGGACATCCTCGAGGCCCTTGGCAAGAAGCTCGCGCTCAGTGCGCAGGAACCCTGAGCCGTCGTCGGCCTTGGCGAACTCCTTGACCTGCGTGGCGAGGTGGCTCACAGCCTGACCCTTGTCGCGAATGATCTTGCGGAAGAAGAAGTCCAGGCCCTGGATCGCGGTGGTGCCCTCATAGAGAGTGTCGATCTTGGCATCCCTGACGTACTGCTCGATCGGGTAGTCCTGCAGGAAGCCCGATCCGCCAAAGGTCTGCAGCGACTCGGTGCCCAGCAGCACCCAGGCGCGCTCGGAGCCGACTCCCTTGACGATCGGCAGCAACAGGTCGTTGACCCGGCTCGCCATAGCCGCAGGCGAGTCCTTCTCAAAGTCATCGTGTCCGGCGGTGAGCTGTGCCTGGTCGACGATGTCCTGCTGGCAGGCGGTGTAGATGACCAGCGAACGCAAGCCCTCGGCATAGGACTTCTGCAGCATCAGCGAACGGCGCACGTCGGGGTGGTGCGTGATGCTCACGCGTGCCGCGATCTTGTTCGTCATCTGTGTCAGGTCGGCGCCCTGGACGCGTTCCTTGGCGTAGTCGAGTGCATTGAGATAGCCGGTCGAAAGCGTCGCAATTGCCTTGGTGCCAACCATCATTCGTGCAAACTCGATGATCCGAAACATCTGCGCAATGCCGTTGTGGGCGTCTCCGAGCAGGGTACCCACGGCGGGGTGCTTCTCGCCGAAGGTCACCTCGCAGGTGGTCGAGACCTTGAGACCCATCTTGCGCTCGACGTTGGTGACGTATGCGCCGTTGCGCTCTCCGAGCTCGCCAGTCTCGAGGTCGACCTGGAACTTGGGCACGATGAACAACGAAAGGCCTTTGGTGCCAGCACCGCCGCCCTCGGGCCGGGCGAGGACGAAGTGCACGACGTTGTCGTAGAAGTCGGCCTCCGCCGAGGTGATGAAGCGCTTGACCCCGCTGATGTGCCAGGTGCCATCAGGCTGCTGAACGGCTTTGGTGCGGCCGGCGCCGACGTCGGAGCCGGCATCGGGCTCGGTGAGGACCATCGTGGCGCCCCACTTCTTCTCCACGATGTGGCGGGCCATCTTCTTCTGGTCTTCAGTGCCCAGGTGGTAGAGGACCTTGGCGAAGGCGAAGCCGGCGGAGTACATGTGAACGGCCGGGTTCGAGCCCAGCACCAGCTCGGCCACGGCCCACCGAAGCGACGGTGGGACGACCGTGCCGCCGAGCTCGGTGGGGACATCCAGGCGCCACCACTCGGCGTCGAGATAGGCCTTGTACGACTTGGTGAACGATGCAGGGATGGTCACGGAGCCGGTCGTAGGGTCGAACACCGGTGGGTTTCGGTCGGAGTCGGGAAGGCTCGCCGCGAGCTCGTTCTCGGCGAGGCGGCATACCTCGGACAGAATCTCGCGCGCAGTGCCCTCGTCGACCTCGGCGTAGGGGCCATGGCCCAGGATCTCCTGACGATTGAAGACCTCGAAAAGGTTGAACTCGAGATCGCGCAGGTTGCTCTTGTAGTGGCCCATCAGGGGTCCTCCGTGCTGGGATCGAGACCGCCGCCGGCGCTCCGACATGTCGGTTACTGGTCAGTAACATCCATGATGCTACTCACCGGTAACAAAACGCAAGCACGTCGCGGAGACTTCCGGACGTCAGAGCTGGGTAGGGGCGGCGGCGCGGTGGGTAGGACCGACCGGACGTCATGTGTGGGTCGGGGTGGATGACGGCCGACGTCAGACGCGGAATCGCAACGACGAGAGTCCGTTCGGGGGGTGAATGGACTCCTCGGCCGGTGAACTCACAACTTCGTGGGAAGAACCGGCTTGCCACGCTGGTGCGCCTCTTCGGTGAGGTGGCAGCCTGTGCTGGCGCCCAGGATGGTGTTGGCCCCGGTGCCAAAGATCAGCTCCCCGTTGTACGTGTCCCTGAACGTGACCTCGTGATCGCTCGGTCCGCTCACGATCACTCTTGGCGCCCCGAAGCCGTGTTGACCGGCCACCTCGGTCACGATCGCAACCGCCTGGTCCCATGAGGCGTCCGGAAGGTTGCCCGGTGACATCCCGGCGTCGTACCGGCGCACCTCGGCCCCCTCCAGTTTGGAGATCTTTCCGCCGCAGGCGGATCCACTGATCGGTTCGTCGTCCGGAACCCACGCGGCCACGCCCAGCTCGGTCACCAGGCGCTCGCGGATGTTCGTGAACATCGACTGGTACTCCGCGTCAACCTGTGTGAGGTTCGGGCGCTTCATCAAGGTGTCGAATGCCTGGTTCATCTGTTCGCTCTCCCTGGAGGTGGTGCTGCAGCCCGCGACGATCAACAGCGTCACCATGGTGGCAGCGGCTCTGGAAAACCTGCTCATGAGTACGTCCCCGGTATCGGCCATGAGAGGACGTCACCCAGACCTTCACCGGGGTCGGATACGCGACGATCCGGCACGCCTGCCACAACAACGGACAGGTTGTACTGACTGGTGCTGTCGTCCACCAGATACGAGTCGTGGCCAGTGACCCCGGCGAAATGCCGGATCTCACCGCTCATCGGGTCCACGACGGTCGATGCCTTTGCCGAGGCGTGCTCGATCCCATCCATGTGTGAGGGGTCGATACCGAAATACCCAAGATCGCCGACGTAGTCCCACGGTGCCTCTATGTAGTAGGTGTGGCCCCCGGGAACCGACAGGTCCCTGACGTTGTTCGTGCCTATTCCGGGGGAGCCAAAGAACACGACGTCATCCACTCCTGTGCTCTGCTTCAGGGCAAGCCCTGCGGTGGTCGAGCCATAGGAGTGCCCGAGCAGGCTCAGATGAGCGTCGTGGTCGCGGGCCGCATCGATCCCTCGGAGGAAGGGCACGAGCTGTGCGGCGCCCGCCCGTGCCGCATGGTCGTCGGCAACGGAGGTGTCGCCGATGAGGTCCCAGCCCAGCTGTGGTGCCTGGTAGCCGATCCAGGTCACCGTCGCTGTCGTTGAGTCCCCGGCCGGGTTGGCGCGCTTGTTCTCGAGCTCGGCCCTGTGCTGGAGCTGATCCATTTCGTGGTCGTAGTCCTTCAGGCTGTCGTTGATGTTGGCGGTCAACCCCGGAACGAAGACGGCCACGTTGTCGGCGCTGTCGACGTCACCCCGCGCTATCGCTGCCTGGGCGCGCTCCTGCGACAGGTCCAGCAGGAGGAGCTGGCGGCCACCGTCTCGTGCCAGCGTCTGCTCGACCGCGATGAGGGAGTCCAGCTTGGCCTCGACGTGCGCCAACGCTGCGTCGTCGTTGGTCAAGATGCCCCCGAGCCAGCTGTCCGACAGTCGGGCATTGAGGCGCTCCTGTTGGGTCACGAGGCGATCTCGATCGACGCCGAGCAGCGCCCGGTTGGCCTCATCCCTGGCCGCGAACGGCACACCGTCGCGGTTGCCGATCCATTCGGGGTGCTCGCTGATCACGTGCTGTTTCCCCTTCGCGGTCAGGGACCTCCACCAGCTGGCGTTCTCGCCCGGCGACCCGTGCTCCGGCGGAGATCCAGCCACGGGCGCCAGTGTCGGCGGTGCGGTTGATGAGCGGCCGTCAGCGCTCGCTGGCACAGCAATGCCGAGGGCGACGCCCGGTGCCACCCACCTGAAGACCGAACTCGATCTGGTGCCCTCACTGCTGCTGGCACCGCTTTGGGCGGTCGACTGGGCGAGCAGCTGGGCGGCGCAGGTTTCCAGGGACGTTGATGCGCTGGCCAGCTGTGGCAAGCCTTGCTGCTCCCACCGCTGGATCAGGTGCCACAGGTCGGGGCCGTTCCAGGCAGCCTGCATCTCGGCCACAACCTGATGCGCCCGGGTGCGGATGTCCTCAAGTGTCCGGGCGTCGAGGCCCAGGGACTCCGCCATACGGTCGAGAGTGTCGGTGTTCGCACCGAGCAGCTCGTCCATGACCCCCCCGTCGTCTGTGCCTGCCCTTGGCCCCCGAAGTTAGCCGTTGAGGGCGTCTCAGCCCATTGGGGAGAACTCCCCGTGGCTTGTCAGCCATCGAGGCGAAAGCCACGCCATGCCCGACGTCCGGCGTGGACTGTCCTGCGGGCCGTCCTGAGGGTCTTCAGGTGGCCCAGCAGTCCGTATGCCCGGAGCGGGAATCGTCACCTTGCCGGTGAAACGACCTGTGACTCCTGGCCCTTCGTCGGGGCCGTCTCCCGGTGTGGGAGTGGGATGCCGTTACCGCAGGGCCGCCGCCCAGGACAACAAGCGCGACCTCAGCCCGGATCCCCACGCTCGTCATTGTCTCACCCACCCTGCTCGTATCCTCGAGATATGGCCCGGTACTTCGACGTCCACCCGCGGCACCCGCAGCCGCACAGGATCGCGCAGGTCGCTGCGCTGCTGCGGGACGACGCTCTCATCGCCTACCCCACCGACTCCTGCTATGCCCTGGGCTGCGGGCTGGACAATGTGGCCGGCGGTGAGCGCATCCGCGCGCTCAGAGCCCTGGACGACAAGCACCACTTCACCCTTGTATGCGCGGACTTCGCGCAGCTCGGCCAGCTCGTCCAGCTCAACAACGCCGCATTCCGGGCCATCAAGGCGGCCACGCCCGGCCCCTACACGTTCATCCTCCCGGCGACCAAGGAAGTACCGCGGCGGCTCGCGCACCCGAAGAGGCGGACCGTTGGCGTGCGCATCCTGGAGCACCCCGTTGTGCAGGCTCTGCTTCGCGAGCTGGGGGAGCCGCTGGTTTCCAGCACCCTCCAGCTCCCTCACGCCGCGGAGCCGATGACTGACGGCTGGCAGATCAAGGAGGAGCTCGACCAGACGATCGACGCGGTGTTGGACGCCGGCGAGTGCGGAAAGGAACCCAGCACCGTGGTGGACTGGTCCCAGGGGTACCCGGAGGTCGTGCGGGTGGGCGCAGGGGACCCGGCCCCGTTCCTCTAGCCCGAGTAGCCGACGGGCCCCGTCATGCCCACGCCGCCCCAGACTCGCGAGGGTGACGGACACACCTGGAACCGCCTCATGATCCGCCGGGTGCGGCTTAGGGTGTGCCATGGAGCTGACGAGCGAAGAGGGCCGAGTGCTGGGCTGCCTTGTCGAGAAGCAGCTCACGACCCCGCAGCAGTATCCGCTGACCGAAAACGCCTTGATGGCTGCCTGCAACCAGGCGACGAACCGGGACCCGGTGGTTGCCTACGACGTCTCAACCGTGCGGATCACGGCCCGTAGCCTGCGTGAGAAGGGGCTGCTGAGAATGGTCCACCGCACCGGAGAGCGCAGCGACAAGCACCGCCACCTGCTCGACAGCTCCCTTGCTGTGTCGCAAGGGCAGATGACTCTGCTCGCCGTCCTGCTGCTGCGCGGACCGCAGACGTTGGGAGAGCTGCGCCTTCGTTCCGAGCGGATGCACGCTTTCGACACGGTCGTGGAGGTGCAGACGGAGCTTGACGCGTTGACCAACAGGGATAACCCGCTCGTCGCCCGCCTGGAGCGGCAGCCGGGCCGCAAGGAGGCGCGGTACGGGCAGCTGCTTGTGAAGGTTGAGCAAGACCACCCCGAGCCAGTCCCGGATGAGACAGCTCAACACCCCTTGACCCTCGTCGGCCTTGTCCGCGAGGTGGAGCTGTTGCGCGGCGAGGTGGCCGAGCTACGTGCCCAGATCGATCGCGTGGGTGGCACCGAAGGGCGCTGAACATGGTCACCACGAAAGACGGCCTTGATGCGTGTCGGCAATCGCCGACACGCATCAAGGCCTTAGAAGAACCTCTCAGGCTTTAGAAGAAGCCGAGTGGTTTGGTGCTGTAGGAGACCAGGAGGTTCTTGGTCTGGGAGTAGTGGTCGAGCATCATGGCGTGGTTCTCGCGGCCGATGCCGGAGATCTTGTAGCCGCCGAAGGCTGCGCCGGCGGGGTAGGCGTGGTAGCAGTTGGTCCAGACCCGGCCGGCCTGGATTTTGCGGCCCATCT
>JBBRZV010000067.1:0-17201 GCA_038236365.1 Actinomycetales bacterium | reverse complement strand
CCACCGACGCATAGCACTGGCCAGGTGGGACCCGAAAGCCCTCAGTCACCAGCTTGAAGTGGTGGATGAGGGACTCCATCGACGTGCCCATGATCTCGCGGATGTGGTCCAGACTGTTGCCCATCCCATCGCCGCCGATGGCCAGCTGAGCCGGCCAGGCGATCTTCTTGTCCGCAACCATGACGGGGCCGGGGGTGTCCTGCAGCTTGGCCGTGGCTTGTTCCACGATCTTGAGCGACTCGTACATCTCGTCCATGCGGATCCGCATACGTCCGTATGCGTCGCAGGAGTCACGCACCGGTACATCGAACTCGTAGTTCTCGTAGCCGCAGTAGGGGTCGGACTTGCGCAGATCGAGCGGCAGGCCGGTCGAGCGCAACATGGGCCCGGTGATCCCGAGGGCCATGCAGCCGGTGAGGTCGAGGTAGGCGATGTCGACCATGCGGGCCTTGATGATCGGGTTCTCGTTGAACAGCCGCTCGATCTCGCCGATACCGCGACGGATTCGGGGGATGGCGTCGTGGATCTTGTCGATGGCACCTCGGGGCAGGTCCTGCGCGACGCCGCCAGGGCGGATGTACGCGTGGTTCATGCGTAGTCCGGTGATCATCTCAAAGATCGCCATGATGCGCTCGCGCTCTTTCATCGCGATCTGAAGGGCGGTCGTCGAGCCGATGTCCAGACCCCCGCTGCCCAGTGCGACGAGGTGGGAAGCGACGCGGTTGAGCTCCATCATGAGCACGCGAATGATCGTGGCGCGCTCGGGGATCTGGTCGGTGATGCCGAGAAGCTTCTCGACGGCGAGGCAGTAGGCGGTCTCGTTGAACAAAGGCATGACGTAGTCCATGCGGGTGCAGAACGTGACGCCCTGGGTCCAGGTACGGAACTCCATGTTCTTCTCGATACCGGTGTGCAGATAGCCGATGCCTGCCCGGGCCTCGGTGACGGTCTCGCCGTCGATCTCGAGGATGAGACGCAGGACGCCGTGTGTCGATGGGTGCTGCGGACCCATGTTGACGACGATTCGCTCCTCGTGCAGGGAGGAGGCCTCATCCGCGATAACATCCCAGTCGCCGCCGACTGCCTCATAGACGTGGGCGCCCTCGGCATCCTGTGCGCCAGCGACGGGAGTGGCATGGATCTCACGGGTCTGTTCAGTCATCAGGTGTAGCTCCTGCGCTGGTCCGGCGGCGGGACGGTGGCGCCCTTGTACTCCACGGGGATGCCGCCGAGGGGATAGTCCTTCCGCTGTGGGTGACCGGACCAGTCGTCCGGCATCAGGATCCGGGTCAACGCAGGATGGCCGTCGAACTCGATGCCGAAGAAGTCCCAGGTCTCGCGTTCGTGCCAGTCGTTGGCAGGGTAGACCTCGACAATGGAGGGGATGTGTCGGTCGTCGTCGGGGCAGGTCACCTCGAGGCGAACTCGCCGGCCGCCGTTGGTGATCGATAGCAGGTTATAGACGGCGTGCAGCTCGCGGCCGGTCTCCTGCGGGTAGTGGACGCCGGACACGCCAAGGCACATGTCAAAGCGCAGCGAGGGGTCATCACGAAGTGCCCGGGCCACCTGCACGAGGTGCTCACGGGCGATGAAGATGGTCATCTCGCTGCGGTCCACCACGACTCGCTCGATGGCCTGCGCGTATGGCGCGCTGCCGCCAAGGACGCGTTCGAGGTGGTCGGCGACCTCGTCGAAGTATCCGCCGTAGGGCCGAACAGCGGCAGCCGGGAAGAGCACGTGAGTGACCAGACCGCCAAACCCGCTGGTGTCACCGCCGTCATTGGCACCAAAAAGACCTTGTCGCGAACCGACCACCACAGGCTCGGGATTGGTCCCCAGGGGGGCAGGCAGGTTGTCGTTCTCTCCTTCGCCGCTCATGCCCTCTGATGCCGCCTCATCGGTCGCTCCGGTCCGCCCCCGCAAGCGGGAGGTGCCCCCAGTTGGGCTTCGATCCTCACTCTCGGTCGGCGTCATGCCAACAGACCCTTCATCTGGTGAGTGGGGGTCGCTAACAGAGCTGCGGCCTCGGCCGCCTTGACTGCGGCGACCCGGTTGACGCCGAGCGGGGTCTTCTGGATCTGCTCGTGCAACATGACGATCGCGTTGAGCAGCATCTCTGGCCGTGGCGGGCAGCCGGGGAGGTAGATGTCCACCGGGACGATGTGGTCGACCCCCTGCACGATGGCGTAGTTGTTGAACATGCCGCCGGAGGAGGCGCAGACACCCATCGCGATCACCCACTTCGGCTCGGACATCTGGTCGTAGACCTGTCGTAGCGCGGGGGCCATCTTCTGGCTGACGCGGCCGGCCACGATCATCAGGTCGGCTTGGCGCGGCGAGGGCTGAAAGTACTCCATGCCGAACCGGGCGATGTCGTAGTCAGGCGAGCCTGTGGCCAGCATCTCGAAGGCGCAACAGGCCAGACCGAAGGTCGCCGGCCAGACCGAGTGCAAACGGCAGTAGCCCACGACACTTTCGAGCGTGGTCAGCAGATAGCCCGCTGGAAGCTTTTCTTCGATACCCATTTGTCAGTCCCTCGTCAGTCCCACTCGAGGCCACCACGACGCCACACATAGGCGTAGGCGACGAACACCGTGATGATGAACAGCAACATCTCGACAAGCGCGAACAGGCCCAACTTGTTGAAGGCCACCGCGAACGGGTAGAGGAAGACGCCCTCAATGTCAAAGATGATGAAGATCATCGCGGTGAGGTAGTACTTGACCGGCACCTTGCCGCCGCCCGCTGCCTGGGGTGTGGGCTCGATGCCGCACTCGTAGGCGTCGGCCTTGGCACGGTTGTAGCGGCGGGGCCCGAGGAAGGGGCTGGCGAGGACGGCGGCAGCCGCCAATGCGGCGCCAAACGCCGCCAGGAACAACACCGGAACGTACTGGTTCGTCATCGCGGCTCGTTACCCCTTCGGTTGCTGACCTGCCCTGGGTGCGGCCCAAGCCTAGAGGCGGCGCACACGCTCATGACGCCGGGGCCATCTTGGACAGGGCATTGATCAGCCGGTCGCTGGCATCGCCGCCGTGCGGCTCGGCCAGGTTGGCCATGATCTTCATCAGATACTTCATCATCGTGGTGCGTGGCAGTCCGTACTTCACGGCAAGACGCATGAACTCCGGGTTGCCGATCATCTTCGCGAAGGCCCGGCCAAGCGTGAAATAACCGCCGAGCGCATCTTTCATGACCCGCGGATAGGACTGGAGAACCTTCTCTCGCCCGGCGTCGGTCTGGCGGGCGAAGGCCTGGGCGATGACCTCAGCGGCCAGCCGGCCGGACTCCATCGCGTAGGCGATGCCCTCCCCGTTGAACGGGTTGACCATGCCGCCGGCGTCACCGACCAGGAGCAGCCCCTGCGCGTAGAGCGGCTGCCGGTTGAAGCCCATCGGGAGCGCAGCACCGCGGACCGGGCTGGTCATGGTCTCCTCGTTGTAGGTCCACTCCGGCGGCAGGGTGTCGACCCAGCGCTTCAGGACGTCCTTGTAGTCGACCTTGCCAAACGCGGACGAGGTGTTGAGGATGCCCAGGCCCACGTTCGAGGTGCCGTCACCGACGCCGAAGATCCAGCCGTAACCAGGCAGGAGAATCTTCTCGCCGGCGTCATTCTTCGACCACAGCTCCAGCCAGGACTCGAGGTAGTCGTCGTCGTGACGGGGGCTCGTGTAGTAGGTGCGGACCGCGACCCCCATCGGCCGGTCGTCACGTTGGGGCCGGTTCATGGACAGGCTCAGACGGCTGGAGTTTCCGTCTGCGGCCACGACAAGAGGAGCACGGAACTCCAGCGGAGGAGCTCCGGCATCGCGGCCGGACTCGTCCATCGCCTTGGCCCTGACCCCGATGATCGCCCCGGTGCGCTCGTCCACGATCGGGCCGGTCACGTTCGTGGACTCGCGCAGGCGCGCGCCGTACTTCACTGCGTGCTTGGCGAGGATGTCGTCGAAGTCCTTGCGAGGGCGAACCAGGCCGTATGGCGGGAAGCTGGCCAGGTCCGGCCAGGGAAGCTCGAGGCGCATGCCGCCACCGATGATGCGAAGACCGTGGTTCTTGATCCAGCCGTCCTCCTCAGGGGTTGGGACGCCGAGGGTGATCAGCTCGCGTACCGCCCGGGGGGTCAACCCGTCGCCGCAGACCTTCTCGCGAGGAAAGGCGCTCTTCTCCAGGAGCAGGACGTCAAGTCCGGCCATCGCCAGGTAGGCCGCGGTCGAGGACCCACCCGGGCCGGCGCCGACGACGATGACATCGGCGGTCTCCATCCCGTGGATGGGTGGCGCCGCTGGGGAGGTCGAGGTCTCGGTTCGGATATCTGCTGCGCTCTCTGTGACGTTGGTGACGGGGCTGTGACTCACTGGCACCATGGTAATTTCTGCTGCACTGACAACGACTGCGCTTGTGAAATTATTCACGAGCTCGGGGAAGCCTACGCGGGATCGCGAGGCGGTCGTACTTAGGCAGGCCTAACGCTACGTGGCTTGTTCAGACGGTGAGGCGTCGAGGTGGGTTTGGTCGCCCGGTGAAGCGCGACGATTCCGCCGGTCAGGTTGCGCCACTGCGCGTTCCGCCATCCCGCCCGGGTGATGAGATCCGCCATACCCGCCTGATCCGGCCAGGCGGCAATGGACTCGGCGAGGTAGACATAGGAGTCGGGGTTTGAGCTGACCCTGCGAGCGATGGACGGCAGCGAACCCATGAGGTACCGGGAGTAGACAGTGCGCAACACCTTGTTGCTGGGGTGACTGAACTCGCAGATGACCAACGATCCCCCTGGCTTGGTGACCCGCAGGAACTCCTCGAGCGCTTCACTGGTGCCCACGACGTTGCGCAGGCCGAAGGACATCGTGACGGCATCGAAGGAGTCATCAGCGAACGGCAGGCTCAGCGCGTCGGCGGCCGTGAAGGCGAGATCGGGGCGCCGGCGGTTGCCGACCCGCAGCATCCCCAGCGAGAAGTCGGCGGGCACGACGTTGACCCCCGCGTCCGCGAACGGCTCGCTGCTGGTGCCGGTGCCTGCGGCGATATCGAGGACCTTGTCACCGCGTCGGGCGCCGACCACTTCACCCACGAGCTTGCGCCATCGGCGGTCCTGACCCAGCGACAGCACGTCGTTCGTCAGGTCGTACCTGGCGGCCACGTCGTCGAACATGGCCGCCACGTCGCTGGGTCGCTTGTCCAGGCTGGCGCGGGTCATGACCCCATCCTCGCCGATCGTCCCGCGCTGTGACAGCAGCAGCCCCCAGTCCCGCAGTCCGCAACCGCGGTGCGTGGCGTTCGTCGTAGGCTTGGTGCCCGTGACCTCCTTGCCGCAATCCCGGGCGACTCGACCCGACTCGCCCGCTGTGCCTGTCCCGGCCCTGGTGGCTCGCACGGTCGCGATCGACGATCCGGGCGCCCTGCTGTCACTGCTGCCCGTGACCAGCGGCCCGGATCAGATGTCCGCATGGGTTCGCCGCGGCGAGGGCCTGGTCGGTTGGGGGCGGGCCGCGGAGCTCCGGGTCAGCGGCCCTCACCGTTTCGCCCAGGCGCAGTCGTGGTGGCGATCGGTGGTCAAGCATGCCGTCGTTCGCGACGACCTGACCCTTCCGGGCACCGGGCCTGTCGCTTTCGGCTCGTTCTCCTTCTCCGCAGAATCTCCCGCCGGTGCTGCCCTCCTGGTACCCGAGGTCATCGTGGGACGACGCGGCTCGCAGTATTGGCTGACGACCATCGGGGTCGACTCTCATCTGCCGGGCTCTCTGAGGCCGTCGGCAGCAACGCCTCCATACGCACCTCAGGACGTCCGGTTCTCCGACGGCGCCCTTTCAGGGGCGCAATGGTCGGCAGTCGTCGACCGTGTGGTCGGTCGCATCAACGCCGGCGAGATGGACAAGGTGGTCCTCGCGCGCGACCTTGCGGTGAACGCCCGCTCGGCGATCGACCCACGCTGGCTGCTCCAGCGGCTGGTCGAGCGCTACGACAACACCTGGGTGTTCGCCGTGGACGGTCTCGTCGGTGCCACTCCGGAGATGCTCGTGAAGCTCGAGAAGGGTCTGGTCACATCGCGCGTGCTGGCAGGGACCATCCGGCGCACCGGTGACGACGGGCACGACCTCGCCCTTGCTGCCTCCCTCGCCCGGTCCTCCAAGGACCTCGAGGAGCACGAGTACGCCGTCCGTTCCGTCGCCGAGGCCCTGGCACCACACTGTTCGTCGGTCAACGTGCCCGAGTCGCCTTTCGTTCTGCACCTGTCCAACGTCATGCATCTGGCGACGGATGTGGCCGGTGTCCTGACTGACCATTCGACCTCCCTGGCGCTGGCCGCTTCACTGCACCCTTCGGCAGCGGTCTGCGGGACGCCGACGCCCATCGCCGACGTCGCGATCCGCGAGCTCGAGCAGATGGACCGCGGACGCTATGCCGGCCCTGTCGGCTGGATGGACGCGACCGGGGACGGCGAGTGGGGCATTGCCCTGCGGTGCGGCTCGATCGACCCCGCTGACCCCAGTCGGATGCGGTTGTTCGCCGGATGCGGCATCGTCTCCGGCTCGGACCCGGACTCCGAGCTGGCTGAGTCCGATGCCAAGTTCGTGCCTATGCGGGACGCCCTCACCGCTGGTTGAGACGAAATGCGGTTGCGCTCGAACGCCGCGCCCGCGAGGCTCGGCGAATGACGATCTCCATCCTGCCCCTCACCTCGGCGGACAGCCAGCGGCTCCTGAATGTCGACATGGCCGCCTTCTTCTTCGACCCGAACGCGCATCCCGTCGACATCGTCACCAGCCACTTCGACTGGACTCGCACCTTCGGCGCCAGCATTGAGAACTCACAAGAGCTGACTGGCGTCTACACCTCGTACGACATGTTGGTGACTGCCCCAGGGCCGCTGGATGGGCTGACCCGCGTGCCCATGTCGGGGTTGTCATGGGTGTCCGTTCACCCCGACCATCGTCGCCGTGGCGTGCTGCGCGAGATGATGACCCACCACTTCGCCCTTCTCCACGAGGAGGGCCCCGCACTGAGCGGGTTGCACGCGGCAGAAGTCCCGATCTACGGAAGGTTCGGCTACGGCATCAGCTCGGTCGAGCTGGAGCTCGAGCTGGAGCGCGGCGCCGTATTCACCGCGCCCCTGCTTGATGACGCGGCAAGCCGGGTCACGACCCGGTTCATGGGGGTGGACTCCGATGAGGCGACCCGGATCGTCCACGAGCTTCATGTGCGTTGCGGCAAGAACACGTTGGGTTCGGTAACCCGGCCAGAAAGAATGGCCCGGCCCCTGTTCGTGGATCTTCCGCTCACCCGTCAGGGGCGTGAGCCATGGCAGCTGCTTGTGGCCAGCGTTGATAGGCAGCCAGCTGGTTATGCCGTCTTCAGCCGTAAATCCGAGTGGAAGAACTCCAGGCCAAACGGCTCGGTCGACGTCCGCGAGCTGGCGGCTGCTGATCCTGCGACCCTGCTGGCGCTGGCACGGCGACTCGTGGACTTCGACCTGACCACGTCGATCACCATCAACAGCCGGGGGGCTGATGACCACTTGGTGTGGTGGGCAGGGGGTCCGCGCGCGCTGGGCGTAAAGCCATACGACTCGCTGTGGCTGCGGCTGATCGACGTCGACGCGGCCCTGACCGCTCGCGGCTACTCAGGAGGGTGCGACGTCGTCCTGGATGTTGTCGACCCCATCTGCCCCTGGAACCAGCGCGCATGGCGGCTGAACGTTGACGAAGATGGAGTTGCCACGTGCCAGCCGACCACCGAGGACCCAGACGTGCGGCTGCCTGTCCAGGCGCTGGGCGCCGCCTTCCTGGGATCCAGAAGCCTTGCCACACAGGCTGATCAGGGTCTTGTCACAGAGCTGACGCCCGGGTCGGTGCGAATGCTCTCGCGGGCCATGAGCCGCGACCGCGAGCCAGCCGGCTCCATCGAGTTCTAGCTCAAAGCGTTGGCAGCTGCTGCACGTAGCCCGGCGTGCAGGTCCCGGTGACCCGAGCGGTCGATGCGCACCTCGACGACGCGAAGTCCTTCGGGGCTCTGCCCGACGACGCCACTCAGCTCCGCCGCGGTTGTGGCCAGGGTGTGCCCCACCCCGTGGGCCCGGCAGATGTCGACGATGGAGGCACCAGTTGGCGTGCCGAAGATGCGTTCGTAGTCCGCTGCCCTGCTCGGCTCGCCGGGCTCCAACAGGGTGAAGATGCCCCCTCCATCATCGTTGGTGACGACGATGGTCAGGTCAGGCTGCGGCTCATCCGGACCGATGAGCAGACCGTTGCCGTCATGCAGGAACGTCAGGTCGCCCATCAACGCGTATGCCGGTTGCCCGGGCTGCGCAAGCGCGAGGCCGATAGCCGTCGAGACACATCCATCGATGCCGGCGAGTCCGCGGCTGGCCACAATCGTCACGGGCGCGCCTCTCGAAGACGGTGACATCGCCAGGTCGATGTCGCGTGCCGAGTTCGAGGAACCGACGAACAGCGTTGCCCCGGGCGGCAGCTCAGCGAGGACTATCCCGGCGATCAATAGGCCGCTCGGCCATGTCTGGTCGATGTACGAGCCGACGGCCTTGGCGACCAGCTCGCCGGCATCTGCCCACTCCTTGGCCCAACCCTCGTCGACCTGTCGGCTGTTGGTGATGGAGGCCCTGACGGCCTCAAACGGGTGGACCAGCGACGCAACGTGGGACGGGTCCGGCCAGATCGACTGCGCTGCAACGACCTCCACCGCTACGGCCGGATTGCGCAAGAGAGCACCCACTGCCCGTGAAAGCGTGAGCCGCCCGACAACGAGGACCCGCTCAGGCAGATGCTCCCCCAGCCATTGATCGGCGGTCAGCAGAAGAGGACCATGCGGAACCAGCTCTCGGCGGTCGTGGGCTCCGAACGGCTCGGCGACGATGGGCCATCCGGCAGCATGGGCGAGATCCGTCACGGCTACGGCCATGGCCGGATCAGGCAGATCACCAAGCAGGACAAGGGTTTTGGCAACGTGGGTCACGCCGGCAGCCTGGGGTTTCGAGGGTTGAACCCTGACCCAGGGGGCCCCACCGTCACGCCCTTCGAGGCTCTCCGGCCACGGACCTTCAGGGACCAGATCAGGCACCAACGGCTCGCGAAGGGGGACGTTGAGATGGACCGGACCGGCTTCTTGCCCTCTTGCCCCTATGGCTGCGGCGCACATGCGGGAGATGACTGAACGCCACACCGCGTTCTGGCCCTCTCGGGTCTCTGGTGCACCCAGCTCATGAAATATCCGTACGGCGGCACCGAACACGTGGACTTGGTCGGTGGTCTGGTTCGCCCCGGTCCCGCGTAGCTCCGGCGGACGGTCTGCGCTGATGATGATCAACGGCACGAAGGCATGGCTGGCCTCGAGCACAGCGCCGTAGAGGTTGGCAACTGCGGTCCCAGATGTGGTGAACACCGGCACCGGCCTGCGGGTCAGCTTGGCCATGCCCAGGGCCAGGAAAGCGGCGGAGCGCTCGTCGACACGGACGTGCAGCCGAAAACGCCCGGCACGGTCCGCTTCCTGCAGGGCATAGGCGAACGGGGCGGAGCGGGACCCCGGACAGAGGACTGCCTCGCGGATACCGTGGCGGACCAGCTCGTCCACCAGGACGGTGGCCAGAGCGGTCGACGGATTCACGCTGGCGATCCTGCCACACACGACAAACCTAAGGAGCGTGTCTGCCCCGACACCGCAAACCTAGGGGCTGTGCCCGCCCCCACGGCTTAAACCTAGGGTCGTGTCCGCCCCCACGCCACGGAAGGAATGCGGGCCGCTGGCCCTGCTCGCAGGCTCCCTTGATGGGCTACGAGGCCCCCATCCCTCCCTTGTGCTCAGTCGCCAATAAGCCTGGGGTTGTGCCTCAAAGCAATGGATTCGGCTGTGCCCCAAGGTGTCTGACCGCATCCGCTCCGGCAGCAAGGGCTGTCTCCAGGGCCTCGCGACGGCCTCTTTCAGCGGCCAGAGCGGCGCTCAGGGTGCCGCAGAAGGCATCACCAGCGCCTGTGGTGTCGAGCACGTCGGAGTCCTCGAGCAGGGGCCCGGTCATCTGGTCACCATCCCAGGCGGCACCTGCAGCACCGAACGTCACCACCAGAGAAGCTGGCAACGACTCGGAGTCGGCCAACATCAACGCCTCGTGCTCATTGACCACCAAGGGGTCGGCGAGCGCGACGATGTCGGCTGGGAGCGCGGCATACGGGGCGAGGTTGAGGATGACCCGAGCACCCCTGGCAGCCCCACGCCGCGCCGCTGCGGCGACGACCGGCAACGGGACCTCCAACTGCAGCAAGACGACATCTCCGGGGCCGACCGAGTCAAGCGGCGCCAGGTCATCGAGCGACAACGCGGCGTTGGCGCCCGCGACAACCACGATCGAGTTCTCGCCCATCTCGTCAACAGTGATGAACGCATGGCCCGTGAGGCTGGCCGGCTCCACACGGACGGCGTCTGTGTCAATACCGAGAGCCGACAGTCTTGCCGCATAGGCGTGGCCAGCCTCGTCGGATCCGACGCAGCCCACCATGACCACCGTGCCACCGGCCGCCGCCGCTGCCACTGCCTGGTTGGCGCCCTTGCCACCTGCCCACCGCTCGAGGCCGTGACCCAGGACGGTCTCGCCGGGCTTCGGGAGTCGCTCGACGCGGGTCACGTGATCGACGTTGAGCGACCCGACCACGAAGACGCGTCCCATCAGCGAGCACTGCCCCTCATAGATTTCAACCACAGCTCGGCATAGCGGTCAGCATCGACCGACATCGCGACCTCCACCGACGTCGATGCCATCCCGTGCGGATCGTGAGCGAGGTCGCCTGACCAGTCGCGACGGTCGACGATGGTCCGACCTCGCGAGTAGGTCCCGGCCAGCTCGACCCGCACCGGAAGTCGCATCGTCGTCAGGCCCGGGCGATCGATGACTGCGCACACCGCGCCAGCATCACCGATGGTGGCATCCGTCTGCCCAAGACGATCGCACTGGTGGTCGATCAATCGCCCGGCTAGCTCGGCCGGTCCGCGACGGCCAATCGTGATGAGCCCGGCAGCCTGTTCACGGCGCACTCGGACGTCGTAGAAGACGTCCAGGCCGTACATGACCACCGGGATCCCCAGCTCTGCAGCTGACTCCAGGACGATTGCCGCCGCCTCGGGGTCGTGCCACACGTTGAACTCCGCGGAGGCGGTGGCATTGCCAATCTCTGCCGCCCCTCCCATGAAGACGATCTCGCGCAAGCCACCCGCCGCCTCCGGGTAGGTCCGCAGCAAGAGTGCGATGGTGGTCAGAGGAGCCAACGGCACCAGCGTGATTCGATCGGAGGGCCCCGCCGCCGCCGCTTGGCTCAGCAGGTCGCGCAGCAGCTCGACGGCATGGCGTCCGTCGATATGACGAGGTGACGCGGGCCAGCCGAGGTCCGCCATACCGTCGGCGCCGTGAACGTGCCGCGCATCGCCGCGGGGCTCAAACAACGGCCTGTCGGCACCGCGCGCGACAGGGATATCAGGACGCCCGGCGACGTCCAGCACCTTCATCGTGTTGCGGACGACGTCGTCCACGCTCGCGTTTCCACTGACACAGGTGACGGCGAGAAGCTCCACACCCGGGTGCAGCGCGGCCAGGAGGAGCGCGCAGGCGTCATCCACGCCGGTGTCGACGTCGAGGATGATCGGCGTGGGCAGGCTCGACCCATCCGGACAGCTCTCTGGCAATGGTTCGGCACCCTCGGCGGTGGGAAATGGTGACTGCGCGGTGTTCGGCCGGCGGATGGGAGTCACGCCTGGACCAAGGTCACCGGCATGGACGAGTCAGCCGGGAGGTCGAGAGCCGAGGCAGCTCGGCCTCTGGCGACCATCAGGGCACCGAGCGCGGCCACCATCGCGCCGTTGTCCGTGCACAGACCGGGTCGTGGCACGCGAAGCCGGATGCCTGCGGCGTCGCAACGCTCCTGAGCCATGGCACGCAGACGGGTGTTCGCTGCGACGCCTCCGCCCACGAGCAGGTCGTCGACGCCGTGCGCGCGGCAGGCAAGGACCGCCTTGCGGGTCAGGACGTCGACCACTGCCTCCTGGAAGCTCGCAGCCACATCGGCAACCGGCACCGGCTCACCGGCCAGCTCGCGCGCCTCGACCCAGCGGGCCACGGAGGTCTTGAGGCCGGAGAACGAGAAGTCGAAACGGTGCCGCTCCATGTCGCGGCCCGACGTGAGACCGCGAGGAAATCTCACAAATGCCGAGTTACCCTCTGTAGCAACCCGATCCACCTGCGGCCCGCCGGGGAAGGGTAGTCCCAGAACCCTGGCTACCTTGTCGAACGCCTCTCCGGCCGCGTCGTCAATCGTGCTTCCCAGCGATCGCACATCGGATGTGACGTCCGGGACGAGCAAGAGACTCGAATGGCCACCGGACACCAGCAACGCCAGCATCGGTTCTGGCAGCGGGCCGTGCTCGACGATGTCGACGGCGACGTGAGCGGCGAGGTGGTTGACACCGTAGAGGGGCTTGCCGAGGGCCACGGCGAGCGACTTGGCCGCGGCCACGCCGACCAGCAGGGCGCCAGCGAGTCCCGGGCCGGCGGTTACGGCGATCGCGTCGACGTCATCCAGGCGGATGTCGGCCTCGCGACAGGCGCGATCAATCATCGGCACCATAGCCTCGAGGTGGGCGCGGCTGGCCACTTCTGGCACCACGCCACCGAAACGCGCATGCAACTCGACACTGCTGGCCACCGCGTCGACGAGCAACGACTGACCGCGGACGATCCCGACACCGGTCTCGTCGCACGATGTCTCGATGCCGAGAACGAGGGGTCCGTCCTTCACGAGGTCACCGCGCGAGGCATTTCCATGGGAGGAGTGCCAAGGTGGCGCCTCATGATGTGGGCGTCCACATCCCCCGGCTGGTAGTACCTCCGCCGGACGGTCAGCATCACAAAGCCCATTTTGGAGTAGAGCCGTTGGGCCGCGATGTTATCCGCACGAACCTCCAGCATCAGGTGCTCTGCGCCACCACCTCGGGCCGCTTCAATAAGCCGGTCCATGAGCAGCGAGCCGAGCCCTTGACCCTGTGCGTCAGGAACCACGGCAATGGTCATGACGTCGGCGACCTCGCCGCGACGATCCACGCCGGCGTAGCCCACCACGACGCCAGCGCGTTCCCCGACGACGTAGCAGCGTCGCGGCCGGGCGGCCAGCTCCGCCCACCAGGTCTGCTCCGACCATGCGTCATCGGCGAAGAGTGCCAGCTCGAGCCCGGCCAGAGCAGGGACGTCGCGCCATGTCATCTCGCGCAGGACCAGCCCGTCGTCAGTCACGGCAGCGCCGCCTTGCGGGGCGCACGGGGCGTCGCGTCCGGGCGACGCAGATACATGGGCTCAGGCGCCTGGAGATCGTCGCCCGCCGCGATCACCCGGGCCGCGAGATCAGCCAGAGCGCCGGCACTGACGTCAAGCGGACCAACGCGCGGACCGAACGACTCGGCATACAGCAGTGCGCCTCGCCCGATCACGGGAACACCTCGCACCTCGTGGGCGATTACGGCCGCCTTGGCAACCATCGGGCCCCCCCTGCGGATCGCCCCGTTAACAGTAATCTCATAGCGAGCCCAGTAGACCTCCTTGCGCCGCGCATCGGTTGCCACCACACAGGATTGCCCCTCACCGACCGCACCCTCCAGCCATGCTTCGTGAGCCAATGCGTCCAGGCTGCACAGCCCGAACACCGGTATGCCCCGAGCGAAGGCAAAGGTGCGCGCCGTCACCAGGCCAACGCGCAGCCCGGTGAAAGGCCCCGGGCCTGTGCCGGACACCACCGCAGTGACGTCCGCGGGCACTCGACCAGCCTTGGCGAGAACGCCGGCCATCGCGGGAGCCACGTACTCTCCATGGCGGCGAGAGTCCAGCGTCGTGGACTCGGCGAGCACGCTCTGACCGTCGTGCAGGGCGACGGTGATTGCGGATGTTGCGGTGTCGATCGCAAGCAGCAGCACGGGTTCAGGCTAACGAGACAAGGTCACCGAGCGCTGCACAGGCTGCCGGGCCCGACCAGCGGGCGCCATGGCCGACGAGGCTCACTGTCCGGGCATCGTGTCCTCGAAGGATCACTTCGAGATAGTCCTCGCTGAGCAGCTCAGCCAGGCCGTGACCCCACTCGACCACTGTGACGGCCCCCTCCAGCGAGGTGTCGAGATCAAGGTCATCGAGCTCGGCGAGCCCGGCCAGGCGATAGGCATCGACGTGGACGAGCTCAGGACCGCGGTCCAGTGAGGCGTGTACGCGGGCTATGACATACGTCGGCGAGGTGATCGGGCCACGCACACCAAGGCCGTCCGCGATCCCTTGCACCAGTGTTGTCTTGCCAGCGCCCAGATCACCCGTCAGCAACAGCAGGTCCCCGGCCGTGAGCAGAGCACCAAGCTTGGCGCCCCAGGCGTGGGTGTCCTCGACAGTAGCCAGCCGCACCTGAAACAAGGGGCCGGATCCGTCGGGGCGCTCGAAAGTCATCGGTGATCTCACGTGGCGCTTTGGCGTCGTTCCTGGATGGCCCTGTCGATCCGTCGCTTCTTGGCCAGGTCGGTGATGAGTCGGCGGACCCGCGGCTTGCTGCGCGGGTCGATGTTGTGGGCGTCAGCGCGTTCGGCGCGCCCGATAAGTGAGAGCAGCTGCTCGCTGACGACGTCGCCGTGTTCCAGCATGATGATGTGCGCGGCGTCGTTGATCAGGACGTGCTCCGCGCCAGGGATGAGCCGTACGATCTCCTCGCTGTGCTTCGGCGGCGTGAGCAGATCCTGAACTCCGTTGAGCACCAGGGTCTCCACGCCGATGAAGGCCTTGAGCGCCTCGCGCTTGTCATGCCGGTCGAAGGTCTCCATGAAGTCGGAGATGACCTCGATGCGGGTCCCGAAGATCATGTCGGCGGTGAGTCGCACGATGCTCAGCGGCACCGGTGAGGCGAAGGAGTAACGATCGACGAAGAACTCCTCGACATTCTTGCCGGCCCTGAGGGCCGAGTTGACCAGACCCTGTCGGCCGGCCAGCTGGCCCACCGCAACCGGGCCCAGTCGGTGGACCGCCTTGCCCAGTACGCTGCCGAGGCCCCACGAGACCGCCGAGAGGCCTCCTGGGCTGGTTGACAGGAACGCGACGCCCAGGACTCGGTTCTTGATGAGCTCGGGCTCTTGGTCCGCCAGGGCCATCAACGTCATTCCACCCATCGAGTGGCCCACGAGAACCAGCGGACCGTCGGGGGCAACGTGATGGATGACAGCAGCCAGGTCGAGGCCCAGCTGGTCGACGTCGTAGGACTCCTTGGACCCTGCGCCCGACCGACCGTGGCCACGCTGATCCCAGAGCACGACGCGGTAGCCAGCAGCTTTGAGGGCTCGGCGCTGGAACACCCAGCTGCGCAGGCTCAGCGTGTACCCGTGGCAGAACACCACCGTGGGAGCAGCCGCGCCCTTGGGCAACCGTCTGGGCGGGTCTGCTGGCTCGTCGATCTCGACATGCAGCGGCACGCCGTCGGAGGCCAGAACGATGACTTCGCTCGTCGCCTCCTCTTCATAGGTATCGGTGGAGTCCAACGCCTTGGCGGTCAGGCGTGCACGAGTCAGCCGCTCGGCGGCAACACCCGCGGCACCGGCAGCCGCCGCAGCGGCGACACCGATGCCGAGTCCGATGAGACCGCTTCGGCGATCGCGGCTCACTGTTGACCTCCGGTGTAGATGCGCGGGACACGCACTCCGACTCGGGTGATGATCTCGTAGGAAATCGTCCCCGTTGCCTGCGCCCAGTCCTGGGCAGTTGGCTCCCCCGAGATGCCCGATCCGAAGAGCGTCACCAAGTCGCCCGCCTGCGCCTGGCTGCGCGGACCAAGGTCCAGAATGAACTGGTCCATACAGACGCGACCAGCCACGGTATGCCGTGCGCCTGCGAGGCTGACGGGGCCCACGTTGGTGGCGTTGCGCGGGATACCGTCGGCGTAGCCCATCGGGACCAGGCCGACCATCGTGTCTTGCGACGTCACGTACTGATGTCCGTAGCTCAGACCTTGGCCAGCCGGAATTCGTTTGGTGACAGCCAGATCGGCGCTCAGTGTCATCGCCGGGGTCAACCCGAAGAACTGTGGATCACCGAGCGACGGAACCGGCGACAGACCGTAGACCGCCAGCCCCGGTCGAACCAGGTCGAACGCAGCGCCTGGGTTGGTCAATGTTGCCGCGGAGTTCGCGATGTGCCGAACCTCGAGGTCGCACCCCGCCTGCTCGGCGTCACGCACAGCCTCCCGGAAGCGCTCCAGCTGCGAAAGCACCGTCGGGTGCGTCGGCTCGTCGGCGTAGACGAAATGGGACCACACCCCGACGATCTGGACGATGCCCTCGGCCTCGAGACGACGCGCAGCCCTGAGCAGGATCGGCCAGTCCTCACCGAAAGCACCGTTGCGGCCAAGACCCGTGTCGACCTTGAGATGGATACGTGCGGTGACCCCCAGGGTCCGAGCCGCGTCTGCCACCTCCGTCAGAGACCACAGTGCCGAGACCGAAAGATCGATGTCGGCGGTGATGGCGGCGGCGAAGTCCGTTCCAGGAACGTGAAGCCATGAGACAACCCGCCCGTCGACTCCGCCGCTGCGCAAGGCAAAAGCCTCACTCACCTGGGCGACTCCAAGCCACGTGGCCCCTCCGCTGACGGCAGCCCGGGCGCTGGGCACCAGCCCGTGCCCGTAGCCATCTGCCTTCACCACTGCCATCACGGCCGCTGATCCAGCATGCTCACCGAGAACCTCGACATTGCGGCGGATAGCGTCCAGGTCCACGGTCGCGCGCGCAGGCGCACCCCCACCGGCCTGCACAGCGCGGACGGCAGGGACAAGACCGCCAGCGTGGACAAAACGGTCAGCAGACCCAGGAATCTCGTCAGTCACCAGGAAAGTCTCTCAGGATCGTGCGGTCTTCCGAGCCAGCAAGGCGGCAACCACCCCGGGTATGGCGTGTGCTACGCCCAGCGCCCGAACGGGCCCACCCGGGTTCGAAGCATCTCCAGCCAGCCCGTGGACGAGCGCGGCAACACTGCCCGAGTCCCTGGGGGACAGCCCCGATGCAAGCAATGTCCCAGCGAGCCCAGCAAGAACGTCTCCCGATCCGGCAGTTGCCAGCCACGGCGGCGCATCTGCCTGCGCCCTCATGGGCAGACCCGACGCGCTGGGAGAGGCAATGAGCGTCGTGGCCCCCTTGAGCAGCACCGT
>JBBRZV010000066.1:0-18193 GCA_038236365.1 Actinomycetales bacterium | reverse complement strand
CCCGGGTATGGCGGGTGGTCGGGTGCGTCTGCCGGCATGTGTCCGCAGACGTCCCGGGTATGGCGAGTGGTCGGGTGTCTCTGCCGACATGTGTCCGAAGACGTCCCGGGTATGGCACGACCTCAGCGGTTGAAGGCCTTGCCGATCAGCTCGGCTTGCTGCACGGCGTGCTTCTTGCTCGAGCCTGTGGCTGGCGAGGCAGAGGCCGGGCGGGAGGCCACCCGCAAACCTCGCGTCTCTCCGCGATCGGCCAGCGCCGTGGGCAGGTTCATCGCCATGAACGGCCAGGCGCCCTGGTTGACCGGCTCGTCCTGGACCCACATGATCTCGGCGCCCGGGTAAGCCCTCAGGGCCTGGGCGATCTCGTCGGCCGGCAGCGGAGCCAGTTGCTCGACCCGCAGGATGGTTGTCGCTTCGTCCTGGCGTTTGGTGCGCTCGGCCTCGAGGTCATGGATGACCTTTCCCGCAGCCAACAGCACTCTGGTCACGGCTTGTGCGTCGAGGGTTGCCGTGTCAGGCAACACCGGCTCGAAGGTCCCAGTCGTGAAGTCCTCGACCGCCGACGCTGCGGCCTTGAGACGCAACATCGACTTGGGCGTGAACACGATCAGCGGGCGACGCGGCCGGTGGTAGGCCTGACGACGCAACAGGTGGAAGTAGGACGCCGGCGTCGAGGGGTAGGCGACGGTCATGTTGTCCTCCGCGCACATCTGCAGGAAGCGCTCGATGCGGGCGGAGGAGTGGTCCGGGCCCTGGCCCTCGTACCCGTGGGGGAGCAGGAGCACGACCGACGAGCGCTGGCCCCACTTCTGCTCCGAGGATGAGATGAACTCATCGATGATGGTCTGCGCGCCGCCGGCGAAGTCGCCGAACTGTGCCTCCCACAGGACGAGGGCGTCGGGCCGCTCGACGGAGTAGCCGTACTCGAAGCCCATCACGGCAAACTCGGACAGCAGCGAGTCATAGATCCAGAACCGGGCCTGGTCCTCGGCGAGGTACCGCAACGGGGTCCACTCCTCGGCCGTCACCTTGTCGATGAGCACCGCGTGGCGCTGCACGAATGTGCCCCGACGCGAGTCCTGACCGGCGAGGCGCACCGGAACGCCCTCCTTGAGCAGGGTGCCGAAGGCGAGAAGCTCGCCCATGGCCCAGTCGATCCCGCCCTCGCGGACCATGGCCGCGCGCCTTTCCATGAGGGTCTTGAGCTTGGGGTGGACTGTGAAGCCTTCGGGGGGTTTCACGAACGCGTCGCCGATGTGCTGCATCACCTCGGCGGAGACCGCGGTCGCGACGCTGCGAGGGGCGGTGTGCTCGTCGTCCTCCTGCGCCGAAGGGCGCTCGAGCCCACCGTGACCCACCGTGTCAGTTCCCGGAACCTCGCCCGCAGGGGACTGGCCGTTCTCGTCTGCGGAGTTCTTGACCGCTTCCTTGGTCTCGACGAACACCCGCTCGAGCTGCTGCTGGTAGTCGCGCAGGGCTGCTTCCGCCTCATCAACGGTGATATCGCCGCGACCGATGAGTGACTCGCTGTAGAGCTTGCGGACCGAGCGCTTGGCCTCGATCAGGTTGTACATCAGAGGCTGGGTCATCGAGGGGTCGTCACCCTCGTTGTGACCCCGGCGGCGATAGCAGACCATGTCGATGACGACGTCCTTGGTGAACTCCTTGCGGAAGTCATAGGCCAGCTCGGCGACCCGAACGCACCCCTCCGGGTCGTCACCGTTGACATGGAAGATCGGCGCCTGGATCATCCGTGCGACGTCCGTGGAGTAGAACGAGGATCGGGACGAGGACGGCGACGTCGTGAAGCCGACCTGGTTGTTGATGACGACGTGGATCGTGCCGCCGGTGCGGTAGCCGCGAAGCTGCGAGAGGTTGAGCGTCTCGGCCACGACACCCTGACCCGCGAAGGCCGCGTCGCCGTGCACCAGCACAGGAAGGACAGTGAACGCCTCGCCAGCCAGGTCGAGCCGGTCCTGCTTGGCGCGGACGATGCCCTCGAGGACCGGGTTGACCGCCTCGAGGTGCGAGGGGTTGGCAGCCAGGTAGACCTTCGTGCTGGTGCCGTCCTCGGTGAAGAACTTGCCCTCAGTCCCGAGGTGGTACTTGACATCGCCCGAGCCCTGGACCGACTTGGGGTCCTGGGTGCCCTCGAACTCGCGGAAGATCTGGCCGTAGGACTTGCCGGCGAGGTTGGCCAGCACGTTGAGGCGGCCGCGGTGCGGCATACCGATGCAGACCTCGTCCAGGCCCTCGCCCGCAGCCCGGCACAGGATCCGGTCGAGCAGGGGAATTACGGACTCGCCACCTTCGAGGCTGAACCGTTTCTGCCCAACGAACTTGGTCTGCAGGAAGGTCTCGAAAGCCTCAGCAGCGTTGAGCCGCCTCAGGATCCGGAGCTGCTCGGTGGCAGAGGTCTTGGCATAGGGCCCTTCCACCTTCGACTGTATCCATGCGCGCTGGTCAGGGTCCTGGATGTGCATGTACTCCACGCCCACGGTCCGGCAGTAGGCGTCGCGCAGGATGCCCAGGATCTGACGCAGCTTGAGGATCGGGGCTCCACCGAAGCCGCCGGTGGCGAAGTCGCGATCGAGGTCCCACAGCGTCAGGCCATGGGCTGTGACATCGAGGTCGGCGTGATGACGCTGGCGGTACTCGAGCGGGTCCGTGTCGGCCATGAGGTGGCCGCGCACCCGGTAGGCGTGGATGAGCTCCTGCACGCGGGCCGTCTTGTTGACGTCCTCGTCATGGCTGGCCGAGATGTCCTGGATCCAGCGGATGGGCTCGTAGGGGATCCGCAGCGCCTCGAATACCTCGTCATAGAAACGACTTCCGCCCAGGAGCAGCTCGTGGAGGATCCGCAGGAACTCACCGGACTGTGCACCCTGGATGATGCGGTGGTCGTAGGTCGAGGTGATCGTGATCGTCTTGCTGACAGCGTTGCGGTTCAAGGTCTCCTGGCTCGCGCCTTGCCACTCCGCGGGGTACTCGAGGGCGCCGACGCCGATGATCGCACCCTGACCGGACATCAGCCGAGGCACTGAGTGGACGGTGCCGATCGTGCCCGGGTTGGTCAGGCTGATCGTGGTCCCCTTGAAGTCCTCGACGGAGAGCTTGTTGTTGCGCGCCTTGCGGACGACCTCCTCGTATGCCGTCCAGAAGCGCGAGAAGTCCATCGTCTCGGTCGACTTGATGCTGGGCACGAGCAGGGCGCGGGTGCCGTCGGGCTTGGGTATGTCGATCGCCAGGCCCAGGTTGACGTGCGCCGGCGTGAGGAGGACCGGCTTGCCGTCCCGCTCGCCGAAGCCGTTGTTCATCTGCGGCACCAGGGCCAGGGCCTTGACGATCGCGTAGCCGATCAGGTGGGTGAAGCTGACCTTGCCGCCGCGGCTTCGCGCGAGATGGTTGTTGATGACCACGCGGTTGTCCATCAGGAGCTTGGCGGGGACCGAGCGAACGCTGGTCGCCGTCGGCACCGTGAGGCTCGACTCCATGTTGACCACCGTGCGTGCGGCGGCGCCACGCAGTGGCTGGACCTCGTCCTCGCTGAGCGGGCCGGTGGGTACGACGCGGGGCAGGTCGCGTGGCTTCGTGGCCTTCTCCACCGCCCCGACCGTATCCGCGGCTGGCTTGCTCGTGGTCGCCGGCTGGCTGGGCGCTGTCGCCGGCTGGCTGGCTGTCGCCGTCGGCGAACCCGGGGCCGTGGCGGCGTCAGGGGTGGGGGCATTGGCGGGTGCGACGGCGTCGACCACTGGGGCCGCCGACATACCGGAGTCGTTGGTCGTCCCGTTGGCAACAACCGTTGGACGGTAGTCGGAGAAGAACTCCCACCACGCCTCGTCGACCGAGGTCTTGTCCTGCAGATACCGCTGGTACAGCTCGTCCACAAGCCACTCGTTTGGGCCGAAGCTTGCCATGGGGTCGTTCGCACGGGGCTGCTCAGGCACGGCGAATACGCCTCTTTCGTGAAAGAAGGGGAAGACCGGACGTGCTCCCCAGCCTATCGCTCGTGGACCGGGGAGCACGTGTGCGCAAGCCCGCAATTTCGACGCGACCACGCGGCCGCGAGCTGGTCAGGTCACGTCGCGCCGGATGGTCAATGCAGAACCGACTCCGGCCATCACCGCGGCGTAAGCCACGAGAACCAGGGCCCCTGCCCACCACGACAGCAGCTGAACCGTGGGGGTGGTATTGACCTGCCCGACCATTGCCGACGTCGCCTGGCTCGGCATGTACGGGACGATCGAGTGGCCCCAGCTGACGAGGCCCAGCAGGAAGCCCGCGAGTGGCTCGACGATAAAGGCCGCGCCGACGGCGATCAGGATCGCGGCAACCTGGTTGGGGATCAGGATGCCCGCGCCCAGCCCAACCAGCGACCAGAGGCCGAGGACCAGCAGGCTCAACGCGAGGGCCCTGACGATCGGCCCGGTGTCCGGGAACGGCGAGAAGCCCTTGAATCCGATGGCCGCCCCGCCCACGGTGACGGAGCCGAGCAGGAACACCAGACCGTAGAAGGCGCCGATGCCCAGCAGCGAGATCACCTTGGCGACCATGACCCGGATCCGCCTCGGCGTTGACAGGAAGGTGCTGGTGATCGTCTTGTGGCGGTACTCCGAGCCGATCGACATCACACCGACAACCAACGTGAGCAGGTAGGCGACACTGAGCCCGGCGGTGTACACGGTCGAGACCATTGAGGCGTTGTCCAGGCCGGGTAGCGGTGGTCCGTCCGCATTGGGTCCCCCTTGCTTCGAGCCGGCCACGACAAGAGCGAAAAGGAGGGCGAACAGGGCGCCGGCCAGGAAGACGCCGATCGCCATGCCCCACCACATGCGGGTCGTGAAGAACTTGCGAAACTCCGCCGTGACTGCGCCCCTCATCAGAGCCTCGCTCCTTCACTTGGGGCGGCCGCAGGGGCTGCCTGGGTGCCTTGGCCGGGATGAGCGGTGCCGGTTCCACCGTCGAGGTTGCGGTTGCGGTTCTCGGGGGCCTCGGTCAGCTCGAAGAACAGGGCCTCAAGATCGGTTTGGTGGGCCCGGAGCTCGTGGATCGGCAGGCCGGCGCGCAAGGCGATGTCGCCCACACGTGCCATGTCATCGCCGAACGCCTCGAGGGTGGTCGCATCCGTGGCGCTGGCTGTGAGGCCCTCGACGTTCAGCGCGGCGACGAGAGCGGAAGCGTCGCTCGTGCGGACGATGGCCCGCTTCTCGCCATGCAGATCCGCGACCGAGCCCTGCTGGATGAACTTGCCGTTGGCGATGATGATGACGTCGTCGACGGTCTGCTCGACCTCGGAGAGCATGTGACTCGAGATCAGGATGGTCTTGCCCTGGCCACTCAGGTGACGCAGGAGCATGCGAAGCCACCGAATGCCTTCGGGGTCAAGGCCATTGGCCGGTTCGTCGAGTAGAAGCACCTGGGGGTCACCGAGCAGCGCGGCCGCCAGGCCGAGGCGCTGGCGCATGCCCATGGAGTAGCCGCCGGCTCGTTGGCTCGCCGCAGCAGGGATACCGACCAGCTCGAGCATCTCGTCGACCCGGTTGTTGTCCACGCCGGCGGTGTCGGCCAGGATCTTCAGGTGGTTTCGACCCGATCGGCCCGGATGGAAGTTGGTGGCCTCAAGCGCGGACCCGACCACGCGCAGCGGTGTCGCAATCTCGCTGTAGTGCTGGCCCCCGATCGTCGCGATGCCACTGGTCGGTCGGACCAGACCCAGCAACATCCGCAAGGTGGTGGTCTTTCCGGCTCCGTTCGGCCCGAGGAAGCCGGTGATCCTTCCGGGTTCGACGGTGAAGCTCAGGCGGTCCACCGCGGTGAAGCTGCCGAACCTCTTGGTCAGGTCGCGGACCTCGATCCGCGCCCCCGCCCTTGTGCCATCAGTCATGTGATCTCCCCAGCGTGTTCATGAGGTCACCCAACCACGCTCGGGCGCATCGAGCGCGAGTGCCTCAGCGATCTCTCAGCCTTCGGACAAACGCCAGACCTGACCAGGTGGCGTCTATGGCGCACACCTTGACGTCGACAGTGCCTTCGGCGAGGCCCAGCTCGCGCACGATGTTCTCGGTCACATCGGTGGCCACACCGCTGGATCTCTTGGGCCAGCAGACCCACAGCCGGCCCGGCACGGTCGTCGCCTCCATTGCGGGCGCGAACCTGCGTCGCAAGGTGGCTACGTCAGGGGCGAAAGCCAGCACGACGTCATACCGGCCCTTTCCAGCGCGGGTATGCCGTGCCGCACACTCCCACACCCCCAGGTCGGTCCCGGATGGCTGGCCGATCACGAGCACGCGTGAGTCGGAGTCGACCCCGAGCTTGCGGGTCAAGGGCGTGCCCGAGTAGCCGGCGGTCATAGAGATCAATGTTTGCAGGGCTTTGGCATCGTCAGCAAGGTCCTTCGCCGGCTGCCCCGTCGTGCTCACCGGCCGGCTCACCTGGGCAGCCATAGGATGTGAGCACTATGACGGAGTGGTTGCTGGTCCTCGCCGGCGTCGGGTTGACCATGGGGACGGCCGTCTTCGTCGCCGCGGAGTTCTCCTTCGTGGCCCTGGACCAGACCACGGTGCAGAGGGCGATCGAGCGAGGGGACGCTGCCGCCAAGCCGACCCTGGCCTCGCTGCGCCAGCTCTCGACCCAGCTGTCCGCCTCACAGGTCGGCATCACCGTGACCACGCTGATCCTGGGCTTTCTGGCACAGCCCTCGATCGGCAAGCTGCTGCAAGCGCCGCTGGAGGCGGTACACGTCCCGGCTTCAGCCATCGAGCCGACCGCGACGACTGTGGCGCTCGTCCTGGTGACCCTGTTCTCCATGCTCTTCGGCGAGTTGTTGCCGCAGTTTCTCGGCATCTCGGCACCGCTTCGGACGGCCAAGCTGGTCGCTCTGCCGGTGCGTGCGTTCTCCATCGTCACCAGGCCTCTCATCTTCGTGCTCAACGGCTCAGCGAACCTGGTACTCAAGGCCTTTGGGATCACGCCCCGTGAAGGGCTCAGCGCAGCCCGGACTCCTCAGGAGCTTGCGTCGTTGATCCGTCGCTCGGCCGAGGCCGGCACGATGGACAAGGACACGGCACGGCTGGTGACTCGATCGCTGACCTTTGGCGACCGCACCGCCGCCGACGTCATGACGCCGCGGGTCCGCTGCACCCCGATCGAGCGAACTGACTCAGCGGATGACGTGGTGAGGATGGCCCGGCTGACCGGTCACTCGCGATTCCCGGTCACGGGCGAGGACTGGGACGATGTCGACGGTCTGGTCCACGTCAAACGAGCTATTGCCGTCCCTCACCACCGTCGCGCGGACGTGCCGGTCTCGGCGCTCATGGTTGACGCGATGATGGTGCCCGAGTCGATCCGGCTTGACCCTTTGTTGCTGCTTTTGCGCTCGGCCGGCCATCAGATGGTCGTGGTGGTGGACGAGTACGGCGGCACCTCAGGTCTTGTCACCCTCGAGGACGTCATCGAGGAGATAGTCGGCGAGGTCAGCGACGAGCACGATCGGGCCCGCACTACGGGACGCCTTGGCGCCAACGGGTCCTGGACGGTGCCGGGTCTGTGGAGACCCGACGAGGTACGCGACCGGCTCGGCGCGCTGATCGCGGACGGACCGGCATACGAGACCGTCGGCGGATACATGATGGCGTGCCTCGGGCGGGTCCCGGTCGTCGGGGACGAGATCTCCGTGCCCGGCTGGAATGTGCGCGTCGACGCCATGGATGGCCGTCGCGTCGACCGGCTGCGGTTCACTCCTGCCCCGGACGAGCCTGTTGGCCTCTCGGACTTCCGCCCGGACGATCCCTCACGTGGCGGTGACTCCGGATGAGTCACCTTGCTGCTCTATGGCTCTCAGTGTTCTTGCTTCTGGCCAACGCTTTCTTCGTCGGCGCCGAGTTCGGTGTGATGACCGCCCGACGCTCGCGGCTTGAGCCGCTGGCTGCTGCCGGGAGCAAGCGCGCGAAGGTCAGCCTGGAGGCGATCGGGCAGGTGGCATCCTTGCTTGCCACCGCCCAGCTGGGTATCACGCTCAGCTCGGTGGGCCTGGGCGCCGTAGCCGAGGAGGCACTGAACCAGATAGTTGAGCCGAGTCTGGTCGGCCTCGGACTCGATGGCTCGCTCAGCAGGCCGCTCGCCCTGGTGCTCGCGCTGCTCATCGTGGCCTACCTGCACGTCGTCGTCGGTGAGATGGTCCCGAAGAACCTGGCCATCGCCGCGCCCCAGCAGGCGGCCCTGCTTCTGGCCCCACCGCTGCTGTACATGACCAGGGCATTGCGCCCGGTGATCCGGCTGATGGAGAGTCTTGCCAAGTCGATGGTCCGGATGATGGGCATCGAGCCGAAGGACGAGCTGACCTCAGCGTTTACGGTCGAAGAGGTCCAGTTCATGGTTGCCGAGAGCCAGCGCGAGGGCCTGATCGAGTTCGACCGCCACGGGCTCACCCGACGGGCGCTCGAGTTCAGCGACCGCGTGGCAGGGGACGTGGCCGTGCCGCTCAGTGCCCTGGTGACCCTGCCGTTGGGTGCCACCCCGGCTGACGTCGAGCGTCTCGTCGCCAAACGGGGGTTCTCCCGTTTTGCCATCACCGACGAGGCCGGAGATCTTGCGGGCTATCTGCACCTCAAGGACGTCCTGTATGCCGATGACGTCCAGCGCCGCGAACCGGTGCCGCTCAAACGGATACGGAGTCTGGCTACCGTGCAGTCGGACGACGAGGTCGAGGACGTCCTGGCCACGATGCAACGCACCGGAGCCCACCTTGCGCGCGTCGTCAACCCCGAGGGTGTCGTGACCGGCGTGGTCTTCCTCGAGGACGTTCTGGAGGAGCTAGTCGGCGAGGTCACCGACGCCAGCCAGCGCTGACCCGGCCCTACCCCTCCCGTGAAGTCGCACGAATCGACCTAAAAAGGGCAAGACCACTTTGCGTCGATTCGTGCGACCTCACGCTTCTGGCTGCGTTGGCTTGCGGAGCGGCCTACGGCAGGACGCTGACCCGGCACACATCCTCGTGGCCGTGATCTCGTTAGATGGGCGATGGCGCCCCCGGCAGGATTCGAACCTGCGCTTCCGCCTCCGGAGGGCGGCGCTCTATCCCCTGAGCTACGGGGGCCAACGGCCCGGTTGGTTGGATGGGTCGAAATTATCCACCATTATCAGGCCGGTTGGCGCGTCGACGAGGTTAGCAGCCCTATGGTGACACCATGGAATGGGTGGCGGCGTCTGCAGGCGCGCAGATGCCAACAGATCCCGCGAGCGCCAGCGGGCGGGTTCTCGTCGTCGACGACGCCGCGGAGATCCGGACGCTCATCCGGATCAATCTCGAGCTCGAGGGCTACGAGGTGGTGGAGGCCAGCGACGGACAGGATGCGTTGGAGATTCTCCAGGACCCGGCCCAGCCGCTGCCAGATGTCATCACCCTCGACGCGCTCATGCCGCGACGCGACGGGTGGTGGGCGGTCTCGATGATCCGCGCCGACCCGAGACTCGAAAGCATCCCGATCATCATGGTCACCGCCTCTGTTCAGCCCAATGATCGCGCACAGGCCGAAAAGGTTGCGGTCGATGGGTTCGTGGCCAAGCCTTTTGAGCCCGATGAGCTGATCGCGCTGATCGGCGCTCTTGCCGTGCGCGGCCGCGTCTGAGACGGTCGGAGCCCGTCGCAGCGACGCCCCTAGAATCGTCGGGGTGACCCCCGAACAGCTCGAGCTCGCCATCCGCAATGCCCTCGCCGAAGCCGTCGCCGCAGGGGACCTCGTAGTGGACGTTCCCGATGAGGTGCGCGTAGAACGGCCCAAGAACCGCGAGCACGGCGACTGGTCCACCAACATCTCACTGCAGATTGCCAAGGGCGCCGGTATGACGTCCCGCGACGTCGCCACTCTCCTCGCCAACCGTCTTGTTGCGCTCGAGGGCATCAAGGCGGTCGACGTCGCCGGACCCGGCTTCCTCAACATCACGGTCGATGCTGCCTCAGCCGGCGAGCTGGCGCGCACGATCGTCCAGACCGGTGCGAGTTACGGCTACAACGACTCCGAGTCGGGCCATGTCATCAACCTCGAGTTCGTCTCGGCCAACCCCACCGGGCCCCTGCACATCGGCCACACCCGCTGGGCGGCCCTGGGAGACTCGACCCGGCGGCTGCTGGCGGCCTCAGGCGCTTCGGTCACCGCTGAGTACTACGTCAACGACGCGGGCGCGCAGATGGACAACTTCGCCGCGTCGGTGCTTGCTCGCGCCAAGGGTGTCGAGGTGCCCGAAGGTGGCTATCCCGGCGAGTACGTCATCGAGATCGCCGGCCACGTGCTGGCCCAGCGCCCGGACCTGCTCGAGCTCCCCGAGGCTGAGGCCCTCCAACTCGCGGGTGACCTCGGCTACCATTTCCAGCTGGCCGAGATCCGCGAGGTGCTGGTCTCGTTCGGCGTCCACTTCGACGTCTGGTTCTCCGAGTCCTCCCTGCACGAGGGCGGGGCCGTTGAGCAAGCCGTTGCCCGGTTACGCGAGCAGGGACACGTCTATGACTCCGAGGGTGCGGTCTGGCTGCGAACCACCAGCTTCGATGACGACCGCGACCGCGTGCTCATCCGGGCCAGCGGGGAGCCAACCTACTTCGCGGCCGACGCCGCCTACTACCTGAGCAAGAAGGACCGCGGTTTTCCCGAGAAGATCTACATGCTCGGCGCCGACCACCACGGCTACGTCAACCGGCTGAAGGCCATTGTGGCCTGTGCCGGCGACGATCCTGAGCACAACATCGAGATCAGGATCGGCCAGCTGGTCAGTATCGCCGGCGCGCGGATGGCCAAGCGAGCCGGCAACATGATCGAGATGCGCGACCTCATCTCGTGGATCGGGTCGGACGCAGTGCGCTACTCGCTGGCCCGCTATCCGGCCGACTCTCCGCTCTCGCTGGACGGTGAGGATCTGCGCAAGCGCTCCAACGACAACCCCGTCTTCTACGTGCAGTACGCCCATGCGAGGACGTGCAACATCACCAAGCTGGCCGCTGAGGACGGCGTTCACCTCGCCGGCGGCTTCGACCCCTCGCTACTCACCCATGACACGGAGGCGGCGCTCATCGCGATCCTTGGCGACTTCCCCCGCGTCGTCGCCCAGGCGGCCAGCATGCGCGAGCCACATCGGGTCGCGCGCTACCTCGAAGATCTCGCGGGGCATTTCCACAAGTGGTATGACGAGTGCCGGGTCCGTCCGCGCGAGGCCGACGAGGAGATCACCGACCTGCACCGCACACGGTTATGGCTCAACGAAGCCACGCGGACAGTCTTGGCCAACGGCCTTGCCCTGCTTGGGGTCTCGTCCCCGGATCGGCTCTGATGCCCACCCATGAGGCCGGTGCTCTACACGCCGAAGGTGGTCATCACGGCCCCTCGTGGCTGCGCGCCCCTGAGGATGTCAACGCTCTGGTCCCCCAGATCTGGGCCCATTCAGTTCGTCGCGGAGAAGCGGGTGCCCTGACCGTCGGTGGCCTCGACGTCCGCGAGGTGGCCAGCGAGTTCGGCACACCGGCATACGTCATTGACGAGGATGACTTCCGCTCTCGTGCAAGGGAGTTCAAGGACTCCTTCAACGACGCGTTCCAGGATCTCTGCGGCGGCGCCGACGTCTACTACGCGGGCAAGGCGTTCCTGTGCACCTCCGTGGCGCGATGGATCCACGAAGAAGGCCTGCACCTCGACGTCTGCTCCGGCGGAGAGCTGGCAGTGGCGATCCGGGCGGGGTTCCCGCCTGACCAGATCGGCTTTCACGGCAACAACAAGAGCGCTGCCGAGATCGAGGCTGCGCTCCGATACGGAGTGGGTCGCACCATCGTCGACTCCTTCGAGGAGATCGACCGGGTGGCGGACGGTGCTCGGCGGCTAGGTCTTATCGCCCCTGTCATGGTTCGGGTCACCGTCGGCGTCGAGGCCCACACCCACGAGTACATCGCCACCGCACACGAGGACCAGAAGTTCGGCTTCAGCCTCGCCGGGGGACAGGCGGCTGAGGCGGTTCGCCGCATCCTCCAGCACCCGGCATACCTGTCCCTCTTGGGTCTGCACTCCCACATTGGCAGCCAGATCTACGACACCAGCGGTTTCGAGGTCGCGGCCCGTCGCGTCCTTGAGCTGCACGTGGACGTGGCGCGAGAGCATGGCATCCAGCTTCCCGAGCTCGACCTCGGTGGTGGCTTCGGCATTGCCTACACCACACAGAACGACCCGTTGTCGCCTCGGGAGCTGGCGCAGGGGATGGCCCAGATCGTCGAACGGGAGTGCCGGGCAGAGGGGTTGCCAGTCCCGAAGATCTCGATCGAGCCCGGTCGTGCGATAGCCGGGCCGTCGACGTTCACGCTCTACGAGGTGGGGACCGTCAAGGAGGTGCTGCTCGATGGCGACGCCTCGCGCACCTATGTGGCGGTCGACGGTGGGATGAGCGACAACATCCGTCCTGCGCTCTACGACGCCGACTACTCGTGCACGATCGCCAGTCGTTCCAGCGATGCGGGGCCCACGCTGGCCCGGGTTGTCGGAAAGCACTGCGAGAGCGGCGATATCGTGGTCAAGGACGAGTTCCTGCCTTCCGACATCAGGGCCGGGGACCTGCTGGCAGTCCCGGGCACCGGCGCCTACTGCCGGAGCCTTTCCAGCCAGTACAACCATCAGCCCCGTCCACCGGTGGTCGCGGTGCGGCAGAGTGCGGCCCGTGCAATCGTGCGCCGCGAGACGATCGAGGACCTGTTGGCGCTGGACGTCGACTGACCGAATGCCGGAACCGCCGGTGTCCACGGGGTGGACAAGGCAGGATGAGCACGACCAACCGGCGAGATCCGGACTGCGGAACCCACCGGATCCAGACCTGAGGGAGCGATCGTGAGCGAGAGCCACAGGCAGACGAAGCCATTGCGCGTCGCCCTGCTCGGATGCGGCGTCGTCGGCTCAGCGGTGGCCCGGCTGTTGACCGAGCACTCGGTGGACCTCGCCGCCCGCATCGGGCGCCCCCTCGAGATCGTGGGGGTCGCAGTCCGCCGCCCGGAGAAGGTCCGTTCGGTGACGGGAGTCGACGCCTCGTTGTTCACCACCGACGCCGAAGAGCTCGTGACCAGGGCTGACATCGTCGTTGAGGTCATCGGCGGCATCGAGCCGGCGCGCAGCCTGATCCTGCGGGCGATGAAGCACGGGGCCAGCGTCGTGACCGCCAACAAGGCACTGCTGGCGGAGGACGGCCCGCGCCTCTACCAGGCCGCACAGGAATCGGACGCCGACCTGTACTACGAGGCGTCCGTCGCTGGGGCGATCCCCCTGCTGCGCCCCTTACGCGAGTCGCTCGCCGGTGACGAGGTCCAGCGAATTCTGGGCATCGTCAACGGCACCACGAACTACGTGCTCGACAAGATGGACACGACCGGCGCCAGCTTTGGAGACGCCGTCGAACAGGCGCAGGCCCTGGGGTATGCCGAGGCTGACCCGACCGCGGACGTTGAGGGGTTCGACGCCGCCGCCAAGGCCGCGATCCTGGCCTCCCTGGCGTTCCATACCCGCGTGAGCGCCAAGGATGTCCATCGCGAGGGCATCACCGACGTCAGTGCCGCCGACATCACGGCAGCCCGCGAGATGGACTGTGTGGTCAAGCTTCTCGCGATCTGCGAGCGCATCAAGAGCGATGAGGGAGTGGACGGCATCTCGGTGCGCGTGCATCCGGCGATGATCCCGCGAGCACACCCCCTGGCCGGTGTGCGAGAGGCCTTCAACGCGGTCTTCGTCGAGGCCGAGTCCGCCGGACAGCTCATGTTCTATGGCCGCGGCGCAGGTGGGGACCCGACCGCCTCAGCCGTTCTCGGCGACGTCGTCGCCGTCGCCCGTCACAAGGTCGTTGGCGGTCGCGGATCGGGGGAGTCGGCCTACGCGGACCTGCCGATCCTCGCGATGGGTCTGGCCCAGACCCGCTATCACATCAGTCTCGACGTGGCTGACCGACCAGGTGTGCTCGCGCAGGTGGCATTGGCGTTCGCCGAGCACAACGTCTCGATCGAGACCGTTCGACAGCAGCCGCTTGAACCTGATCGGGAGAGCCCTGACGAGGGGCGCGCGAGCCTGGTCGTGGTCACCCACACCGCATCTGATGCGGCGCTGTCGGCCACTGTCGATGCGTTGGCAGACCTGTCAACAGTCCGTCGCGTCACCTCGGTGATGCGCGTTGAAGGCGAGTGATCATGGCCCATCTCTGGCGCGGAGTCATCCGGGAGTATCGCGACCGGCTGCCTTCGCTCGAAGGAGCACCCGTCGTGACCCTCGGGGAGGGTGGGACCCCCCTCATCCACGCTGCTCATCTCTCAGCTCTGGTTGGCGCCGAGGTCTTCGTCAAGTACGAAGGCGTCAACCCGACGGGGTCGTTCAAGGACCGTGGCATGACCACCGCAATCTCGGTGGCGGCGCGGCGTGGGGTCAAGGCTGTCATCTGCGCCTCGACCGGCAACACCAGCGCTTCGGCGGCTGCCTACGCGACCAAGGCCGGCATGACCTGCGGCGTGCTGGTGCCCGACGGCAAGATCGCGATGGGCAAGCTCAGTCAGGCCATCGCGCACGGGGCGACGTTGCTGCAAGTCGACGGCAACTTCGACGACTGCCTGACGTTGGCCCGCAAGCTGGCTGAGTCCTTCCCCGTCGATCTGGTCAACTCCGTCAACCCGGCACGGATCGAGGGTCAGAAGACCGCGGCCTTCGAGGTCGTGGATGTCCTGGGCGACGCACCTGACATCCACTGCCTTCCCGTCGGTAACGCGGGCAACATCATGGCCTACTGGCGAGGTTACCGTGAGTACCACCGCGACAGCGAAAACCCTGGTCCTGCAACGCAGCTGCCCAAGATGTGGGGCTTCCAGGCCGAGGGCGCGGCGCCGATCGTCGCAGGACATCCGATCGACCATCCCGAGACCATCGCCACCGCCATCCGCATCGGCAACCCTGCGTCGTGGCGACAGGCCGTGGAGGCACGCGATGACTCCGGCGGGCTGATCAACGCCGTCAGCGATGCCCAGATCCTCGCCGCCCACCGTCTCCTGTCGTCCAGGGAAGGCATCTTTGTCGAGCCAGCGTCTGCCGCCAGCGTCGCCGGGCTGCTTGCCGCACACGCCGCCGGTCTCGTCCCCGCAGGTTCGCGCATCGTGTGCACGGTAACCGGCCACGGGCTCAAGGACCCCGCGTGGGCGCTCAAGGACGCCAGCGGGATCGAGGTCGTCCCGACGCGTGTGCCCGTTGACGCCCACACCGCCGCCAACGCGCTCGGACTTGAGAGCTGATGGCCGCCGTCACACTGGTCCCAGGCTCTTCGGTCCGCGTCCGGGTGCCGGCCAGCAGTGCCAACATCGGGCCGGGGTTCGACTCGATCGGCCTGGCACTGGGCATCTGGGACGAGTACGTCGTCACGGTGAGCGCCGAGCCGACTCTGAGCATCGACGTTGAGGGTGAGGGCGCTGGCGAGCTGCCCTGCAACGAGCGACACCTGGTGCATCGAGCCATGCTCAAAGCGTGGGAGCAGCTCGGGGTCCGGCCCCCGGCCGGCCTGCACCTGAGCTGTCGAAACGCCGTCCCCCAAGGCCGGGGTCTGGGGTCGTCGGCGACCTCGATCGTGGCCGGAGTTGTTGCCGCGCAAGGCTTGTGTGACATTTCGACCCAGGGGGATCGCGCTGACGACAGCTTTGACCGCGCGTTCACCAACAACGTGGCGGCCGCGATGGAGGGTCACCCGGACAACTCCTCCGCGAGCATCTTCGGCGGGATGACCCTTTCGTGGGCCGATGATCTCGACCCCGGGGTGATCCACTCCGTCCAGCTCGAGGTGGTCGGGGACGTCATACCCCTGGTGTTCGTCCCTGCAGCACAGCTGGCGACGGCGGTCGCGCGTGCGGCCCTGCCCCAGCAGATACCCCTTCGCGTTGCCGCGCTGAACTCTGCACGGGTCGGCCTGCTGGTCGAGGCAGTGACCCGTCACCCCGAGCTCTTGTTGCCGGCTACGCGCGACTGGCTCCACCAGGAACAGCGACGGTCATCCTTCCCGGACTCGATGGCGTTGCTGGATGCCCTCCGTGGCAAGGGACACGCCGCTGTCATCTCCGGTGCCGGACCCAGCGTCCTTGTCCTCACCACGCTGGCTCAGCTCGAGGACGCACGGGCAATGGCAGACCAGTCGGTCTGGCGGGTGCTCGAGCCCGGGATACCGGTCAGCGGCGCGGGCCTCGAAAGACTCTCGGGCTGACGAGCGACCCGGCCAGCCCGAAAGAGTTTGCTCAGGCGCCGCGCCCGGGCCACGAAGGCTGGGTTGGGGTGTTATATTGAGTGCACACCCGGACGTTATCGCCGTTCATCCTTTGAGCGAGCTGATCACAGCAGGTGTACAAACCACTACGCAAGTGTGTCTTTCTTGACACATGCGGCGTTGTCACGCCGGCTCATGTGGTTTCCCACGGTCAGGGTTTTGCCTGACACCACATCCCCGGTCCGGCATTCTGCGTGGACCGAAAACGAGGGGGAAGGATCCTTCGTGACAAACACCACTACTCTCGACGGCGCGCCAACCACTGGCGCCGACGAGACGCCGAAGCGCGTCGGCGGTCTCAGCACCATGAAGCTGGCGGAGCTCCAGGGCTTGGCCGGCGGCCTGGGCCTGACCGGAACGGCCAAGATGCGCAAGAGCGACCTGGTCATTGCGATCAAGGCTCGCCAGTCCGGCGGTTCCTCGTCGAAACCGGCCGTTGCAGCATCCTCGTCTTCAGAGCCGGCGACTCAGACGGCTCCGCCCGCCGCCGAGCGTCCGGTTCGCACCTCCCGTCGGGCACAGCGACCCGTCATGCACTCTCCGGCAGATGACGGCGCAGCCACGTCTGACGCGAATCAGGCACCGACAGAGACCGCGGTTCCCGCTGAAGCCCCACCACGCGATGACACCTCTCGCCAAGATGGGCGCCCGCAGCGGCAGAACGACCGCCAGCAGGGTGGCCGGCAGAACGGACGCCAGAACGAGAACCGTCAGCAGGGCGGCCAGCAGGACAACCGCCAGAACGAGAACCGTCAGCAAGGCGGCCAGAGCGACACCCGCCAGCATGGCGGTCAGCAGGACAACCGCCAGAATGACAACCGTCAGCAGAGCGGCCAGAACGACAACCGTCAGCATCAGCAGGACAACAGGGGCCGATACGACCAGGATGACGACGTCCCCGGCGGTCGCCGTCGGAACCGTCAGCGCAGTCGCGACCGCAAGCGTCGTGGAGGGTCGGGCGAGACCTTCGGTGGCCAGAATGAGTCCGTCGAGGTCATCCAGGAAGACGACGTCCTGGTCCCCGTGGCCGGCATCCTCGAGGTGCTCGACAGCTACGCGTTCCTGCGCACCAGCGGCTATCTGCCCGGCGAGAACGACGTCTATGTGCCACTGGGCATCGTCAAGAAGAACGGCCTGCGCAAGGGTGACGCCGTCACCGGCGCTGTGCGGGTCCTGCGCGAGGGTGAGCAGATTCCGGCTCGCCAGAAGTTCAACGCGCTCGTACGCCTGGACACCATCAACGGCCTGACCCCTGAACAGTCCGCCGGCCGCGTCGACTTCAGCAAGCTCACCCCGCTATACCCGCAGGAGCGACTGCGCCTTGAGACCGAGCCGAACATCCTCTCGACCCGGCTGATCGACCTCATCGCTCCGATCGGCAAGGGCCAGCGCGGACTGATCGTCAGCCCGGCCAAGGCCGGAAAGACGCTGATCCTGCAGGCCATCGCGAACGCGATCACGACCAACAACCCCGAGGCCCACCTCATGGTTGTCCTGGTGGATGAGCGTCCTGAGGAAGTCACGGACATGCAGCGGGCGGTCAAGGGCGAGGTCATCGCCTCGACGTTCGACCGGCCGGCCACCGACCACACGACGGTCGCCGAGCTTGCTATCGAGCGGGCCAAGCGCCTTGTCGAGATGGGTCACGACGTCGTCATCCTGCTCGACTCGATCACCCGACTGGGCCGTGCCTACAACCTTGCCGCCCCGGCGAGCGGGCGCATCCTCTCCGGTGGTGTCGACTCCAGCGCGCTGTACCCGCCGAAGCGATTCTTCGGTGCCGCGCGCAACATCGAGAACGGTGGCTCGCTGACCATCCTGGCCACGGCACTGGTCGATACGGGTTCCAAGATGGACGAGGTGATCTTCGAGGAGTTCAAGGGCACCGGCAACATGG